>DATFAE010000342.1:0-7986 GCA_035254945.1 Arthrobacter sp. | reverse complement strand
CTGCGCCTGGTAGCCCTGCTGTCCGTCGGGATTGATGTTGACCTTCTCGGCACGGATGCCGAGCTGCATGGCCCTCGCGGCAGTTCCTGAAGGGGCAAAAGGCAGGACGTTGCCGAACATCTCCGTTCCCTGCCCGGTTTGAGTGACGGGGATAAGGTTCATAGGCGGGGCCCCGATGAACTTGGCCACGAAGGTGTTCGCGGGCCTGTCGTAAATTTCCTTGGGCGTCCCGTACTGCTGGACAACCCCGTCATTGAGGACAATGATGCGCGTTCCCATCGTCATGGCCTCGACCTGGTCGTGCGTCACGTAGACGAAAGTCTTCTTCACCCGATCGTGGAGTGCCGAAATTTCGGCCCGCATCTGGGTGCGGAGCTTGGCATCGAGATTGCTGAGGGGTTCGTCCAGAAGGTAAAGCGCTGGTTCACGGATCAGGGACCTTGCTACCGCAACTCTTTGGCGCTGGCCTCCCGAGAGGGCCTTGGGCCGCCGGTCCAGGTAGGGGGTGAGTTCAAGCATTTCGGCGACCTGATCAATCTTGGCGGCGATGTCCTTGCGCTTCATGAGGGCGCGCCGGGCAAAGCCGCCGACCACGGGGATGTGATGCCACCAACGGAAGTTGTCCATGACCAATGGAAATCCGATATTGGCTCGCACGCTCATGTGGGGGTAGAGGGCATACGACTGGAAAACGAACGCAATGTTGCGCTTCTTGGGCTCCAGATTGTTGACCACGACGCCATCGAAACGGAGTTCACCAGAGGAAATATCAGTCAGTCCGGCGATCATTCGGAGCATTGTTGATTTACCGCAGCCCGACGGTCCCAGGAGGACCAGGAATTCCTTGTCTGGCACGGTTGCGTCGAAGTCCTTGATGACGGTGCTGCCGGCAAAATTCTTGCTTACCTGGTCAAATTCAATCGTTGGCATGGAACTATCCCTTTACTGATCCGGCGGTGAGTCCGGAGACGATCTTGCGCTGCATGAGGAGGAAAAAGACCACGGCCGGGACAGTAAAAATCAAGGCCGCGCTGAACACGGTATCCAGCGGCGTCGAGAATTCGCCGATGAAGGAGGCGAGGCCGGTGGAGGCGACCCAGGACGAACGATCGCGAATGAACGTCGTGGCAAACAGGTACTCGTTCCACCCGTCAAAGAATGTGATGACTGCGGCGGCTGCCATGGAGGGAGCCACGAGCGGTACCACCATGACCTGGAGAATGCTCAGGGGGCTGCAACCGTCCACCCGGGCCGATTCCTCCAGTTCAAAGGGGATGTTATCGATGGCGGACTTCAGGATGAACAGTGCCACCGGCATCGCGAATGCGGTGTTGACGAGCACCAGGCCCCCGAGCTGGTTCAGCAGTCCAAGCGCCGCAAACAACGAGTACAAGGGCACCACCAGCAGGGCCTCCGGAAGCATCTGCGTGGCGAAGAACAGGAACCCCATCGGCCCTTTGCCCACGAACTTATAGCGCGAAAGCGCGTAGGCCGCCATCGTCGCCAGGATGAGGCTGAGGAAGGTGGTGCCAAAAGCGACAATGGCGGAGTTGGCCATCCAGCGCAGGAACGGTGTGTCCGTCGTCAGCACAGAAAAGAGACTGAAGGTCCTTGAAATGTCGGGAACGATCTTCTGCTGTCCCTGGTACAAATCGTTGGTGGGCGTCATCGCAGTATTGATGATCCAGTAGAGCGGGAACCCGGCAAGGCAGGTCAAGAGCAACGCCAGAAAGGCCCGCACCCCTACGCTTAGACGTCTGTGCGCAATCATTAGTTCATTCCGTTCTGCTTATTGGCCCGCTGTTCGACGGCGAAATAAATCGCCGTGACCACGAGGGAGAGCACCAGGCCCAGCATGCCCGCGGCGGCCGCGAGTCCCAGCTGGCTGTTGTTGAAGGCCTCCCGATAAACGTCGATGACTATGGTGTTTGTGGCGTCCACCGGCCCGCCCCCGGTCAGCAGCCAGATGATCTCAAAGCGCCGGAAAGACCAGATGGTCATCAGCAGCGCGACAACGCGCAAGGTGGGCAGCAGGAACGGGAGGACTACGAGCTTAAAGGTGCTGTAGCTGTCAGCTCCATCAATCCTGGTCGCCTCGTAGAGGTCCTCGGGAACCGACTGCAGGGCGGCCAGAACCACCAGCATCACGAACGGAGTCACCTTCCAGACCGTGGCGATGACCACCGAGGGCATCCCGTACGCCGGATCGGTCAGCCAGCCATGTTCGCCGAGGCCCAGGGCGCTGCTGGCATCGTTTGCGATGCCTGTGGAGTCGTTGTAGATCCATCGGAACACCAGCGCTACGGCCACCGTGGGGACAGCCCATGGCATCACCATGACGGCTCGGGCGAGCGTGCGTGCGGGAAAGTACCGGTTAATGACAAAGGCCGAGACCGTACCGAGTGTCAGCGACAGGACAACGGTAAAGGCAGTGTAAATGAGCGTGGTTACCACTGACTTGAAGAACGCCCCTCCGCCCAGCAGATGGTTGTAATTGTCGACGCCGATATATCGTCCCGCCGTCGGGTTTAGGAGGCGGGTGTTGGTAAAGCTCAGATCAAGCCCCTTGAGCAGTGGCAGGACGGCGAACAGGAGCAGATACAGGACGGCGAGTCCGATAAAAAGATACGGAGTCCAGCTGAAGCGCTTGCGCGGGGTTGCCGGCGCCGAGCGGGCGGTAGCGGTGGTAGTCGCGGTCATCGATGGATTCTCTCGATAGGGGGGCTGCCCTGGCAGTAAACCGCCCGGGCAGCCGTACGTTTGCTAGGGAGCCAGGCTGGAGGCCTGTTGCTGGGCGGCATCCATTGCTTCCTTGGCCGATATGCCGGTGGTAAGCATTCGTGCAACTTGGGTAAGGACGATGGTTCTCACTTGGGGTGTCTTGGTTTCGAACCCCGGAATCACCACGGAAGAGGAGTTCTCCAACTGCTTGTAGAACGCGTCGATCCATGGATTGGCTTTGATCTTGGCGTCCGGGGCGGACACTCCAGTGGCGATACCGGAGGGGAACAGGGCATCCACGAACTTAGACTGCGCATCGGCCGTCATCATCCACTTGATGAAATCTTTGGCAAGCGCCTTGTTCTTGGAGTGGGCGTTAATTCCTATGGAGAAGCCTGCATAGGCAGATCCGCCCTTCGGGAATGGCAATGGCGATGCCGACACCTGGGTGGACTTCACACCGTCCTTGCTGGAAACCATGGTGAGCAGGGCAGAGGAGTTGTCGATGACCATTCCGACTTCCCCGGCGGAGAACTTGCTCCGGTATGTTGAGGCATCATCGCCTACGCCGAATCCTCCGGATTTGTATGCCTTGAGGAAAGCATCTGCAGCAGCAACGTTTTCGTCACTGTTCAGGGTGAGCTTCTTGCCGTCGGACCACTTTCCGCCGAATCCGAAGACCCAGTTGCTGTAGTCCGTGAACCAAGGCGCCTCCTCATTGAGCTGGTGCCGGACAACGAAACCCGTTTTCCCAGTCTTGTCCTTGATTGTCTTGGCAGCGGTAACAAGTTCATCGGCCGTTGTTGGCGGCTTTACCCCGGCTGCCGACATGATGTCGTTGTTGTAGAACAGTGCGTAAGGCACTGCCTCCCAGATGAAACCGAGCTGCTGGCCGTCGAACTTGTAGTTTTCATTCGTCTTGCGTAGGGCTTTTTCGCTGTTCGAATCCAGGATGCCGTCCAGGGGCTCAAGGGCACCGCTGGACGCCAGCTCGGGAAAGAACGGGTCCGGAACGATCAGAATGTCCGGTCCGGCACCCGAGCCAATCTGGGTGCTGATGGTTTTCTCGTAGTCGGCGCGGGTAATTTCCTGCTTCTCGATTTTCGCCTTGGAATTGACTTTTTCGTATTCCTTGACTGCGGCCAGGATGTTGTCACCGCGGCCCTTCTCCAGCCACTGCCAGTTGGCGAAAGTAAGCGTTCCTCCCTCAGCGGCGGCCGGGCCTGTCTCCTCTGTACCGCCGCCGCCTCCCCCACCGCTGCAACCAGATAGCGCAAGGCTCAGGGCAACCGCAACGGCTCCACTCTTCATCACTGTTCGAATCTTCACGAGGACTCCCGATTTGTGCATATGTTGCAACACGTGTTGCGTATTTGCTATATTGTCAGCTTCGGCCCGGGCTGTAAATAGTGGTGTGCTATTTCTGCAAACGGCGGACGGCCCGTCCCGGTTTTGCTGAAGTGCGGGTTCCTCCGCGTATGGTTGCCTCACCGTTGACAAAAACGTGATGGATACCGTCGGGCAGCACTTTGGGGTTGTCGTACGTGGCGCGGGATCCCACTGCCGCGGCGTCAAAGACGACCAGGTCGGCCCAATTGCCCACTTTGACCACGCCCCGGTCGGCCAAACCCAGCCGACGGGCCGGCCTCGACGTCGCGTGCAGGACCGCTTCTTCCAGGCTCATAACGCCAAGCTCCCGGACGTAGTGGCCCAGGAAGCGTGGAAAAGTTCCCCACCCACGCGGGTGGGGCCGGTCGCCCACCAGAATGCCGTCGCTGCCCACCGTGTGGGCGCGATGGCGCATGACTGCCTGCACATTCTCCTCGTTGCCAACCTGCACCAGGCAACCTGCACCAAAATCATCAGCAACAAGCAGGTCCAGGAATGCATCGCCCGCGGAGGCGAGGCGTTCCCCTGCCATTTCCGCCACGGTCTTACCCACCGCCCAGGCATTGTCGGTCTGCTGGGTGGAGGCGATGACGATCGTGGTCCAATCCATCGGCACACCGTGATGCCCATCGGATCCCTCCACCTCGATCTCGTGAAGGATCCGCTTCCGAACTGTCGGGTCTGCCAGCCGCCGGCGCATAGCGTCCTTGCCGCCTTCGTGGACCCAACTCGGGAGCAGTGCCGCCAAATACGTCGCCCCTGCCAGGTAGGGGTAGGAATCAAGGGTGACGTCCAGACCGGCCCCCATGGCTTCGTCAATCGCGGCCAATACTTCAACGGCCCTGCCCTTGTTCTGCGGAAAATTGACATGGCAGTGGGCCAGATGCAGCGGAACCTCCGCGGCGCCGGCGATCTTCAAACAGGCCTGGTAACCCTCCACCACGTTCACTCCGTAATTCCGGTGGTGGGGGCAGTAGTAACCACCAATTTCCTTGACGGCGGCCAATGCATGAACCAGCTCCTCATCAGAGGCGTACATGCCCGGCGTGTAGGTCAGGCCTGTGGACATTCCCATGGCACCGTCCCGCAGCCCCTGGGCCACAATGTCCCGGATCCTGCCTAGCTCGTCGTCAGTGGCGGCACGCGACTCAGTGCCCATGACCATCATTCTCACGGTGCCGTGGGGTACGAGCACTGCAACGTTGACTGCCGCTCCTTCGTCTACTTTTGCCAGATAGTCCGCGATACTTCGCCATGAGTAGTCCAGATCAGGGGTACCATTCCAACCTGCGATTTGCTCCCGGGTTGCAGACATCACTTCATCGTTGACTGGCGCGTACCCCAGCCCGTCCTGGCCCACCACCTCCAAGGTGATCCCTTGGGCCACCTTGGAGACATGCCCAGGATCAGCCAGGACGGCGAGGTCCGAGTGTGCATGCATATCGATGAACCCGGGCGAGACCACCAAACCGGCAACATTCAGCTCCTCACCGCTGAAGTCCTGGCCCGGAGGAAGGATGCTGCTGATGCGCCCCTCGCTGATCGCAATATCAGCCAAATACGCTGGCCTGCCCGCACCGTCAATGATCGAACCGCCCCGCAAAACCAAATCACCCATGGCAGCCTCCGCCGAAGTAAGAAATGTTGCACTCTTTGCACAGGGGTGTGCAAGAATGTTGGAACACTGCGAGTATATAAGGGGAGTGAATGTCTCAAGCCGTGCAGCGGGCAACCGAAATCCTCGAGTTCCTGGGTGAGGGCCCCCGGAGTCTGAGCGAGACGGCCAAGCGGTTCAATGTGCACCGCTCAACTGTCCTGCGTCAGCTGCAGACACTGGAAGAGGCAGGTTTTGTGCTGCGGCGGGGGAACGGCCATTACAGCATCGGACCGGCAATGATCGCGATCGCCCAGCAGGCCCTGGACAGTCTTGACATGCGAGCCGTCGCCCATGACGAGATCCGGCGCCTGCATGCGCGCACGGGCCAGACGATCCATTTGGCGCAGCTTGTCGAATCAACGGTGATGTATGTGGACAAGGTGGAGGGGCAGGACAGTGTCCGGATGTACTCCCGCATTGGAAAGACTGTGCTGCCGCACGTTACCGGGGTGGGCAAAGCAATACTCAGCCAGCTTCCGCGGAGCCGCCGGGATTCCATTCTGGCGGGTGTGGAGTGGAAAGCGTTCACGCCAAACACGCTTGCCACACGCGAGGCGCTTGATGAGCAGTTGGCCGTCATAAAAGACCGGGGGTGGGCGGTCGACAACGGGGAGTTCGAGGACTTCGTCAATTGCATCGCCGTGCCCATCACGAACTCCAGCGGGAGCGCGGTAGGCGCCATCTCCCTCACTGCCATCAAGGCCGTGGCCACGGTGGAGGACCTCCTGGTGCATTTGGAGGATATTCGCAGCACCGCCCAGACCATTTCCCGCCACCTCGGCTAACACGAAGGCAAGGCAGCATGAACTTCTATTCCGGCCTGGGCCTAAAACCCGTTGTAAACGCCGCCACAACCTTCACCGCTCTCGGTGGGTCCCTGATGCCCGCGGAGGTGCTGGACGCGATGAAGGAGGCGGCGGGTTCTTTTGTCGATATGCACGAACTGCACCTGGCCGCCGGGAAACGTTTGGCTGAAATTACCCGCAATGACGCCGCCTATGTCACATCCGGCTGCGCTGCGGCCCTTATCCTTGCGCTCCTGGGCATCCGCAGCAAAGGAGACCCCCGGGTCCTCACCGAATTCCCAGGTCGCGACCTCGCCCCCAGCGAAGTCGTTATGCACGCGGCGCACCGCATTCCCTATGATGCAGCGATAGCAATGTCAGGGGTCACGATCCGCCAGATCGGCAATATTCAGCAGACGTTTGATTGGGAGCTGGAGTCGGCCATCACGGACCGCACGGCCGCCATCCTGTACGTGGCAGGCTCCCATCTACCTCAGGTCGCACTGCCCCTTCCCGAAGTTGTACGCATTGCCAAAAAGAAGGGGATACCGGTTATCGTCGATGCGGCCGCTCAGCTCCCTCCGGTCGAGAACCTTTGGCACTTCACCCAGGAGTTGGGCGCGGACGTTGCTGTATTTTCCGGAGGGAAGGCGCTCCGCGGGCCGCAAGCTAGCGGACTCATGGTGGGAAACCCCGACATCATCGAAGCGGCCCGCCAAAACGGTGCGCCCTTCCAGCGCTGGGCCCGTGCTATGAAAGCCGGGAAGGAAGAGATCGCGGGACTCATGGCCGCCGTCGAACGCTTCGTCAACCTTGATCACGCCTCGCTCCATTACCAATGGTTAGCGACGGTGGAAGGCTGGCATCAGGAACTCATGAACCTGGCCGGTGTTTCGTTGCGTCTTGAGGCCCTGAACGAAGCTGGCCAGCCGGTCCCCCGCCTCTACGTCGGCCTCAACGACAGCGCCCGGGCAGCCCGGGTGTTGGCTGCACTGGAAGCAGCAAACCCGCGAGTCGCCGTCCACCCAGACTTGCGGAACGGTACACCGCACGGATTCTGGATCGGACCGGACCTGCTTCAGAACGGCGAGGCGCAGATCGTCCTGGACACCGTCCACGCCGCAATCGCATCCTCAGCCACCAAGTAACACTCAATAAGGAGAACCATGAGCAAGAAGGCAATCGTCATTCCCAACGCCCCTGCGCCCGTGGGGCCGTACAGCCAGGGCATCGTCGCCAACGGGTTCCTCTACACCGCAGGTTTCGGTCCCCAGGACCCTGCCACTGGCGAAGTTCCCGAGGGCGTAGCGGAACAGACCCGGCAGGTGCTGCGCAATATCGAGGCAGTTCTCACCGAAGCCGGCGCCACTTTCGCCGACGTCGTCAAAGTCACTACGCACCTGCAACACCTTAAGAGGGACTTTGACGAATACA
>DATFAE010000341.1:0-1664 GCA_035254945.1 Arthrobacter sp. | reverse complement strand
TCGAGGGCGCGGTCGTAGCCGGCGTCGGCGTGGCGGATGACGCCCATGCCGGGGTCGTTGGTGAGGAGGCGTTCGAGCTTTTCCGCGGCGAGGTCGGTGCCGTCGGCGACGGAGACCTGGCCGGCGTGGATGGAGCGGCCGATGCCGACGCCGCCGCCGTGGTGGATGGAGACCCAGGTGGCGCCGGAGGCGGTGTTGAGCAGGGCGTTGAGCAGCGGCCAGTCGGCGATCGCGTCGGAGCCGTCGGCCATGGCCTCGGTCTCGCGGTACGGGGAGGCGACAGAGCCGGAGTCGAGGTGGTCCCGGCCGATCACGATGGGCGCCTTGACCTTGCCTTCCTTGACGAGCTGGTTGAACAGCAGGCCGGCCTTGGCGCGTTCGCCGTAGCCCAGCCAGCAGATGCGGGCCGGCAGGCCTTCGAACTCGACGCGTTCGGCGGCGGCGTCGATCCAGCGGTGCAGGTGCTTGTTCTCCGGGAACAGTTCCTTGATCGCCGCGTCGGTGACTCGGATATCCTCCGGGTCACCGGACAGGGCCACCCAGCGGAACGGGCCCAGGCCCTCGCAGAACAGCGGGCGGATGTAGGCCGGGACGAAGCCGGGGAACTCGAACGCGCGGCTGTAGCCGCCCTTGCGGGCTTCGTCGCGGATGGAGTTGCCGTAGTCGAACACCTCGGCGCCGGCGTCCTGGAACTCCACCATCGCCTGGACGTGCCGGGCCATGGACGCCTGGGCCTTCTTGGTGAAACCCTCCGGGTCTGCTTCGGCCTCGCGGTGCCATTCCGCCACGGTGATGCCCTCGGGCAGGTAGGACAGCGGATCGTGGGCGGAAGTCTGGTCGGTGACGATGTCCACGGTCAGTTCGCCGGCGTTGTGGCGTCGCAGGATCTCGGGGAAAACCTCAGCGGCGTTGCCGACATACCCGACGGACCAGCCGCGGCGCTCTTCCTTGGCTTTGAGCACTTTGGCGATGGCGGCGTCGAGATCGGTTTCCACCTCATCGAGGTAGCGCTTGCCGGCGCGGCGGCGCAGGCGGGTCTCGTCGACGTCGACGATCAGGCAGGCGCCGTCGTTCAGGGTGACGGCGAGCGGCTGCGCGCCGCCCATGCCGCCGCAGCCGCCGGTGAGGGTCAGGGTGCCGGCGAGGGTGCCGTTCTCGTCCCCGGTGAGCTTGCGGGCGATCGCGGCAAAGGTTTCGAAGGTGCCCTGCAGGATGCCCTGGGTGCCGATGTAGATCCAGGACCCGGCGGTCATCTGGCCATACATCATCAGGCCCTCAGCCTCGAGCCGGCGGAATTCAGGCCAATTGGCCCAGTCCCCCACGAGGTTGGAGTTGGCCAGCAGAACGCGGGGCGCCCATTCGCTGGTGCGGAACACGCCCACCGGCTTGCCGGACTGGACCAGGAGGGTCTCGTCCTTTTCCATGGTTTCCAGGGTGCGGGTGATGGCATCGAACGCGGCCCAGGACCGGACAGCGCGGCCGGTGCCGCCGTAGACCACCAGGTCATCGGGGCGTTCGGCCACCTCCGGGTCCAGGTTGTTCATCAGCATGCGCAGCGGTGCTTCCGTCTGCCATGACTTGGCGGTGAGCTCGGTGCCGCGGGCAGCTTTGACCGGGCGGGCACCGGTAGTGAAATCGGCGGGTGCCATGAGGGGCTCCTTCGT
>DATFAE010000340.1:0-3200 GCA_035254945.1 Arthrobacter sp. | reverse complement strand
GCAGTGGATGGGCCCGGACGCGGACGCGTTCAAGCAGCAGTGGTCCGGCGAGCACATGACTCAGCTGACCAAGGTTGCCGAGGCCCTGAAGGAAGCCAGCCAGAAGGCCACGCGCAACGCCCAGGAGCAGTCGGACGCTTCACACGGTTCACGCTAGCCAGCGCAGCATCACCCGCGGGCCCGGACACAACACAGTGTCCGGGCCCGCCGGCGTTTCTGCTGTGGCCGCGGTTCCGCAGGCGGGCCGACCGTCAGGGAACGGGTTCGACGTCGTTCGCATGCTCCAGCGGCGAGTGCTCCTTTCGTCGGAGCGCTCCGGAGTCTTCTACCGGTGCGTCGACGGAGCTCCTGAGTTCATCGAGCCTGACCAGGATGACTCCGCCAACAATGAGGACTCCGCCCAGGAGCTGGATGGCACCGGGGAGTTCCCCGAGGAGCAGCCACGCCCATACCACCGCAAACAGCACCTCGGTCAGCGAAACGAACGAGGCCACTTTGGAGCCAAGGGCCCGGGCTGCCATGATTCCGGATACGTACGCCAGCACCGTCGCCAGGACCACCAGCCCACCCAGGGACACCCACCATGGGGTGACCCACGGCCCGAGCCTGGTGTCCGCAGTACTGAAAGCCATGGGCAGCAGGCCGGTTGCGGCGGCCAGCCACATCACGGCCGCCCCGACCATGAGGCCGCCGGAGGCGAGGACGATGGGCGGCAGGGAGTCGTTCTCCTTGGCGGTGATAAAGAAGTACATGGCCAGGCACACCGCGGCCGCTATTCCCCAGAACACACCGATGACGTCGATTTTGACGGTGCCCGTGAGGTCAAGGACCAGGACCAGGCCCGCGAGCGACAACAGCGTCCCGCCGAAAGTCAGTACGCGTGGACGTTTACGGCTGGCGGCCCAGAGCCACAGCACAATCATCACGGGGGCCAGGTACTCCAGCAGGAGTGCCACACCTACCGAAAGCCGGGCCACTGCGTTGAAGTAGAACAGCTGGCACGCAGCCACGCCGATAAGGCCGAACAGGACGATGGTGAGCCAGTTGTCGCGCAGCTGGTGCCACCGGCCGCGCAACGCCGGGATGGCCGGAATGGCCAGGATCAGGGCCGCACCGGTGAGGCGCGCGGTCACGGCGGCACCCGGAGACCAGCCGGTCTCCAGCAGCGCCTTGGCAAAGGATCCGGAGATTCCGAAGACGGCGGAGGAGAACAGTGCGATTCCCAGGCCGGAGGCCACAAAGCCGCGGCCTGCTGCCCGCGCACTGGGAGTCTCAGCGGGGTTGGTGGCGGCAGGCATCGTCGCCTCCTGTCAGGAGTAAAGTGGGGTAACGATCATGACACTACGCCCGGCCCTGTAAGGAGTCAAGATGGTCTTTGCCCCTGACACTGAGGTGGCGCTGCGCACCGTGGTGAATCTCATCAACAGCGCCGCGAACGGCAGCGAAACCTTGGCCTCCGTGGCAGACCTGGACCGCTTCCTTGAGGCCGAAGGCTTCAGCGGATCCCGGGCACGCGATACGGCGGAACTGGACAGTATCCACAGGCTGCGCACCGAACTCGCCCGCGTCTGGACCGCAGATGAGGACTCCGCTGTGGAAGCCGTGAACCGCCTGCTGCGCGACGCCAACGCCCTGCCCCAGCTAATGAAGCACGATCAGTGGGACTGGCACCTGCACGCCACCACGCGCGAGGCGCCGCTGGCGGACAGGATGGGCACCGAAGCAGCGATGGCGCTGGTGGACGTGATTCGAAGCAAGGAGATGGACCGCATGCTGGTGTGCGAAGGGGAGGACTGCGATGCCGTGCTCCTGGACCTCACGCGCAACCGGTCCAAGCGTTACTGCGATACCGGGAACTGCGCCAACCGGGCACATGTTGCGGCCTACAGGGCACGCCAGGCCCAGGCCGGCTGAGGGCAGCGGCCTGTGGGCAGCCGCGGAATGCAAAGGCTGACTAGCGCCCGGCGGGTCCGTCGGCGTCGGGGCTGCCGGGCTCAGCGGAGCCAGGCGGCGTCGTGTCATGGCCGTCGCTGCCGGCCCGGGGAGCACCCCCGAATCCGTGGGAGGGCTTGCGCGCCGAGCTCAGGTTGACGCCGGATCCTTTGCCGAGGTGCTCAGCATTGTCCTTGTAGCTCATCGAGAGCATGGCGGCGATGACCAGGGTGACAATGAAGGCTATTCCTGCCCCGGTGAACGCCAGGTCGAACCGCGGGGCCCGCGAACTGCCGCCGGAGGCAAAAATGAGGACTGCAAAAAAGGCGAGGACGGCCCAGAACGCGGAGAACATCAGCGGCCCCTTCACCGAGGTCCGCATCTTGCGCGGTTTGCCTGGTTGCTGGTCTGCCAAGGTGGTTCCTCCCCTGCGGGCACGGCGCGGTGGCCTGCCCGGTTCGAATGTGCGGTTGGTCTGTACGGCGAAACTTCTACGCCGGGTAGAACCGTATCTGTCCAGTTTACGGCTTCACGACGGCGGCCCGGGCATCATGCCGCAACGTCAACGCTGACAGTACCCAGAGCACGCCGGCAATGATGGCGCCGCCGCCGGCAACGCCCAGCAGGGCATGCGCACCAAGGCTGATGAAGAACGGCAGCGCCGCGGCCGTTCCCAGGCCGATGGCTCCGGAGGCTATCCAGTCCCTGGCCAAGGGATGGCTGCCACGGTTCCGCAGTCCGCAAACCAACTCAATGACGCCTGCGAAGCCCAACCCCAGTGCGGCGATCACGCCGAAGAGCAGGTCGCCGTGGAGCAGCAGCAGTGCCACGCCGGCGCCTGTAAGGATCGACCCTGCGCCCCACAGCAGCTTTGCGGACGCCGTGTCCCGCCTGAAGCCGGTTTTGGGGATGCCCCAGAGCACCAGGACGCCGGTAGCCAGGGCGTAGGTTCCGCCCGCCCACGCCAACACCTCCAATGACGGTGTGGCCCAGAAGATGGTGACGGCCCCGAATATCAGCGCAGCAAGGGCACGCAGCAGGACCGGCACCCACAGGTCTTCCAGTGGGTCGGTACCGTTGGCGGTTTCTGCGGGCGTTAAAGGGCGGGTCACCGGTCCAGTTTAGTGGGCGCTGCTGTTACTGCGAACCGAGCACCATCCACCGGTCGGACCGGGCGCGGGCGCCGAGGGTCACGGCCCGGGCTGCCATATACCCCAGCGCGAAGGCCGCCCACAGCCACCCCAGCCCGGCCACGCCCTCGGCGGAGG
>DATFAE010000339.1:0-18420 GCA_035254945.1 Arthrobacter sp. | reverse complement strand
CGCGTTCCAGCGCCATCACTGCCACGGCACCGGCGTCTTCGGCGATGCGGGCCTGTTCGACGTTGACGACGTCCATGATGACGCCGCCCTTGAGCATCTCAGCCATGCCGCGCTTCACGCGGTTGCTGCCCGTGACGCTGTTCGCGGACGAACCGGCTTCGCTGCTTACATCAGGTGTAGACACAAAAACCCCTATGGGTAGATAGATGACCTTCGCCGGGCGTGGGGGCGGCACAAAGCCGAAATGAACACGCACCGGATTGCCGGATCCATTGACCGGGCAGTCCTAATACTAGTCCCACCGTGGGCGGCGGGCTTAATCAGGCTTCATCGGGTGTGGCGGCCCCTGCCAGGGACTGGCGGCGGACCGAAACGACGCGCTGGATCACCGTGACGAGGCTGGCCGTGGCCAGGACCGCGAGGGTCAACTGCAGGACGATGTGTGGCAGGCCAAGTCCTGTGAATCCGGTGACCACCAGCACCGAAACAAGCCGTTCGGCGCGTTCGGCGATCCCCACATTGGCGGTAAAGCCGAGTGATTCCGCTTTGGCCCGAGCGTAGGAGACCACCATGCCAAGGACCAGGCAGACCATTGCGCCGACGGCGATCACCGGGTCCGCGCCGCCGGTGAAGAACCAGATGGCGAGGCCGGCGAAGAGGGCACCGTCGGCGATCCGGTCCAGCGTCGAGTCCAGGAAGTTTCCCCAGCGCCCGCCGGTGTCCCGCATCCTTGCCATGATGCCGTCCAGCACATCGGAGAAGATGAAGGCGGTAATGAACAGCGTTCCCCACCACAGCTGGCCGAGCGGATAGAAAACCAAGGCACCCGCCACCACGCCCAGCGTTCCCACCACTGTGACGGCGTCAGGGGAAATGCCGATTTTCAGGAGCCAGCGGGCAAACGGGGTAAACAGCGCGGTGAAGAAGCCGCGCGCGTGCCTATTCAGCATCCGTCTCCCCGGGCCAGGCCTCGGCTACCTGCCGGCGTACCTCGTCAAGGGTCTGGGTGATGGCCTTGGTCTGGGCGATGATCGGGAAGAAATTACCGTCGCCGCCCCACCGCGGAACAATGTGCTGGTGCAGGTGCGCTGCGATCCCCGCACCTCCCACCACGCCCTGGTTCATGCCCAGGTTGAAACCGCCGGGGTTCGACACTTTGCGCAGCACCTTCATGGCGGTCTGCGTGAGCTCGGCAAACTCGGCGGTCTCCTCCAGGGTGAGGTCCGTGTAGTCCGGCACGTGCCGGTACGGGCAGACGAGCAGATGGCCGGGGTTGTACGGGAACAGGTTCAGCACCACGTAGCAGCTCTTCCCCCGGTAGACGATGAGGGACTCCTCGTCGCTCCGGGCCGGCCCCACGCAGAACGGGCAGTCGTTTTCATTCTTGAACTGGTGCTGGCCACCCTTGATGTAGGCCATCCGGTGCGGAGTCCACAGGCGCTGGAAGGCATCCGGGACACCGGCGAGGTCAAAGTCGTCGGTCACGCCGGAATCGCCTGGATAGCCTGCGCCTGTGTTCTCCTGCACCGTATTCTTATCCGTTTCGCTAGCTGGTCCGGTTACGGACGGCTTCCGTGATCCGCTTGACGGCCTCGGCCACGGGCACGCCGTTGTCCTGGCTGCCGTCACGGAAGCGGAAGGAGACCGCACCCGCCTCGGCGTCGTCGCCGCCGGCGATCAGGACAAACGGGATCTTGTCCTTGCTGGCAGTGCGGATCTTCTTGGGGAACCGGTCCGACGACGTATCCACCTCGGCTCGGATGCCCGCCGCCTTGAGCTGGTCAACGACGTCAAACATGTAGTCGTTGAACGTTTCCGCCACCGGGATGCCCACCACCTGGACAGGGGAAAGCCACGCCGGGAACGCGCCGGCGTAGTGCTCGGTGAGCACACCCATGAAACGCTCGATGGAACCGAACAGCGCACGGTGGATCATCACGGGCCGCTGGCGCGTGCCATCGGCTGCCTGGAACTCCAGCTCGAACCGTTCCGGCAGGTTGAAGTCCAGCTGGATGGTGGACATCTGCCAGGTGCGGCCCAGCGCGTCCTTCGCCTGGACGGAAATCTTCGGTCCGTAGAAAGCCGCTCCACCCGGATCCGCCACCAGTTCCAGGCCCGATTCCTCGGCCACTTCGGCGAGGGTGCGGGTGGCTTCCTCCCAGGCCGCGTCCTCGCCGACGTACTTCTCCGGGTCCTTGGTGGAGAGCTCCAGGTAGAAGTCGTTCAGGCCGTAATCCTTGAGCAGGTCCAGCACGAACGTCAGGGTCTTGGTGAGTTCGTCCTTCATCTGCTCGCGCGTGCAGTAGATGTGGGCGTCATCCTGGGTCATGCCACGGACACGGGTGAGCCCATGGACCACGCCGGACTTCTCGTAGCGGTACACTGCACCGAATTCGAACAGGCGCAGCGGCAGTTCGCGGTACGAGCGCCCCCGCGAGCGGAAAATCAGGTTGTGCATGGGGCAGTTCATCGGCTTCAAGTAGTAGTCCTGGGCCGGCTTGCGGACGGTGCCGTCAGCGTTGAGTTCCTCATCCACACGCATGGCCGGGAACATGCCCTCCTTGTACCAGTCCAGGTGGCCCGAGACCTCGTACAGGTGGCCCTTGGTGATGTGCGGGGTGTAGACGAACTCGTAACCGGCGTCGACGTGGCGCTGCCGCGAGTAATCCTCCATCTCCTTGCGGATGATGCCGCCCTTGGGGTGGAACACCGGCAGGCCGGAGCCCAGCTCGTCCGGGAAGGAGAAGAGGTCAAGTTCGACGCCGAGCTTGCGGTGGTCGCGCCGTTCGGCCTCGGCGATGCGTTCCTGGTAGGCCTTCAGCGCGTCCTTGGTGGGCCAGGCGGTGCCGTAGATGCGTTGCAGCTGCTGGTTCTTCTGGTTGCCCAGCCAGTATGCGGAGGAGGACCTGGTGAGGGCGAAGGCGTTGGAGATGAGTTTGGTGTTGGGCAGGTGCGGGCCGCGGCAGAGGTCGCACCAGAGGGTGGTCCCCTCCTTGCGTTCGACGTTGTCGTAGATGGTGATGTCGCCGGCGCCGACCTCGACGTTGACGCCTTCGCCGGCTTCGGCGGCGTCGTTCTTCCTGCCCAGCAGTTCAAGCTTGTAGGGCTCGTCCTTCATGGCTTCGCGGGCTTCGTCCTCGGACACCACACGGCGGACGAACTTCTGGTTCTGGTTGATGATCTTGAGCATCATCTTCTCGAGGGTCTTGAGGTCCTCGGGGGTGAACGGCTCGGCGACGTCGAAGTCGAAGTAGAATCCGTCGGTGATGTAGGGGCCAATGCCGAGCTTGGCGTCGGGGCGCAGCTGCTGCACGGCCTGGGCCATGACGTGGGCGGTGGAGTGGCGCAGGACGTTGAGGCCGTCCGGGGAATCGATGGTGACGCCCTCGATCTCGGCGCCTTCAGGCAATTCCTGGTCCAGGTCTTTCAGCTCGCCGTTGACGCGGGCCACAACAACATCGCGGCGCTCAAAGAAGAGTTCCGCACCGGTTGTCCCGGTAGTCACCTTGGTCTCTTCGCCATCGACGATGAGGGTGATCTGCTGGGCATCTGACACGGGTGTCTCCTATTCAAAGTTAAGGCTTCATAGCTTGTGGCGTACGGGGACCACAGCCAGCCATCGTCAATGCTATCGGTTTCCCAAGGGGCCAACCAACGGGGACCCCGGTCCCCGGGGGCCGGTCCGGCCGGCGTGGAGCCGCTCAGCCGCCCATCCCGGTGATGGCCAGCGTGCGGCTGATACCGTCCAGGGGATGGGGAATGTCGGTGGTTTCAGGCCGTGACTGCGGGAACGGGAGGGTTTCCACCCGGCTCAGGTCCCAGGCCATGCTGGCGCTCAGGCTGATGCCCCGGGGGCCTGTCCGCCGGGTGGTGCCGCGGATGAGCAGCAGCCTGGTGCCGAACAGGAGCAGCCCGGCCTGCTCCTGTGCTTCGTGGAAGAAGACAGAGTCGATGCAGCCGGTGCCGTCGTCGATGCTGATGAACACCACGCGGCGCCCTCCGCGCATGGGAGGGGTCTGGGTGGCGATGCGCACCCCGGCCACCAGCACTTCAGTGCCGTTGCGCAGGGCGAGGAGCTTGTCCGCCGTGGTGACGCCCAGCCGGTCGAGCATGGGACGGTGGCTGTCCATCAGGTGCCCGCTGGCATCTATGGCCATCAGGTCCAGCTCGGCACGGACATTGTCCACCAGCGTGGGCGCAGCCAGGCCGGGTTTGACGTTCCTGAGCTCCACGTCCCCCAGCGGCAAGGAAAGCTGCCCTTCAATCACCTCGATTCCCTTCCGCGCGCTTACCGTGGACTGCATTCTTTGCAGGTGCTGGACGAGGTCTGCCCGGTTGGCGGCACCGCCGGACTCCCGGTGCAGGGAATCGAAGGCTCCCAGCTGGGCCAGCCTTTTGATGCTGGGTTTGCTGAGCCGGGACCTGGCCCGGAGGTCGGCCAGGGAGTCATACGGCTGGCCTGCCACGATGCGTTTGAGCTCGGCCCCTGACAGCCCGTAGATGCCCTTCAGGCTAAGCCTGATGCCCAGTTTCCCGTGGTCCGGCCCGTCCGCCACCCGTTCCACCCGGTATTCCGCCTGGCTCCGGTTGATGTCCAGCGGCAGGATGGGGATGCCCATCCTGCGGGCTTCAGCCACCAGGAGCCGTTTGGGATACATGCCGGGATCGTGTTCCCACAGCCCGGCGAGGAAGGCCTCCGGGTGGTGCGCCTTCAGCCAGGCGGACTGGTAGGTGGGCACGGCAAAGGCGGCACCGTGTGCCTTGCAGAAGCCGAAGCTGCCAAAAGCCTTCAGCGTGCCCCACACTTTGTCCACCACGTCCGGTGAATATCCTTTGGCCCTGGCTTCCTTCCGGAAGAACTCCTCCACCTTCGGTTCGAGTGCCTCGTTGCCCAGGGCGCGCCGGAATTCGTCCGCCCGGGCAAGTCCGCAACCGGTCATGACATTGAAGGTTTTCAGGATCTGTTCATGGAATACCGTGACTCCGTGGGTTTCCTGCAGGACCGGTTTCAGGTCCGGGTGGGGGTACACCTCCGGCGCGAAACCGTGCCGGTGCTCAAGGAACGGCCGCACCATGTCGGATTTCATGGGCCCGGGCCGGAACAGCGAAATGTCGATGATGAGGTCATTGAATTCCCGCGGTGCCATCTTGCCGATCAGCTCCCGTTGGCCGGGCGACTCGATCTGGAAGCAGCCCAGGGTGTGGGTGCTGCGGATCAGCTCATAGGTTGGTTCGTCGTCCAGCGGGACGGCGTTGAGGTCGATGTGGCCGTTGTCCGCGATGTAGTCCGGGCCGGCACCCCCAGGACCCGTTGGGTGTGCCCCGGCCGCCACTACTTCGGCTTTGGAGGGATGGAGCCGGATGACTTCGCGGACGGCGAAGGCCATGGCGCTTTGCATCCTGACCCCCAGGACGTCCAGCTTGAGCATCCCCATGGGATCCATGTCGTGTTTGTCGAACTGGCTCATGGGCAGTCCCAGGCCGCTGGGCTGAACGGGGGTGCGGTCCAGCAGCGTGGCATCCCCCAGGATCACGCCGCAGGGGTGCATGGAAATATGCCGGGGAAGCCGGTCCAGCCGCTCCGTGAGGTCCACCAGAAGATCAAGCTGCTGGTTTTCGGCAAAGTCCCGTTGCTCCACCCTGCCGGCGAACTCGCGCAGTTCAGGCTTCTCCACCAGTGCCTCACGGAACTTGCGGGCCGAAAAACGCCACAGCTGCTTGGCAATCTCCCCCACATCGCCGTCGTCCATGCCCAGGGCCATCCCGGCATCCCGGACAGCGCCTCGCGCCCGGTACCCGTTCTGCATGCTCATCAGCGTGACACGCTCGGCTCCGAAACGGTCGAAGATCCTCCGGTAGACGTTGTGCCGCTCAGCACTTTCAACATCGATATCGATGTCCGGCAATGTTGCCCGGTCCCGGGACAGGAACCGTTCGAAGATCAGGTCATGCTGCAGCGGATTGACCTGGCTGACATCGATGAGGTAGTTGACCAGGCTGGAAGCACCTGACCCCCGGGCGGCCGCGCGGACCCCCATGTCAATGATCATCCGGGAGACTTCGGCAACGGTGAGGAAGTAGGAAGAGAACCCAAGGTTCCTGATGATCCCCAGCTCGTGTTCCAGCCGCGAGCGCATCTCCTTTTCGGCGGCACCGGATACGCCGGGGAACCTCCTGCCGATGCCTGCCTCGCAACGCTGGACCAGTTCAAGGTGCGGGTCCTGGCTGATACCGATGACCGAGGCCTCCGGCACCACTGGCTGCTTCCATCCCATGTCAGTCACGGGATCAATCCGGCAGAAATCGGCGAGCGCCTCGGTCTGCGCCATGAGCTGTTTGAGGTCCGCAGCGCCGTATCCTGCTGCACCAATGATCTCCTTGCCAAGCTGGAGCATCTGTGCGGACGATTTCAGCCAGGCCTGGCCGTTGGGCTGGAGCATGGGTTCGGCGGCAAGTTCCGGAAGGGACTTCAGCGTGCGGGCCGAATCCAGGACGTCCGCCGTGGCGGCGCCGTCCTCCGCACAGTAACGGACGGCGTTGGTGAGCACGGCAGGGACCTGGTGTTCCTCCGCGAGTTTGAGCATCCGCACTGCGTGGGCGGTGCTCAGAGGTGAGCCCGGTGCGCTGAGCTGGGAAACAACTTCGGCAACCACGGTCCCCTGTGGCAGTGCATCAAGCCAGCGTTTGAAGAGCGTGCGGGGACGCAGGTAGCGCCGGCCGCCCATGGCACGGCCGACGTCGGAATCAGGGCCGATCAGGACAGTCAGGACCGGCTTCAGGGTTTTCGGGTCCAGCGTCCGGGAGGCGAGTTCGGCGCGGGTGACTGCCACCGGCACTACTCCCCCGGCTTTGCCAGAGGTCCTGGCATGGGCATCCGAGACAAGCCTGCAGAGGGCTCGGTACCCCGCGCCGCCGTTGTGGCCACGGGCGAGCACCACCACGCGTCCTGCGACCTGGGTCCGGGGGGCGCCGTCGTCGTCGAATACCGCGAGGTCAACCCCCACGATGGGGTCAATCCCGGCGGCCATGCAGGCTTTGAGGTGTTTGACGGTGCCGTACAGTCCGTCCCTGTCGGTGCAGGCGAGCGCGGTGGCGCCGTCTGCGGCGGCAACCTGGGCGAGTTCCTCCGGCCAGGACACTCCGTAGTGGGCGCTGAAGGCAGTGGAAACGTGGAGATGCGTGAAGGTCATGCTGTTCTGGGTTGGAGTGCGTCATGGATCCGGAGCAGCCGCCATCGGCCGCTTCCGAGGTGGCGGCTCAAGTCCAGGGTGAGGGTTTCTTCCGCTGTGCGGCCTGTTTCCGGACGGTCAGGGCGCCGGGAATCCTCCAGCACCTGGACCCGCCAGATTTCGTGGTCAACGATCCCTGGCCCGCTTCCCAGCGGCGCGCGGCTTTCCTCGGCCCACCACTGCCGGCGTTCGAACCACCGCACAGGTTCAACGCACACGGTGTAGTGCCGCCCCGCCCACTGGAGGGATACCGGCAGGCCGGAAGCGCTGCAGACGACGTCTACAGATTCGCTGAACATCCCCATGGGCTCCTCCCGGAACTGAATTGAACCGTGCCCGGAATTGATGCCAGTCAGTGGTTTCGAACACGGTTATTCGAATACTTGTTCGAATAAATCCAGTCTACGCCGGAGCCTGGACAAAACCTAGACAGGGGTGGACGGACTAAGGCGCAGGTAGCAGGATTGACCTATGAGCCCCAATACCGCATTCCTGAAGCATGTAACCGTCGCCGCCAAGGATTCAACCTTGGTGGCGAAGTTCGATATAGATGGAAATATTCCGAGTTCCGGCGCCTACGTTGTGGGGCTCGTGGCGGCCACTCCCGACCACTCCCACCAGCGACGGATGGAAATCGAGTTTATGAACGGTGAGGCCGTGTCCTTTTTTTGCTTCAGCCATGACGGCACGGAAGAGAACTTTGACCTCACGGGCGTGGAGCACTCCGGCAGCACCATCACCGGAAACTTTCCCATCAGCACGGTCATGGGCCTGGCAAAGGGCCATCTCATGACGGCGTTCAGTGACTGTGAAGGCAGGGACTACCAAGCCAACGTCCCCGTCGAAGAGTCGCTGTAACAGGCCCAAAAGCCACAAGGCAGGACAAAAGCAGGAGCCCACCGCCGGAACCTGTCCGTGGGTGGGCGCCTTGGAGTTACTGGGAACAGCTGAGCACTTCAGTGAAACAGCGTCAGCTGTTTTCTTTGTGGACCTTCAGCTCGAGTTCGATGAAGCCCGAGATCATGGCCCGATACGTGGACTCCACGATGTCCGGATCGATGTCCTTCTTTTCCGCGGCGGACCGGACGTGCTCAATGATCCGCTCCACGCGCCCGGGGGCACGGACTTCGGCGTCGTCGCCCTTGAGCGTTCCGGCGATCCTGATCAGCCGTTCGCGCCGGGCAATGAGGGTGACGATCTGGTCATCCACCTCGTCGACTGCAATCCGCACGGCGGCGAGCTGTTCCTTGTCGGCCAGCGCGTCCCTGTCGTTTCCTTGAATTGTCGCCATCTTCTGACAGTATCGAAGCATGCAGCCCAGAGTCGACTTCATCTCACTAGGTGTACGCAGCGTAGCTGCCTCCCGCCGCTTTTATGTGGAGGGTCTCGGCTGGCCCGTCCACAAGGAATTTCCTGACGACGTGGTGTTCATCCAGGTCAACCATGGCCTTGTCCTCTCCCTCTGGGACGCGGGCCAGATGCACGCCGAGGCCGGCGTTGACGTACCTGGGCCCGTCCCCTGCATCACGCTCAGCCACAACCTCCCCGGCACCGATGAGGTGGACCGGGTCATGGCCGAAGCCGCCGCTGCCGGGGCAAGGATCGTTGCGGAGCCGGTCACCCAGCCCTGGGGCGGGTACAGCGGCTATTTCGCGGACCCGGACGGTTTCCGCTGGGAAATTGCGTACAACCCCGGCTGGACAGTGGACGACGCCGGCAAGGTCACCGTTTAGGGGCCAGGCACCTCTGCCGTCACCCGGGTCGGCGAAACGGCCGGCTTCAGAACAGCGCCTCCACCGGGCGGATGAGTTCCGGGGAATTGTTGCGGACGTTTCCCACCTCCCGGCCGACGGAGTCCACGTGCCAGTCCGCCGCCACGTCCTTCACATGCGCGCGGACCAGGTCCACCAGGAAGGCAGCGTCATCGATTTGCGGGTCGATCCAGGACTCCATCGTGGCCCTGTCCATGGGCAGCGGCACACGGTCGTGCAGGGCGGTCAGCTTTCCGAAGACGGTGGACTCCGCTCCCGGCGGAGGGGTGTCCGCCGTCAGGATGGAGGTGGAAAGCAGCCACCGGCCGGGCTCCCCTTCCGCCTTGGACGGATCCTTCCACCATTCGTACAGGCCGGCGAACACCAGTCCGCTGTCCTTGCCGGGGTGGACGTAGTAGGGCTGCTTCGCCTTGCCCGTGCCCTGCTTCCACTCGTAGTAGCCGTCCGCCGGGACGGCGCAGCGGCGTGATTGGACGGCCTTCCGGAAGGCAGGCTTCTCCAGGACCGTTTCGCTCCGGGCGTTGATCATCTTTGACCCGATGCCGGGATCCTTGGCCCAGGACGGCACCAGCCCCCAGCGTGCAACGTGGAGTTGCCGGACAGCGGAGTCGTCGATCAGCCGTTCCAGGACAATGGGCACTTCATCGGTGGGAGCAACATTCCATGACGGCGGCAGCACCACGTCTTCCTCCAGCTGCGCATCGAATTCAGCCAGCAGGTCTCCGACGGCACGTGCCATCACATAGCGTCCACACATGGCACCAGCATGCCATCACTCATTTGGACTGTCATCCGGGGCCACATGCCTTAAGGGGAATACCGGCACTCGGGTTACCGTTGATGGGAACGAACCCCCTTCACTTATTTTTAGGAGAGCTCCGTGGACTTTACTCCCGAGGACGGCACCATCACCATGTTTTCCACCACCTGGTGCGGCTACTGCAACCGGCTGAAGAAGCAGCTGGACGCGCAGGGCATCGGCTACACGGAAATCAACATCGAGGAAGTTGATGGCACGGCTGAACTCGTGGAGCAGATCAACGGCGGCAACCGCACCGTCCCCACGGTTCTTTTCCCGGACGGGACCGCCGCCACCAACCCCTCGGCCGCCGAGGTCAAGAGCCGCCTGGCCGCATAACGGCAGGACCGTAAGCCAGGGGCCACTGAGCCCCTTCTCAGCGCGGGCTACGCCTTTCCGCTGTCCAGGCCGGCATAGCTGCTGAAATCGGCAAACCGGAGGGAAGCGTAGCCCGCATAGGTGGACAGCAGGGCGTCCTCAACGGCCTGGACGTCGAGTCCGGGCACCAGGTCGTTGGCAGCGCCGGCGGTCGCCGGGTCCCAGTCCAGGCCAAGGGCTGCATAGCTGTCCGTCAGCACGCCGCGGATCGGGGCGGAGTCCTCCACCACGATCACTGAGCTGAAGAGCCAGCCGCCTGCCACCACGCGCTGGGCGGTGCCCACGAGCTTGACCTGGTGGGTTGGGTCGGCCGGGTCAGTGCCGTGCACGCTGAACTCGCCGGGGCAGTATTCCCCGGGTATCTCACCCACCGCCGCCTGCACGCCGGCAGCCCGAAGGGCCTGCGCCAGGAGTTCGCCGAAAAAGCCGAACCGGGTCTTGGAGCCGGCGATGGCATCGGCATGCGGTTCGATGTGGTCCACCACGAGCGTGCCCTGGTGGTACGCGGCGGCGCGCCCGCCAGCCTTCCGGACAAGGGGCTCGAAGCCGCGGTCGCGGCATGCCTGGGCGGCGGCCTCAAAACCCGGCAGCCGGGTGTCCCGCTGGCCGAAGGCAACCGTGGGCGCGGGACGGTACAGCCGGAGCGTGGGCCCGATCCGGCCCGTCTTTGCCCGGCCCAGGAGGTCCAGAGCAAGGTCCAGGTCCCCTGCCGCGCCCAACGAACGTTCCTGGCGCACCACGGTGAGCCGCTGCCCTCCGGTTCCGGCATCCTGCATGTTG
Source organism: Arthrobacter sp. (assembly GCA_035254945.1). Lineage (GTDB taxonomy): Bacteria > Actinomycetota > Actinomycetes > Actinomycetales > Micrococcaceae > Arthrobacter. Next base: position 7,462 of record DATFAE010000339.1, on the reverse strand, counting down.
CTAAGCTCCCTTATGCTCATATTGCAATTCCTCGTTGTCGCCGCCGCGTTCGCAGCCATTGACGCCGTGTGGCTGAAGCTGATGAACCCGTTCTACCGGAGCCACATCGGCGAGTTGCTGGCGGACAAACCACACCTAGGTTACGCCGTGGCCTTCTATGTCATTTACATCGCTGGAATTGTCTTCTTTGCGCTGCGGCCCGCGCTCGACGGCGGCAGCTGGCTGACCGCCGTGGGTTACGGCGCCGCGCTGGGCGCCTTCGCCTATGCAACCTATGACCTGACCAACGCCGCCACCCTGAAAACCTGGCCGCTGCAGCTCATCGTGGTGGACATGCTCTGGGGCGCTGTGCTGACCGGGCTGGCCACGCTGGCCGGCTGGCTGGTGTTCCGCTCAAACTGACGCCCGCGGAGGATTCCCCGGCGGCCACAGGTACTTCGGAGGCAAGATTGCGCAGCGACTGGATCAGCACGGCTGTCCCGGCCATTGGGGTGGCACGGGAGTACCGGCTCTCCTGGTTGAAGGCGGATCTGGCCGCTGGAGCCGCGCTCAGCGCGGCACTGATCCCGGCAGGAATGGCCTACGCCGAGGCATCGGGACTTCCCGCCGTGACCGGGCTGTACGCCTCGGTGGTGCCGATGTTCTTTTATGCACTGTTCGGACCAACCCGTGTGGTCATCGTGGGGCCCGATTCTTCGCTGGCGCCCATGATAGCGGCGGCGATACTGCCGCTGGCGGGCCGGGACCCGGCTCACGCGGTTGCCCTGGCAGGGGTGCTGGCGATCCTGATCGGCGTGTTCCTGATTGCCGGCCGGATCCTGAGGCTGGGATTCGTTACGGGGCTGCTGTCCAAACCAATACGGATCGGCTACCTCAACGGCATTGCCCTGACCGTAATGGTGAGCCAGCTTCCCAGGCTGTTGGGGATATCCATTGATGCTGACTCCCTCGTTGAGCGCGTCGCAGCAACTGCCGACGCCGTTCGTCACGGGGAAGCCAACCCCGTCGCGCTGGCCTTCGGGGCAGGAACCCTGGCGGCGTTGATCGCCGGCCGCCTGGTTCCATGGAAGGTTCCGGGCGTCCTTCTTGCCGTCGCAGCATCGGTCTGTGCCGCAGCCGCTCTGCAGCTGGCAGATCAGCTGCCCGTCGTCGGGGCCCTGCCGTCAGGCCTGCCGTCGCCGGCGCTGGGAGGCATCACCGTGGACGACGTCCTGGCGCTCGTGGCGCCGGCGGCAGGCATCGCACTGATTGCTTTTGCAGACACGTCCACGCTGTCCAAGAGCCTTGCGGCACGCCGCGGACACCGGGTCAGCGGCAACCATGAAATGGGCGCGTTGGGGATCGCCAACGTCGCCAGCGGACTGTTCGGAGGCTTTCCCGTGTGCGGGAGCTCCTCCCGGACCCCGATTGTCCTTGACGCCGGAGCACGGACGCAGTTCAGCGGCATCGTGGCGGCCGCCATGGTGCTTATCTTCATGGTGGCAGCTCCCGGCGTGACGGCCTTCCTGCCCACGGCAACCCTGGCCGCGGTGGTGATGGTGGCAGCCTCCTCGCTGGTTGACGTCAGGACGCTTTTCCGGCTCGTCAGGATGAGCAGGACCGAGGCCCTGCTGCTGGTCGCGACGTTCCTCGGAGTCGCCTTTATTGGCGTCCTGGAGGGAATTGTGGTGGCGATCGGTCTGTCCCTGATGGCCTTTGTCCGGCGGGCCTGGGACCCCTACCGCACCGAGCTGGCCAGCCTTGAAGATGTTCCAGGTTTCCACGACCTCAACAGGCACCCGGAGGGCCAGCGCACCGAAGGCCTGGTCATCGCGCGTTTTGATGCGCCCTTGTTTTTTGCCAACGGGGAGGTTTTTGCAGAACACATCCGCAGCCTCGTTGCCGCGGCTCCCTGGCCGGTGCGGTGGGTGATTGTCGCCGCGGAGCCCATCACCGATCTCGACACAACGGCGCTGGACGAACTGGTCCAGCTTGACGACGAGCTGGACCAGGAGGGCATCAGCCTGGTCTTCGCCGAAATGAAGGGACCCGTCAAGGACCGGCTGACCCGGTTTGGCGCCGCCGCACGGTTCACCACCGATCACTTCTACCCGACAGTCCACAGTGCTGTGCGCAGCTACCGGAAAGAGGCGGGGCTCGAGTAGGAACCCGGGCCGGCCGCGAAAACCTGGTGCCAGGGTACCGTCAGGTCCTGCGCAGCGTCAGGTCTTCCGCAGAGTCAGGATCTGCTCGGCACGCCCGAAGGGTCCGGAGATGTCGTGAAGCACCGTGGAGGTGAGGCCGATCCCGTCCGCGCCGAACGACACGGCGTTTTCCAGGCCCAGCCATTCGCCTTGCGGCCTCCGGTACATGTGGATCTGCAGGTCAAGGTTCGGGAACGCGTAGCTGTCCTTCCCCGGCGGGACGCGGGCCGCGATTCCGTTGGCTGTATCCACCATGCCCATCAGCCGGGCCAGGTCTCCGCTGTCAGCGGCGTCCGTCAACGGATGCCCCGTCCGGAGCCAGACCGTGCCGGCGCCCGGCCGGTGCCCCTCGGCGACGCGCATTTCCAGGGACCGGATGTACCCGCCGGGCCAGACGCTGGCGCCGTCGTACGGTTTGCATTCGTCGGGCGCGGGAATCGCGGAATCCTCGACGGCGGCCACGGAAGTTGTGTCGCTCGTGACCAGCCGCCAGGCCGTGGCGCGGATAGCCACCCGGCCGTTGGCGATGAGCTCAGCCTGCAGCAGCTCGATGGTCCTGCCAGGCCGGAGCGTGGTGGTCTGGATGTGGAATTCGCCACCGGGAATCAGCCCCAGGATCTCGTAGCTGAGGCGGGCCATCCGCATGTCGGCACGGGGATCGTGGCGCTCAAGGCTGTCCGCCATCAGTCCGGAGGCCGGGGCCATGTGCTGCTCATGCTCGTTCCAGGCCCCCTGGGCGTGGATTGTGGAGCGGAAACGGCCGCCGCCCAGCGCCTGGTAGTAGAAGTCGCCGTCGGCGAGTTCGGGCAGATCTTTGGTCATCGTTGGCCCTTCCGGTGGTTCTGGGTGAATCGCCACTAACTCTATCCGCTGACCCGCGACGCTTTGCGGGGACGCGGCGAAATGTTGGCCTCCTCGGTGGGCGATCGGACTAGACTCAGGAACTGGTCCTGTCAGCAACCCTCGAAAAGAGGTGTTCCACCGATGCGCGTCATTAGCTACAACCTCCGGAAGCACAAGGCGAGCGGAGAACTCCTGTCCCTCGCCCGGAACTTTGAGATCGATGCGCTGTGCCTGCAGGAGGTGGATTCGGCCGACCTGCCCGACACCCTTGGGCCCCTGCACCTGGCCGATACCACCAAAGGCAACAGGCTGGGACTGGCCATCTACTATCGGGCAAGCCGCTTTACCGCGGTGAAGACCCAGTCATTCGCGCTGAAGAAGTCCATGCACGACCGCGTGCTGGCACCGGCGCACGAACGGCTGATCGGAACCCGGGTGGTGGATAACGACACCCAGCACGAGCTGGTCATCGGCTCATTCCACGCGGCACCGCTGACTGCCTCCAACTCCCTGCGGCGCACGCAGATCCATGCCGCCCACGCCGAGCTGCTGAGCATGGGCAGCGGCCTCATGACGCTGATGGTCGGGGACTTCAACTACCCGTTCTTCACCAAAAACCTGCACGCACACATGAAGGACTCGGGCTACGCCCTGTCCCTCAGTGACCGGCGGACCTACACCCGCTACAAAGTCTTCAAGGGCCACTTCGACTTCGCAACGTCCCTGGGCCTGGACATCGAAAGTGTGGAAACCCTGCCCCGCGGCAAGTCTGACCACCTGCCCATCCTGGTCACCGCGGAGTACGGCCAGGACACCTAGAAGCTGCTTCCGCGGCGGGCGCCGCGGCGCGGATCCGCCAGCGAGAGCATGCGAGTCCGCAGCTCCGGCCAGGCGGCGGCAAACCCGGGGTGAAGTTCCTTGGCGTCAACGTCGGCAACCCGGACCCACAGGAGTGCGATGCTTTCGGGGTCGTTGATCACCGGCTCAAACGGATCCGTGACCAGCAGGACCACCGTGGTGTAGGACCAGTAGCCAAAGTCCAGGACCGACGTGAACAGAACGCTCACGCTCTCCCCTGGCACCGCTGCCTCTTCATGGGCTTCCCGCAGCGCGCCTGCCACCGCGTCCTCCCCCTGGTGCAGGGCGCCGCCGGGGAGCCCCCAGGTACCGCCGTTATGGCTCCACTCCGCGCGGTGCTGCAGCAGCACTCCCCTGTCCGGATCGAAGGCCAGCACGCCGGCTGCGCCGAACCTGCCCCAGAAGCGCCCCCGTTCCCCTTCCACCCAGGCATCGCCTGGATCGCGGGGACCGGACCTGGCGGGAGGTTTCTGAAGATACGGGTTTTGCGCGGGGCGGCCAGGGCGGCCGGAGTCGGACGGGATTGCGGCCAGGGAATGATCCATGGCACCAGTCTGACAGCTGCGCCGCCCGCGGCGCGCAATATTGAGCGGTGTCAGCCCCCGTGTGCTTTCTCGACGGCGAAGTCCCCGCCGGGGTACATCACGGTCTCGTGTCCATCGTCAAAGCGGACCAGGTAAGGCGGATGGCCTTCCTGTCCCTTGACTTCCAGGATCACGCCGTGCCGGTCGGATGAACCGACGGTCCTTCCCCTGACGATGATCCTGTCACCCTGCGCTGCCTCCATGGCAACCACCTCCCAGCCCCAGAGTACGACTCAGCGGCTGGCGGTAACAGGGGCTGCAAGCCGGTACACGGAGACGTGGCCCCGCCCGCCCGCCGGCGGGCCCACCGCGCGAGCTGCGTGGCAGGATTCTCCTATGCCGCTGCATCTCCTCATCCTGTCCGATACGCACGTACCCAACCGCGCCAGGCAGCTGCCTGCCCAGGTGTGGGCCGCCGTCGAAAGCGCCGATGTGGTGCTCCACGCGGGTGACTGGGTGACGGCGGAAGTGCTGGACGAATGTGAGCGGCGAAGCCGGCGGCTCGTGGGGGTCTACGGCAACAACGACGGGCCGGAGCTCCGCCGGCGGCTTCCGGAGACCGTACACATCACCCTTGAAGGCGTGCGGTTCGCCATGGTGCATGAGACCGGCCCGGCCAAGGGGCGCGGCGAACGCGCTGAGGCGCTGTACCCCGATGCCGACGTGCTCGTTTTCGGACACAGCCACATACCTTGGGACACCACCACGCCACGCGGGCTCCGCCTGCTCAATCCCGGCTCCCCGACGGACCGCCGGCGCCAACCGGTCTGCACCTACATGGAAGCAGTGGTCGATGACGGCCGCTTGGGACACGTGCAGCTGGTGGAGGTGCGGAAGGGCTGATTAGGGTCTTGGCAGCGGCCCTCACCGTTGCCTAGGGTGGAAACATAAGCTTGCTTAGCTTTCGTGGGCGTACTGCCCGCCAAACCCGCACCCATCCAGGAGGAGAACCATGACGGATCAGTACACTTTCCGGAACCCGGTGACAGCCTACAAGAAGATCTCACCCCCGGAGCAGCACCAGCCCGAGCCCGGCCTTGACGCGGAACTTGAGCCGAAGGCCGACCTGGGTGAGCAGACCTACCGCGGGACCGGCCGCCTGGAGGGGCGCAAAGCGATCGTCACCGGGGCAGATTCCGGGATCGGGGCTGCCACGGCAATCGCCTTCGCCCGCGAAGGAGCCGACGTAGCGCTCTCCTACCTGCCCGAAGAGGAAGAGGACGCATCGAGGATCGCGGGCCTGATTGAAGCAGCCGGCCGGAAGGCCGTCAAAGTTCCCGGCGACCTCAAGGATCCCGTCGCGTGCCGCGAACTCGTGGACACCGCCCTCGCGGTCCTGGGCGGCCTGGACATTCTGGTCAACAACGCCGGCAAGCAGGTGGCACAGGAGAATATCGCCGATATCACCGACGAACAGTTTGACCACACGCTGAAGACCAACGTGTACGCGATGTTCTGGCTGACCAAAGCCGCCATTCCGCATCTTCCTGCGGGGTCCGCCATTATCAACACCACGTCCATCCAGGCGTACAACCCCTCACCCACGCTGGTGGACTACGCCACCACCAAGGCGGCCATCAACAACTTCACGAAAGGCCTGGCGCAGCAGCTGGCGCCCCAAGGGATCCGCGTCAATGCGGTGGCGCCCGGACCCATCTGGACGCCGCTGCAGGTCAGCAGCGGGCAGCCGAAGGAGGAACTGCCGAAATTCGGGCACTCCACTCCCCTGGGCCGGGCCGGACAGCCCGCCGAACTGGCTCCTGCCTACGTGTTCCTCGCGTCTGCGGAGTCCAGCTTTGTGGTGGGCGAAACCCTGAACGTCAACGGCGGCACGCCCTCGCCGTAGGCGGCCAGGGCAGCTCAGTCCCTGCCCGCTGCGAGCAGTGAGTCGGTGGCGGGGTCCGGCTGGCCGTCGAAAAAGTCGGCCAGCACGGCCTTGAAGATGGTCTCCCCCGGCGCGGCGCGCAGGAAGAGGGTCATCGAGGACTGCAGCTTCCTGGCGTCGATGCCGCCAAGGATGTCGACGGCGGGCCGGCCGGCGTGGGCATCAACGGCCGCCGCGCACTCAAGCAGCCGCGGGCCCAGGACGTCATGTTTGAGGTAGGCCTGCGCTTCCGCCAGCGAGTTGATGGCGTACCTGACCGACGTGGGACTGCTGCCGAGCCCGGCGATCTGGGGGAAAATGAACCACATCCAGTGACCGGCCTTCCTGCCAAGCTGCAGTTCGCCCAGGACCTGGCCGTAGGTGCCGCCGCTGTCCTGGGCCGCAACAAACCGCTCCAGGTTGTGGGGATCGTTCATATCCGTCTCCTTCTCTCAGGCGTTGCCGGTTTTTTCTGCGGTCAGGGATGCCGCGCGGCGGATGCAGGCGTCCGGGTCCCGGCGCCAGCGGGTGATCACGACGTCGGCGCGTTGCCGGCCATTCCCGTCCAGCACCTTCAGCAGCGGTACCACCACGTCACTGACCAGCGGGTCCACGAGCTCACCGGTGTGCGCGGACCTGATGAAGCCCTCAAGCCTGGTCAGGTCGGTATGCCGCAGCAGGGCAACCCTGGTCTGCAGCAGCACCACGGCGGCGAGGCGGCGCTCATAGACCGGCCTCCTGCCGGGACCTGGCTGGCCCCACAGCAGCGACGCCAGGGCCGTGACCTCATCATGGCCCAGGTCCTTGAATTTCCTGCCGGCGTCCCGGACGGTTCCCCGCACCGCCCCGACCGATGCTCCATAGGAGCTCAGGGCGCCGCCCACCCGCGTCTCCACTTCATCGGCCCGGTACCAGGACCCTTCGTTTTGCAGGGTGGTGTCAATGAAGCCCGCGGCGTCCATAACGGCCTGGTTCACGGCCTACCGTCCGTAGCGCCCGGCGGCTGCATGCTCCAGGCAGTAGGGGGTCCACGGCCGGGCCTCCAGCCGGCCCTCGGCGATCGGCTTGCCGCACACCTCGCACACCCCGTAGCTGCCGTCGGAGATCCGCTGCAGGGCAGCTTCAACCTG
>DATFAE010000338.1:0-15755 GCA_035254945.1 Arthrobacter sp. | reverse complement strand
CTATTCGTTCTTGCCGATCATCGAGGCGTTTGCTTCGACCGCAGGTGTGGAGGTGGAGACCCGTGACATTTCGCTCGCAGGCCGCATCATCTCCGTGTTCGGTGACTACCTCACCCCGGAACAGCAGATCGGTGACGCCCTCGCTGAACTGGGTGAACTGGCAAAGACGCCGGAAGCCAACATCATCAAGCTGCCCAACATCAGCGCTTCGATCCCGCAGCTGAAGGCCGCCATCGCTGAACTCCAGGGCCAGGGCTACAACCTGCCGGACTACCCGGACAACCCTTCCTCGGACGAAGAAACGGCCGTCCGCTCGCGCTACGACAAGATCAAGGGCTCCGCCGTAAACCCGGTCCTGCGTGAAGGCAACTCCGACCGCCGCGCGCCGCTGTCCGTCAAGAACTACGCCCGCCAGAACCCGCACTCCATGGGTGCCTGGTCCGCTGACTCCAAGACCAACGTTGCCCACATGACGGCTGACGACTTCCGTTCGAACGAGAAGTCCGTGGTCATCGAGTCCGAAGGCACCATCGCCATCCAGCTGGTCCGCGAAGACGGCTCGGTCAAGGTCCTGAAGAAGGCCTTCCCCGTCCTGGCCGGTGAAGTCATCGACGGCACCGTGATGCGCGCCGCCGCGCTCGACGAGTTCCTGAAGGCCCAGGTGGCCCGCGCCAAGGAAGAGGGCGTCCTCTTCTCCGCGCACCTGAAAGCCACCATGATGAAGGTCTCGGACCCCATCATCTTCGGCCACGTGGTGAAGGCCTACTTCTCCGAACTGTTCGAGACCTACGGCAAGCAGCTCGCAGCCGCCGGCATCAGCCCCAACAACGGCCTGGCCGCCATCCTGAGCAGCCTCGAAGACCTGCCGGAGGATGTCCGTGAAGGCGTCCAAGCACTCATCAAGAAGGGCCTCGAAGACGGCCCCGCCCTGGCCATGGTGGACTCCGACAAGGGCATCACCAGCCTGAATGTGCCTTCCGACATCATCGTGGACGCCTCAATGCCCGCCATGATCCGCAGCTCGGGCCACATGTGGGGCCCGGACGGCAAGGAAGCCGACACCCTGGCAGTCCTTCCGGACAGCTCCTACGCCGGCATCTACCAGGTTGTAGTGGACGACTGCCGCGCCCACGGCGCCTTCGACCCCACCACCATGGGCACCGTTCCGAACGTGGGCCTCATGGCCCAGGCCGCCGAGGAGTATGGCAGCCACGACAAGACGTTCGAGATCCAGGAAGCCGGAACGGTGCAGATCGTCGACGCTTCCGGCGCCGTGCTGATCGAGCACGAGGTTGCCCCCGGCGACATCTGGCGCGCCTGCCAGACCAAGGATGCCCCCATCCGGGACTGGGTCAAGCTGGCCGTCACCCGCGCCCGGGCATCGAAGACTCCCGCCGTTTTCTGGCTGGACGAGACCCGCGCCCATGACGCCAACCTCATCGCCAAGGTCCGTGAGTACCTCAAGGACCACGACACCGAGGGCCTGCAGATCGAGATCATGTCCCCGGAGAAGGCAACGGCCTTCACCCTGGAGCGCATCCGCAAGGGCGAGGACACCATCTCCGTGTCCGGCAACGTGCTCCGCGACTACCTCACGGACCTGTTCCCGATCCTGGAACTGGGCACCAGCGCAAAGATGCTCTCCGTGGTCCCGCTGATGAACGGCGGCGGACTCTTCGAGACGGGCGCCGGCGGATCGGCCCCGAAGCACGTCCAGCAGCTGCTCAAGGAAAACCACCTGCGCTGGGACAGCCTGGGTGAGTTCCTTGCGCTGGCCGTCAGCTTCGAGCACCTGGCCACCACCACGGACAACGCGCGCGCGCAGGTCCTGGCTGACACGCTGGACAAGGCCACCGGGACGTTCCTGCTGGAGAACAAGTCCCCGAGCCGACGCGCCGGCGAGCTGGACAACCGCGGCAGCCACTACTACCTCGCCCGCTACTGGGCCGAGGAACTGGCCAAGCAGACCGACGACGCCGAGCTTGCGGCATCGTTCTCCGCCGTCGCCAACGAGCTGTCCTCCAAGGAGGAAACCATCGTGGGCGAACTGGCTGCGGTCCAGGGCTCTCCGGTGGACATCGGTGGCTACTACCGTCCGGACGAGGCCAAGGCGTCCGCCGTCATGCGTCCTTCCGCAACGCTGAACACGGTTATTGCCACCCTGAGCTAGTTCAGGCTCGACAGACATAGAGGCGGCGCCCCGGTTATGAACCGGGGCGCCGCCTCTACGTTGACCCGGTGGCTTTGAAGCGCCAACGCCAGTATCTGACCGTCAACGACTGACTGGCCCGGGATGCAACCCGGACTGACCACAGGAGCCCAGTTCCGCCGTCGTACGTGACAACCGATCCCCGCGCGGCGTCAGTTCTTGCCTTTTCCTTTGCCTTCGTTTGCCTTGCCGTCCGCAGGCGGCGGCGCTGCCGGAGCAGGAGCCTGCTTGCCGTCACCGGACGCAGCGGCTTCGGCCTCGGCCTGCGCTTGTGCCGCCGCCGCTTCCGCGGCAGCCTTCGCCGCAGCGGCGTCCGCTACCGCCTTGGCCGCCGTCAGGTCCGCGCGGACCGCGGCGGCGGCCGCCAAGATGCTCTGGCGGCGTTCATCGGAGACCTGCCCCTTCCCGACGGCTGCCGCAAGGTCAGCCTCAAGGGCGTCCAGGGCTGTCAGTCCGCCAGCGGGGTCGTTTCCAGCCGCAGCCTGGCTCACGCCCAGCACGCGCCCCTGGAGCTGCCGGGCGGCGTCGGCTTTGAGGCCAGCATCGGCGGGGCTGCAGGCGGCCAGGGATCCGGCGAGCAGAAGGGCTGCTGCGGCTGACGGGGCCCATGCCGAATACCGGTGCCTGTTCCGGCTCAGGCTCATGGCTCAACGCTTTCCTGGAGCTCCTTGAGGTGGTCGCCCAGGGGGCCGGTCACGGTGGGATAGGGGACGACGTCGGGCGTCAGCTCGGGTGCCATGCTCAAGGTCAGCGCTGTGGCGATTGCCACCACAGCGAGCAGCCCCAGGGCAACGGCACCCCAGAACCGCTTGCCGGCAAGGCGCAGGCGGGAAACGACCGGGAGGCCTTCGCCCTGGATGGTCTGAAGGCTGGGCAGTTCGGTTTCAGCGGTTATGGACGGGGGCCTGAACGGCATGGCCGGCAGCACCCGGGTGGTTTCCGGTGCCAGTTCGCCCGGTGTGGAGACGGGTGAAACCAGGGCCTGGCGCAGCGCTGTTTCCACATCCGCGGCGGTAGGGCGTTCCAACGGTTCCAGCGCAGTCATGGACCGGATCAGGTCAGCCCACTCGCCTGGCACGCCCGCCGGTATTTCCGGTGAGCGGTGGATCCTTGCCACGGCTGACTCGACCGCATTGCCCGGGTACTCTACCGTCTGCTTGATGCATTCCAGCAGGACCAGGCCCAGCGAATAGATATCCGTGGCCGGCGACAGGGGCGAACCCATGGCCTGTTCCGGACTGAGGTACGCGGCCGTGCCCACCATCGTGCCGGTGGCCGTCAGCCGGGTGGAGTCCGCAATCCGGGCAATGCCAAAATCTGTCAGCTTGGGCCGCAATGGCTCCCCGGGGCGGATCTGCACCAGCAGGATGTTGCCGGGCTTGATGTCCCGGTGGATGACGCCCAGGTTGTGCACGTAGGCCAGGGCGTCGGCAATGCCGGCGCCGATGACTGCGAGCTCGTCCAGGGGTACTGCACTGTGCCGGATCCGGCCGCGGAGATCCTGGCCGTCCACAAGTTCCATCGTGAGGTAAGGCCTGGGTTCATCCGGGATGCGGGTGTCGATGCCGGCATCGAACAGGGTTACCAGGCTGGGATGGTTCAGGGTTGCCAGCAGCTGGATTTCGGCTTCCTGGCGCTTGAGTTCATCAGCGTCCGGGGCCTGGGGCGCGAAGAGCTTCAAGGCCACGTCCCTGCCCAGTTTTTCGTCCCGTGCGCAGTAGACGGACGACATGCCGCCCCGGCCGATTACTTCTCCCAGCCGATACCGCCCGCCGACCACTTCATGCTTGATGGAGCTAGGCGAGTCCGCCACCATGACCAGTCCCTCTCGGTGCGCTGCGGCACTATTCTGCATTAATTGTACCGGCCGGTATCGCCTCCCGGGGTGGTCATACCGCGCACCGGCGGCCCGGGCGGGAAGGTTTGGATGCCTCCACGCCCGGACCATCGGTCACAAGGACAAGTGCTCTTTAGCCGATCTTCCTGGGGCCCACCTCCTTTCAGGGTGTTGGAGACCGTTGCCGTGGACGGCGGGATGGTCAACTCTGCGCGGTGTCTCAGAGGCTGCTGATGCAGCCTCTGAGAGGACGTCTTATGAGGACGTCTTGCGCCGCAGGAGCATCAGCAGGCCTGCGGCCAGCAGGAGCACTGCGAGGGGGACCAGTGAAGCGTCGATACCTGTATTGGCCAAGGCCGCGGCTCCGCCCTGGCCGGTGGTGCGGCCCACGGTGCTGGCTGCTGCCGATACCGGGCCTGCCGTGGTGCCGGAAAGGGTGGCCCCGGCCGGGACAACGGTGATTCCGGTCGTGTCAGAGCCGGTGGTGTCCGTGCTGGCGCCGACGTTACCGGCAGTGTCCGTGCCGCTCGTACCCTGGTCATCAGTACCGCCTGAGATGCCCGTTCCACCCGGAGCCTCGGTCCCCGGGGTTTCGGGGCCCGGGGTTTCGGTGCCCGGAGCTTCGGTGCCCGGAGTGACGCTGCCATCCGTGGCACCGCCGATGATGACGGATCCACCGGCGCCAGCCGTGACGTCGCCCAGGAGACCGGACGTATCCAGTCCCAGATCGACGCCAACTGCGGCACCAAGGTCGCCGGTGGTGTCGGTGCCGGTGTCGGTTCCGTCGCCGAGGCCGAGGTTGATGTCTGCAGCTGCCGCTACGTCGGCGGTGGTTCCGCCGTCGTTGTTCCCGAGGACGCCATCGCCGAGGTTTAGTGCTACATCAGCTGCGGCGGCTACGTCGGCGGTGGTTCCGCCGTCGTTGTTCCCGAGGACGCTGTCGCCGAGGCCCAAGTTGATGTCTGCAGCTGCCGCGACGTCGGCGGTGGTTCCGCTGGTGTCGGTGCCGGTGACGGTGGTGTCGCCGAGGCCCAAGTTGACGTCTGCTGCTGCGGCGGCGGTGGTTCCGCTTGTGTCGGTGCCGGTGACGGTGGTGTCGCCGAGGCTGAGTGCTACATCAGCTGCGGCGGCTACGTCGGCGGTGGTTCCGCCGTCGTTGCTCCCGAGGACGCCGTCCCCGAGGACGAGGCCGGCATCGACCACAGCGGCAACATCCGCGGTGTCCGACGGCGTTGAGCCACCCAGCAGGCCCAACGACGTCGTATTTGCGGATGTCGCCGCTGAGACCAGTGCGGAGGCAGTGAAGTCCGATCCGCTGGTTGTGTCCGCAGCGCTGGCTGCGGTGGCGCCGAGGGCTACGAGCCCGCTGGCGAAGAGGGTGCTAAGCAGCCCTCTGCGAAGGGTAGAATGCATGGTTTTTTCTCCTGACAAGTTGATGTGGGGTGCAGTTCGGCACCCGGGGCCTGTTCTGCCGTGAAAGGCAGGCAGGGCTCAACTAGTCGGGGGAGGAACCGGGGTCGAACGACACCGGTGAGGGGGCATGCTCAGAGGATCCGCTGACCGGGAAAGTGCCCGGCAGCTGGAGGTCAAGATCAAAGTCGTTCAGCCAGGCGGCAGAGCCGGAGGAACCCGACGACGATGCGCCGCTCCCTGCCCCTGAGCTGGGGCCCGAAGGCGCAGGATACGGCGACGGGCCGTCCGCCAGCGGCAAGGCAGGGTCGGCAGGGTGAAGGGCGGTTGTAGCCGCGGCTGTGGTCCCAGATGTCCCAGCGAGGGCGGCAGGCAGTGCCGAGTTGTCTCCGGTGTTGGGGCCGGCAACCACAGGAAGCTGTTCCGGAGCGGTCACCGCGGGAACGTCAGCGGCAGACTGAAGGGCCGCCGTGGGAAATTCTGCGGGAATGCTGGCGGAGCCGGTAGCGGATGCGACGTCCGGCAAGGGCAGCGTGACGGGTAACGGAGCAGCCCCGGTCACCAGGTCCGAGACGGGCTGGACCACCGGTTCGACAACAGGCACCGCTTCAACAAGCGCCGGAGTCACGGTTTCCACCACGCCAGCGGCCGCGTCATCCGCCACGACAGCGAGGGGGACGGCGACGGTGGAGACCGCGCCCTCTGGAACAACCTCGTTCACCACGGGGACGGCCGTAACCAACTGGTCCGTAGTGCTGGCCAGAGCGCCGACCGCAGGCTCGAGGAGCCCGGACCGCGTGCTTGCTGCAGGAGGCGTGGGCGGAACTTCGCCCAGAGATGGGAGCGTGCCGGCAACGGGAGCCGCCAGAGAGGAAACCGACGACGTCACTCCGCCCAGGAGGGAACCCGAATCTGCCGAGTCTGCAGTTGCGGCAGTACTGGAAAGCGTCAGCCACGTAAGTGTGGCGGCTCCTGCGAGGAGTACCGGCCGGAGCGCACGCCATGGCGATAGAGCTCTAGCCACGCGAACCACCCCCAGTGCCGTCTAAGCCGACGATGTTTACATAGTAAGACTGCTTAGTGATGGAAGTCTAGGAAAAAATCAACGCATTCCCATCAAATTGACTTTGTTTGTCACTTATATTCACTGACGTTAGTGCGCGTCGTTCGGGTAGCTGACGCCGAGTTGGGCCCGCACCCCGTCGAAAAGGCGCATCGTGTTAAGGGTGTCCTCAAGCGGCATCACAGGACTTTCGCTGAGCCCCTGCTGGATGCAGCGCGTCACTTCGCGGAGCTCGTAACTGTAACCCCGTCCCACGGCGTGGAACACCTCTCGGCGGGGTTTCTCCCGCCCGATGCAGACCAGCAGTTCACGCGGATTGTTGATGGAGCCCAGACTCTGCAGGTATCCCAGGCTGCCGGCGACGGTTGCCGTCCGTGGTCCGTGGGCCAGGAGGGAGGACGTCAGTTGGACCTGGGCACCGTGGTGGTAACCCAGGGTCATCGCGTTCTGGGCGTCCACGCCGTCGTCGTTGAGAACCCCCGTCGCGCTGACGGTCTGCGGAAATCCGAGGGTTCCCAAGGCCCAAAGCAGCGGGTAAACAGAGATGTCCAGCAGCGCGCCGCCGCCGTCCTGCCTGGCCCACAGCCGGGATGTGGGGGAGTAAGGGGCGGGGAAACCCAGGTCAGCGCTGACCCAGTGCACGTCACCGAGTTCTCCGGAGGCGGCGATGTCGAAGGCGCGCTGCATGGCCGGCAGGAAGCGGCTCCACACCGCCTCCATCAGGAACAGGTTTTTCCGGCGGGCCACATCAATCAGCTCGCCGGCTTCGCGGGCGTTGATGGTGAAGGCCTTCTCGCACAGGACGTGCTTTCCGGCGTTCAGGGCAGCGAGCACAATCCGGTGGTGCTGGGCATGCGGCGTGGCGACGTAGACCACGTCCACCGCTTCATCGGCGAGAAGCCGCTGGTAGCCGTGTACGCCGTCGTCGTCCCCATACCCCTTGGCAAAACCGTAAGCCGCGGCAAAACTGTCCGCAGTTTCCTGGCCGCGGGAACTGACGGCGTAAAGCTCCGCGTCAGCCAGCAAGGCCAGGTCCTCCGAAACCGAACGGGCGATCCCGCCCGTGGCGATCACTCCCCACCGCAGCGCGGTTCCGGTAGCGGACCGGGGGTCCTGGTCGGACTGGCTGGACAACCATGGCTTGGCGATGGGCGCACTCATGACAGCCATCCTCTCACTGTGGTGATAGGGCGTCCGGGAAAAGCACGCGCAATGTGAGAGAGCGTTTGCAAAAAACCTGCAGAAAGTGAGAGAGGGTCGTGGTCGGGCCGGGCTCCCTCCACCGTGCCTCACGCCGGCAACGGCATTTCTACGCCGAGGCGGCCACCGCGGTCCGGGCGCGGGACGCCTCCTCTGTCAGCTTGCCCTGCTGGAGCCGGAACCGGCGGTCCGTCTTGTTGGCCAGGGCCCTGTCGTGCGTGACCACCAGGATGGTGGCGTTGTGGTCCCGGCTCAGGGAGCTGAGGAGCTCAATGATGTGGTCGCCGGTCTGCTCATCGAGGTTGCCCGTGGGCTCGTCGGCCAGGATCAGCTTGGGTTCGTTGGCCAGCGCACGCGCGATGGCAACGCGCTGCTGCTCGCCGCCCGAGAGCCGGTTGATGCGCCGCACGTGCTTCTCGGGATCCAGCTGCACCTGCTCCAGCAGGTCCTTCGCGCGCTGGAGGCGTTCGGCCTTGCGCATCCCGGCGAACTCCATGGGCAGCATGACGTTGTCCACCGCGGTCAGGTTGGGGATCAGGTTGAACTGCTGGAACACAAAGCCGATGTCCCGGCGCCGGTACTCGGTCAGCTTGCCGTCCGGCATGCTGGCCAGGCTGACGCCGTTCACGACGACGTCTCCGCTGGTGGGTTTGTCCAGCGCACCCAGGAGGGACAACAGGGTGCTTTTGCCGCTGCCGCTCTTTCCGACGATGGACGCCAGGGTGCCCTGCTCGAGTTCAAAACTCACATCGTTGACGGGTTTGATGGTGCGGTCACCGGAGTTGAAGGTGCGGACCAGGTTCTTGACTTCAATCATGGCTATTCTCCTCGCAGGACTTCGATGGGACGGATGCGGGCCGTGAGCAGCGCGGGCACGAGCGCCCCGATGATGGCCACGCCGAACACTGCGGCGATCCCGGCCGCGATGACTCCGGGGGAGGCGCTGGCGGTAACGGAGGTGAGCAGCTGGGAGGCCCCGCCGAGCGGGCCCCCGGCGGGAAGGCCGGCTCCGCCCGGGAAGCCGGCACCGCCGCCCGGCAATCCGGCGCCGCCGGCTGCCCCGGCCATGGCGGCCCCCCGGCCGGTGGTGGCCGCCGTCGTGGTGGTGTTGGTGCTGATGAGCGCCGAGGCGATGCCTCCGCTGGCGAACGATGCGATCGCGGCTCCCACTGCGCTGCCCATTGCCGCCAGGACGAGGGCTTCAAGTACGAACTGCAGCCCGATGGTGCGGTTGGGTGCGCCGATGGCCTTCAGGACGCCGATCTCCCTGCGGCGTTCGCGGACCAGCATGACCATGATCAGCAGGATGATCAGCCCGGCGGTGCCGAGAGCCGCGACAAAGGCGATGAAGGAGATGTTCTTGACGCTGCCGAGGGAGCCGACGGCCGTCTCCAGGTTCTGGCCCTGGGTGACGTCAGCCTTGTCCGTGCCGAGGGCGGTCTCCAGCGCAGCCTTCGTGGACTGAACGTTCTCCATGGAGTCCACGGTGACAATCATGGTGGACAGTTCGCCCGGCAGTTCCGCGAGGGTCTGCGCCGTCGGGAGGGTGACGTAAAGGGCGTTGTTGCCGAACGTGGTGCCGGAATCGAACAGGCCGGCCACGGTGTAGGTCTGGTCATTGATGGTGAACGTGGACCCGACCGAGAGGCTGTTCTTTTCCGCGAGAGTGGTGCCCAGCAGGGCGTTGGCGGAGGCGGCCGTGTAATCGCCGAGGCCAATGCCCTCAGTGATGGTCAGGGCCTTGCCGGTGCTGTCCACCTCCGCGCCGATTCCGGTGGCGGTGATCGGGAGCGAACGGACCGGCTGCGCGGTGGTGCCGGTGGGTCCCGTGGTTCCGTTGGCCGCCTGGTTGCGGTTGCCCAGGGTCCCGGCATCAATGGCTGGGCTCAGGCTGGTGGTCATCGTAGTTGCGGACGCACCGCCGGGTACGCCCTGGCCGCCGCCGGGACCTGCCTGGCCGCCGGCCGCGGTCTGGGCGGCAGCTTCTGCGGCGTTCCGGAGCCGGAGGGAGCTGGTTCCGACGACGGAGCTGACGTTGGGAACGGCGGCTGCGGTGGCGGCCTGCTCGGTTGTCAGCGGTTCGCCGCCGCCTTCGAAGCCCTGGCCGCCGGCCGGATTGACTGTCAGGACAGTGCCGACGGAGGCATTCAGCTCCTGGACTTTGGCACCCACTGCCTGATTGGCCACCAGCATGGCCAGTGCCAGGCCGATGGCCACGGCCAGGACCGCAACGACTGCAGCCGTTCGAACCTTGTTTCTGAAGGCGTTGCCTACACTCCGGGCAAGGACGCTCACTGTACTCCTAGGATCTGGGCCGGCGGATGGGCCGGCGTTTGGATCCCAGACTCGCGCCCGTCCCTGTGCGGGGAATCGGGCGAACCTATGTTTGCGCTGTGAATGCCGTTCTTTTGAAGAGCGGTTGAAAGGACACCCCTTGACAGTTTTGTCACGACGGACGTAAGAATAGTAGTGCCGCTCGGAAAGCGTTTTCTGGGCGGCAGTTCCCCGAAATCAGTATCCGCACCCGACTAGGCATGTGGTCTGTTTGGCATGCCGGAAATAAGGCCAATGACGTCCTCCATACGATTCAATACCATTTCAACTTCACGATTCAGGAGCCTCCGCCGGGCCGGCGGACTGGCGGCGTCCGCCTCGGCGCTGGCGCTCGCCGCAGGACTTGCCGTGGCAGTGCCCGGCAACACCACACCTGCAACCACGGCCCCCGGCAACACAGCGGCCGGCGGTGCGGTACGGTCGCTGACCGGCGGCGGTATCATCCGTCCCGATGATGCGGCACCTACCGGTTGGGCCGCCGTCGACGGCGTGACGAACGGCGGGGCAGGAGCGCCCGCCGAAAACCGCTACGAAGTGGGCACGCTGGCTGAGCTGAAAGCTGCGCTTGCCAACCACGGCGAACCAAAAGCACCCAAGATCATCTACGTCCGCGGCACCATCGACGGCAACCAGACCCCGGACGGGCGCATCCTCAGCGAACAGGACTATGCCCCCGGCTACGACATCAACAAGTACATGTCCTGTTTCGGTCCGGAGGGCAAAGCATGGAGTGACCAGACCTTCGACTACTGCAAGTCCATGCGCCAGTTGCGGCAGACAGGCAGCAACAACATGAAGCGGCAGATCGAGGTGAGCCTGCCCAGCAACACCACGCTGATAGGTCTGGGCGATGACGCCGGCTTTGTGGGTGCCAACATCGTGATCCTGAGCGCCACCAACGTGGTGGTTCGCAACCTCAGCGTGGAGGCACCCGTGGACTTCTTCACCACATGGTCCCCGGACGACGGCGACGGCGCCTGGAACGCGCGGTTCGACGCCGTCTCCTCGGTGACCTCCAACCACGTCTGGATCGACCACGTCCGGCTGACCGATGGCCGCTTTCCGGACAGCGACGCGCCCGTGGGATTCCGGGGCAAACCGGCCAACCGCCACGACGGCCTGCTGGACCTCAAGGACGGCACCGACTACGTGACCATCTCCAACAGCAAGCTGCACAACCATGACAAGACGATGCTTCTGGGCTCCGGCGACGAGCATGTGGACAAGGACGGCGGCAAGCTGCGCGTCAGCTACATCGGCAACCTGATGGAGAACATCCAGCAGCGCGGCCCCCGCGTCAGGTTCGGCCAGGTCCACGTGCTGAACAACTACTTCGTGGGCAGCACCGACGATCCCCAGTACCCCATGGTCAGCGAAGCACAGGGTGGCAGCAGCTACTTCCTGGGAGCAGGCTACGAGTCTAGGATTTTCTCCGAGTACAACGCGTTCGAGTACACGGGGCCCGGCGCGGACGAATCAATCATGGTCAGCAGCTACAACGGGCACCGCTTCAACGACACCGGGTCATGGTTCAACGGAGCTCCGGCGGACCTTGAAGCCGTGGCCCGGGCATCCTACGAAACCAACAGGGCCGAGGCGCTGGCGGAATCAGAGCTCTCCGGGGAACCGGCACCGGACTGGACCGCGTGGGACTTCACCACCGACGTCGGCTGGGACCCAGCCGATGCCTACAGCTACAAAACCTTCACCACGCCGCAGGCCGTGCGCAACCAGGCGCTGCACTTTACGGGGCCGGGCGTCCTGCAGGTGGAGGATCCGGAGTCGTAGTTTTCACGGCTGTTGGCTTCCGCGGCATCGCTTAAATGGATGCCGCTTAAAGGGGAAATGCCCCGGTCCCCCTCAGGGGCCGGGGCATTTCCGCATTCAGTGTTACTTGGTGATCGGGCCGAGGACCGGATCGTCCACGTAGGCCGTCTTCACATTGGCGGCGGTCACGATCGTCGGCGGCAACAGGAACGCAGGGACGCGCTTGAACTCGTTCTTGTAGTTGCGGTTGTCGTTGATCTCCAGGGCGGTGCCCTGCTGCAGGTCCTTGATCATGGTGATCGTGTGTTCGACGATCTTGCGGGTGTCCTTGTTGATCGTTGAATACTGCTCGCCGGCCAGGATGGACTTGATCGATTCCACCTCGGAGTCCTGCCCTGTCACCACAGGGACGGACTTGCCGGCACTCTTGATGGACGTGATGATGGCACGGGCAAGAGTGTCGTTGGGCGACAGCACACCGTCCAGTTGACCGGACGCGTAACTGCCCGAAAGCAGGGAATCCATCCGGCGCTGGGCGTTTTCCGCTTTCCAGTCCTGGGTGACCGCCTGCTGGAAATCGGCCTGGCCCGAAACCACCTTCAGGGTGCCATCGTCGATCTTCGGCTTCAGGACGCTCATGGCACCATCGAAGAACACCTTGGAGTTCGCGTCGTCCGGGGAGCCGGCGAAGAGTTCGACGTTATATGGTCCCGGCTTTTTGGCCTGCATACCCTCCAGCAGTGCCTGGCCCTGCAGCTCGCCGACCTTGAAGTTGTCGTACGCCACGTAGTAGTCGATGGCCTTGGTGTTGGTCAGCATGCGGTCGTAAGCGATGATGACGGCGCCTGCATCCTTCGCCTGCTGCAACTGGGTCCCGAGCTGGGCTCCGTCCACTGCACCCACCACGATCACCTTCGCCCCGGAGGTGATCATGGTCGAGATCTGGTTCTGCTGTTCGGAGACGCCGTTGTTGGCGAACTGCACGTTGGGCTTGAAACCGGCCGAGGACAGTCCGTCGTTGAACAGCTTCTCTGCCAAGGTCCAGTTCTCGCTGGTTTTCTTGGGAAGGGCGACGCCGATCACGGCGTCCTGGGGGAAGCCAGACAGGGCGGTGCCCGCCTTGGCGGCTTCGGCGTCGACGTCGGACCGGCCGCACCCTGTCAGGGAGAGCGTTGCGACGGCCGCGAGGACGGTCAGGGTCTTTGCGATTTTTCGCATGTGGGTTTCTCTTTCTGGGTCCAATGGCAGCCGGACGTGCCGGCCGCCGTCGCGGGCTATTTTGACTCGGCTGGTTCTGCGGGAGTGATGATCTCGGAGGTCTTGGCAATCTCCTTGTCCGGGGTGGGCGGCTGGTTGGAGCGCAGGCCGTTCATCAGCATTCCGATGAGGGAGCGCCGCCCCTGGCTCTTGTTGTAGACATCGATGGCCACGGCAATCAGCAGCACCAGGCCCTTGATGATCGACTGCATGTCCGCTCCCACGCTCAGCAGCTGCAGGCCGTTGTTCAGCACAGCCATGACGAGGCCACCCACGATGGAACCGATCACGGTGCCGACGCCGCCACTGACTGCCGCGCCGCCGATGAAGACGGCCGCAATGGCGTCAAGTTCCCAGCCCACACCGTCCGCGGGCCCTGAGCTCGTGGACCTGGCCACGAACATCATGCCGGCGAGGGCCGCCAGGATGGACATGTTCATCATGACCAGGAAGTTGACCTTCTTGGACTGCACGCCAGACAACTCAGCGGCGTGGCGGTTGCCACCCACGGCATAGACATGGCGGCCCAGGACGGTCTTGCTGGTGATGAAAACATAGACGGCGACCAGGAAAACCAGGATCAGGCCGGAGACGGGGAACGATGTTCCGTACCGTCCCGTCGAGAAGAGCCAGGTTACGTAGAGGACGGCCGCTGCAAACAGGACGAGCCTGGTGATGGGCACCCACATCGGGTCCGGGGTGGCTCCGGTCCGCGCCTCGATGCGGCGGTTGCGGAACTCCAGGAAGACCACGACCGCGATCAGAACAAACCCGAGGATAACGGTGGGGGCGTTGTACCGGGCGAAGTCGCCGATTTCCGGCAGGAAGCCGGCGCCCATGACCCGAAACTCCTCGGGCACGGGTACGGTCAAGGACTTCCCGACAAATTGATTGGCGCCGCGGAAGAGCAGCATGCCAGCCAGCGTGACGATGAAGGCGGGAATGCCCACATAGGCAACCCAAAAGCCTTGCCACGCACCGATGGCGGCCCCCAGGACCAGGCCCAGGACGATGCCGAGATACCAGGGGATGCCCCAGTCCCGCATGGCAATGGCCACCACAATACCCACCGCTGCGGCCACTGAACCCACGGAGAGATCGATGTGGCCTGCAATGATGACCAGCACCATGCCGATGGCCAGTACCAGGATGTACGAGTTTCCGTTGAACAGGTTGATCATGTTCGTCGGCGTCAGGACTTTGCCGCCGGTGAAAAACTGGAAGAACAGCACCAGCGCCACAAGGGCGATCATCATGCCGAACTGGCGGGTGTCACCGCCGAAAATCCTCTTAAGTGCATTCATAATTGTTCCGTCCTCGGGCTTACGCGGTTTGTGCAGTTGGGGCGGTGTTGGCGCCGACGCGGGGGGCTGAGGTCATGAGGCGCATCAGGTTTTCCTGCGTGGCCTGTTCCTTGTCCAGAACGCCCGTGATGGAACCTTCAAAGATGGTGTAGATCCGGTCTGAGAGTCCGAGAAGCTCCGGCAGTTCAGACGAGATGACGATGACACCCTTACCTTGGTTGGCCAGCTGTTGGATGATGCCGTAGATCTCATACTTGGCTCCCACATCGATGCCTCGCGTGGGCTCGTCGAGGATGAGGAGGTCCGGGTCGGTGAACATCCACTTGGCAAGCACCACCTTCTGCTGGTTACCGCCAGAGAGCTTCGCCACTCCTTCGTTGACCGTGGGCGCTTTGGTCCGCAGGCTCTTTCGGTACCCCTCGGCCACCTCGAATTCCCGCCGCTTGTCCACCACGAGGCCCTTGGTGATGGCCTTGAGATTGGCTGAGACAGTGGTCGTCTTGATGTCGTCCAGCAGGTTCAGGCCGAGGCTCTTGCGGTCTTCGGTGACGTACGCCAGGCCCGCTTTAATGGCCTGGGGGACGTTCCGGAGATGGATTTCCTTGCCGTTCTTGAAGATCTGCCCGGAAATGAAGTTCCCGTAGGAGCGTCCGAAGATGGACCGGGCCAGTTCGGTCCGCCCGGCGCCCATGAGTCCGGCGAAGCCCACGATCTCGCCCCGGCGCACCGTGAAATTCGAGTTCTTGCAGACGAGCCGGTCGGGGACCTGGGGGTGGCCGACGTTCCAGTTGCGGACTTCGAAGAATACCTCGCCGATCTGGGGGGTGTGCTCCGGGAACCGTGACTCCAGCGACCGGCCCACCATCCCTTTGATGATGCGGTCCTCGTCGACGCCATCTGCCACGATGTTGAGCGTTTCCACCGATTTCCCGTCACGGATGATGGTGATCTCGTCCGCGATCTGTTCGATTTCATTGAGCTTGTGCGAAATGATGATCGAGGTGATGCCTTTGGCCTTGAGGCCGAGCATGAGGTCCAGGAGGTGCTGGGAGTCGGATTCGTTCAGGGCAGCGGTGGGCTCGTCCAGGATGAGCAGCTTCACCGACTTGTTCAGCGCTTTGGCGATCTCGACCAACTGCTGCTTGCCCACGCCGATTTCCTTGACAGGCGTGTCCGGATCCTCCCGCAGGCCGACCCGGGCGAGAAGCTCAATGGTGCGCTTGCGGGCCTCTCCCCAGTTGATCACGCCGCGGCGTGCCGGCTCATTGCCCAGGAAGATGTTCTCCATGATGGACAGCTCCGGGATGAGCGCCAGTTCCTGGTGGATGATGACGATGCCCGCATGCTCACTGGCGCGGATGTCCTTGAACTGCT
>DATFAE010000337.1:0-9564 GCA_035254945.1 Arthrobacter sp. | reverse complement strand
ATGTGTTCGGTACCAATGTAATTGTGGTTCAGCATGCGTGCCTCTTCTTGGGCAAGCACAACTACGCGACGGGCACGGTCCGTAAATCGCTCAAACATTTCGCCACACTCCTAGCTACGACGTACTTTGATGCTACGTGGCCGACCCAGACTTGTGGAGCGTGTTCGCCACAGGGGAAACCGTGGCCGGTACGGGAATATCCTGCGTGTGCCACCGGGGAGGCCCGGCGGCGCCCATCGGCCCCCTGCGCAGCCGCCTCCACAGCCGCGCGGGACACACAGCGCCGTTCGCTGAATTGCCCTTCGGGATTGACCGGAAGCGCAAGCCGGCGCCTTTTCCATCCGCGTGTTTTCCGCCCGGCTGTTTCCATCCGGCTGAAGCGCACTCGCCAATAATCATTTGGCACAAAAAACCCTGCCTCCACCCGCGGGTGAAGGCAGGGTTTAATACACTGCCGGCAGGCAAGTCCTAGGAATTTGCCTTTTGGTAGGCTTCCTGGATTTCAGCCTGAATTCGGCCCCGGCTGTTAACCGTGTAGCCGTTGTCCCGGGCCCATTGACGGATCTGCGCCGAATCATTGCTCCGGGCACCGCTCACAGCCTTGGTGCGGGTGGCGCGGCCGGCGGATGTCTTGCGCCCTGCGGCAACAAAACGCTCCAACGCTGAGCGGAGCTCGGCAGCGTTTGCTGCAGACAGATCAATTTCGTAGCTGACCCCATCGAGGCCAAAACGGACATTCTCGTCCGCGGTTCCCCCATCCAGATCATCCACAAGGATGATGTTTACTTTCTGTGCCATTTAAAGACTTCCTCTTGGAAAGGGTTCGGGTTTGCAGAAAAGCAGGATGTTCCTGTTAAAAAGTATGACCCTCTTTATGGCAATGCGTCAAAGCGCCCAAAAGGTTCCTGTGGATTTCCACAGAAACTTCTGTCGTTTTATTTATTCGGGTCCGTATCCGGCGCGTCCAACGGCCCGGCTGCGCGGCTTTCAGCCTCCGCCTGCGCCTTTGCTTCGGCCTGCCGCTCGGCCTTGTCGGCGTTAAAAATCGACTTCATGGCGAACCAGAAAAGCAAGCCCACCACAAGTGACGGCAGAAGCACTGCTACATATTCCACGGTCAGTGGCCCTCTGGCTTCAGGAGCGGGAAAAGGATGGTTTCGCGGATCCCGGCACCGGTGAACAGCATGACCAGCCGGTCGATGCCCAGGCCGATGCCGCCCATGGGCGGTGCGCCGTATTCGAGGGCCCGGAGGAAGTCCTCGTCCAGCTGCATCGCCTCGACGTCGCCCGCAGCCGCGTGCCGGGACTGTTCGGTGAGCCGCTCGCGCTGGATGACGGGGTCGATCAGTTCGGAGAAGGCCGTGCCGCGCTCCATGCCGCCGATGATGAGGTCCCAGGCTTCGATCAGCCGGCCGTCCTCGCGGTGCGGGCGGGCCAGCGGCTGGGCGGACGGCGGGTAGTCGTACACAAAGGTGGGGTTCAGGAGCGTGGGCTCCACGATTTCACCAAACAGCTCCACGGCCAGTTTCTCGGCATCCCATTTCGGGTCCGCCTTGACCTCATGCTTTTGGGCGATTTCGCGCAGTACCTCAAGCGGGGTGTCCGGCGTGACTTCCTGGCCAACGGCGTCGGACAGTCCCGGGTAGACAGAGACCCAGGCCCAGTCGCCGTCGAGGTTGATCTCCCCGGCCTCAGTCTGCAGGATCCGTCCCGCGCCCACGGCATCAGCGGCGTCGAGGATGATCTCCTTGATGCGCTGCGCCATGACGAACTGGTCCGCCCAGGCCTCGTAGCACTCAAGGGTGGTGAATTCGGGGCTGTGCGTGGAGTCCACGCCCTCGTTGCGGAACACGCGGCCCATGTCGTATACGCGGTCGATCCCGCCCACCACGGCGCGCTTGAGGTAGAGCTCGGTGGCGATGCGCAGGGTCATCTTCTGGTCGAAGGCGTTCATGTGCGTCTCGAACGGGCGGGCGAGCGCGCCGCCGTGGACCAGCTGCAGGATGGGGGTTTCCACCTCCACATAGCTGTGGCGGAACAGTGTCTCGCGGATGGAGCGGGTGATGGCGGCGCGGGTGTAGACCATTTCGCGGGCTTCGTCGCGCACCATCAGGTCCACGTAACGCTGGCGGACACGGGTTTCCTCGTTCAGTTCCGCGTGCAGCACCGGCAGCGGGCGGAGGGCCTTGGAGGCCATGGACCAGGAGTCCGCCATGACGGAGAGTTCGCCGCGGCGGGAGGAAATGACCTCGCCCTTGATGAACACGTGGTCCCCAAGGTCAACGAGTGCCTTCCAGTCGGCGAGCGCTTCCTCACCCACGTTGGCGAGGCTGAGCATCGCCTGCAGCCGGGTGCCCTTGCCGTCAACGCCGCCTTCCTGCAGCGTGGCGAAGCAGAGCTTGCCGGTGTTGCGCACAAAAACCACGCGGCCGGTGACGCCCACGACGTCGCCGGTGGTGTCGTCGGCTTCGAGGTGCGCGTACTTTTCGCGGATCTCGGTGAGGGAGTGCGTGCGCTCAACACCCACCGGGTATGCCTGGGTTCCGCGTTCGATCAGCCTGGCGCGCTTTTCCATGCGGATGCGCATCTGTTCGCTGGCGTCGAGCGGCTCTGGGGCATTCTTGGGGGCGGGGGTGTTTTGGGAAGTCACAATCCCCAAGTTTACCGGGAGTTCAGCCCACCGGCTTCGCGGCAGCGCGGGCGGCGCCCCGGGCCGGCTGCCGGTGGCCCCGGCCTAGGATGGGGAGGGTGAAAGAACAGGTAGTGCCAACGCACGACGGCGGCGGGCTGGCTTTGTACAGCTACGGCACCGGGGATGCGCCGGGGGAGCGGCGGGTGGTGTTGATTGGCGGCGCCTTCCTCACAGCCCTGATCTACCGCCCGTTTTCGGTGGCGCTGGCCGAGGGCCTGGGCGACGGCTGGGCGGTGGATGTCTACGACCGCCGGGGCCGTGGCAAGTCCAGCGGACAGCCTCCCGGTTACTCCATGGCCACCGAAATCGCCGACGTCCGTACAGTCCTGGATGCGACGGGCGCCCGGAACATCCTGGGCCACAGCCTCGGCGGCTCCGTTGCCCTGAACGCAGTGCAGGAGTTCAGCGGAACCCGTTATGTGCCGGAGAAGCTGTGCGTGTACGACGCCGCGGTGAACATCGACGGCAGCATCGACACCGACTGGCTGGACGGGTTCGAGGACGCCGTCAACAACGGCAGGGTTGGCCACGCCCTGGCCCACATGAAGAAGGCCACGAATCCCGGCAGTGCGATGGCCAGGATTCCCGAGCCGGTTCTGGCAGGACTGATGGCCCTGATGTCGCGGACGAAGGTGAACCGGATGTTCCGCCAGGTGATGCCCAGCGGCGTGGGTGAGCTGAGGGCCGCGTACAACGAACCGGACCATGCCAGGGACTTCAGCGTGCTGCCCCCGAACACCCATTTCATGGCAGGCGGGAAAAGCCCCAGCTACTACAAAGCTACGGCTGAGCGGCTACACGCGGCCGTGCCCGGGAGCACGTTCGACCTGTCGCCCAAAGGTTTCCATGGCTCCATCCCGGCCGCCGTCAAGGAGCTTGTGACGGACATCTCGGAGTACTTCAGGGGCTAGGCTCCGCGGCTGAACCCTGCCAGCGCGGCATCTCCCAGGATCTTCCACACGCTCTTGGGTTGAGTCACGTGGTCCTTGGCTGCCAGCCAGTCGCCGTAGCGCGTAATGTCCTCCCCCTGCGCAGCCGCCACTGCATCGCAGGCGAACCCCACAGCCCTGGAACCGTCAGCCAGTTCCATCGATCCGAGCAGCATGGGTTCGGGCAGGGCGGCCATGAACGCCCCCAGCCCGGCTTCGGAGACGAGCCACCGTTCACCCACAAGCTCGGCTCCGCCGTCCTCCGCACGGTACACCCCGGGCTTCGGCGGCACGGTGTCCATGGACACCATGCGGTAGCGGGCCGCGGTGCGCACGGCGCCGGCCCAGGCGGCACCGAGCGCCTCGAGTTGCGGAGCCAGCGGCTGTCCCTTGCGGTGGGCGCCGACCACCACCAGCGGCACAGCGGCTGCGCCCGCAGCCACAGGCCAGGGAACGGGCGACGACGGGTACACTGTTTTGTTCGCGGCTGCCGGTGCCGCGCCCTCGGCGAAGAGCGCCGGAACGTCCGGGGTTGCCTCCAGGAGCCGGGCGATGTCCGCGGCAACGGCGTCGTCGAACGTCCGTCCCACTACGGTCAGACCGAACTGGGCGCCGTCCACCTCGCCGGAAGGAACGGCAACGGCGCACAGGTCAAACAGGTTGCAGAAGTTCGTGTAGGTACCCATCAGCGAGTTCACTCCCACCGGGTCTACGGCCACCTCAGCAAGGGTGGGGTGGAACGGGCTGGTGGGGACCAGCAGCGCGTCAAACCCTTCCAGCCGCGCCATCGCCTCCTGCTTCAGTGCTTCCAGCTTCGCTGTGTCAGAGACGTACCGGTGGGCCGGCACACTGCCAGCCGCCCGGATGATGAGTTGCACGGTGGGATCGATGCCCGCCTGGCTGTCCGTTCCTCCGTCGTACATCTCCAGGAACCCACCCACGGCGGCGTAGCGCTCCGCCACGAGCCCGCCGTCATACAGCAGCCGGGCGGCCTTGAGGAAGGCATCGAATTCGATCGCCTCCGCCTCCACGCCCCGCGCCTTAAGCCGGTCCACATTGCGGTGGAATTCGGCTGCCCAGGCCTCCGGCAGCGCCGGAAGTGACGCAGGGTAGGCGACCCGCGGTTTCTCCGGCGCTGCCAGCCGGATGTCCGCCGGCCAGGCCCGGGATCCTCCCGCCATCGCGCCCATGGCAAGTTCAGCCGTTGACAGGTGGCGGGCGAAGATGGTGACGGCGTCCCAGGATCGGCAAGCTGGCACCACACCGGCGGTGGACACAACGTCCAGGGTAGGTTTGATGCCCACAATGCCCTGCAATCCGGCTGGCACCCGTCCCGATCCTGCCGTATCCGTTCCGATGGCGATGTCCACCAGGCCGAGTGCCACGGCTACCGCGGAACCGGAACTGGAGCCGCCGGAGATGTAGTCCGGGCGGCGGGAATCCCGGACCGCGCCGTACGGGCTTCGCGTACCCACCAGGCCGGTGGCAAACTGGTCCAGGTTGGTGGCGCCCAGCACCAGGGCGCCGGCGGCGCGGAGGCGGGCCACCGGTTCTGCATCCTCCTCCGGCAGGTAGGAAAACCCGGGGCACGCCGCCGTCGTGGGGATTCCTGCGACGTCAACGTTGTTCTTGACGGCGAGCAGGAGCCCGGCCAGCGGCAGGCGGGCACCACCAGCCACGGCCGAGTCGATGGATGCGGCCTCGGCCAAGAGTTCGTCCCCGCTGCGAAGGGTGATCCAGACTTCCGGGCGGTCCACAGTTTCCAGGGCAGCCAGCGCCGCCTGCAGCCGTGTGCTGGCCGGGCCGGCGGTTACGGTGTTCATACTGTTGCCTCTTCCAGTTCCTGCGCTTCGGCGACGGACACGAGCTCCGCATCCACGCTGCCGAGGACCACCACTGCTTCTCCCGCAACCACCTGCGAACCGGCGGCCGGCAGGACCTGCAGCACCACGCCGTCGCAGGGCGCT
This sequence comes from Arthrobacter sp., assembly GCA_035254945.1. GTDB lineage: Bacteria > Actinomycetota > Actinomycetes > Actinomycetales > Micrococcaceae > Arthrobacter. Next base: position 3,976 of record DATFAE010000337.1, on the reverse strand, counting down.
TCCAGGACCGTCTCCATCTTCATCGCCTCCAGCGAGACAAGCGCCTGGCCCTGCACCACCCGATCACCTTCCGCCACATCAACCTTCCAGACACTCGCCGCGAATGGCGCGGCCACGAGGGAACCGCCTTCCGGAACGGTCACCTCATCGGCCATCGGTGAAATGACGGCGGCGAGCGCGTCGGCGCGGTCGAACTCGCCGGCGTCGGCCCACGCCTGCCGCTCCACGGCGAACGCCGCGCCCTGCTTCTCGCGGAATGCCGCAATGGACTCCCGGTTTTCCTTCAGGAACACCTCATGCTCGGCCAGCGAGAATGTACCGTCCTCGATCTCGACGCCGCGGCCCCGTCCGGCGGCCATGTCCGCCCGCAGGTCCAGGAGTTCCTCCGGGCTGACCGGGTACCAGGAGATCCGGTCGAAGAAGCGCAGCAGCCACGGAGAACCCGGTTCGAACGGGGCGGAGTCCGCGTAGCGCGACCAGACCTGGGTGGTGCGGCCAACGAACTGGTAGCCACCGGGGCCTTCCATGCCGTAAATGCACATGTACGCGCCCCCAATGCCCACCGCATTCTCGGGTGTCCAGGTGCGGGCGGGGTTGTATTTGGTAGTGACCAGCCGGTGGCGCGGATCCAGCGGCGTGGCAACCGGGGCGCCCAGGTAGACGTCGCCCAGTCCGAGGACCAGGTAGTCGGCGTTGAAGACGGTGTCGAAGACGTCGTTGACCGAATCCAGGCCGTTGATCCGCCGGATGAATTCGATGTTCCAGGGGCACCAAGGAGCGTCGTCGCGGACACCGGCCATGTAGCGTTCGATTGCCTCGCGGGTGGCGGGGTCGTCCCAGGACAGGGGCAGCCGGACGGTGCGGCTGGGGACCACCAGCTCGGAACACGCCGGCAGTGCCGCCTCAATTTCCTGCACAAGGCCCAGCAAGCGCTGGGTGGACAGGACCGAGGGATCAACCTTGACCTGCAGGGAGCGGATGCCCGGGGTGAGGTCCACGATGCCCGGTACGCGGAGCTGTTCGAGGTGCTGGTGCAGGGCGTGTACCCGTGCGCGGAGCCCAAGGTCCAGGACCATTTCGCCGTACTCCACGAGCAGGTTGTCGTCACCTGAGCGGCGGTAAGTGACCGCCGGCCGGCCGGTGCCTTCCGGCACCCGGCCCAGCACGCCGTCGTCGCCATCCCCGCGCGAGATGCTGACGGCGGGGGCGGAGGCCGCAGCGGTGATTCCGGCGGCGGTTACCCTCGCCATGTCCCCGGACCAGCCGGCGTCGCCCGGGAGCACCAGCTGGCGGCCGGGTCCCAGGTCCCTGGCCGACGGCGCCTGGTTTGCTTTGATGGGCACGAAGCGGACCTTGTCCCCCGGCCGGAGCTGGCCGAGCTTCCAGCGGTCGGCAGTTACCACGGTGACCGGGCAGACGAACCCGCCCAGGCTGGGGCCATCGGGGCCGAGCAGGATCGGGGTATCGCCGGTGAAGTCCAGGGCACCAACCGAGTACGCGGTGTCGTGGATGTTGGACGGGTGCAGGCCGGCCTCGCCGCCGTCGGTCCGGGCCCAGCGCGGCTTGGGGCCGGTCAGCCGGACGCCGGTGCGGGCGGAGTTGAAGTGGACCTCATACTCGGAGGCATACAGCTCTTCGATGTCTTCGCGCTGGAAGAACTCCGGAGCACCGTGCGGTCCTTCCGTCACGGCCAGCTCCCAGGTGGAGGCCAGCGCGGGGCGGCTGTCCAGCGGAACCTCTGCTGTAACTGCACCGGCGGCGGGCTGTACAGCCCGGAGCACGTCGCCGGCGCGCAGGACCCGTCCGGCGTGCCCGCCGAACTGGCCCAGCGTGAAGGTGGAGGCGCTGCCGAGGTACTCCGGAATGTCCAGGCCGCCCTGGAACAGGATGTACCCGCGGAGGCCGTGCCCCGCCGCGGTGCCGACGTCGAGCGTTCCTCCCGCCGGAACCGTCACCGGCGCCCAGGATGGCACCTCCGCCCCGTCGACAGTCACCGTTACCTCCGCGCCGGTGACGCAGACGGTGGTGGGGTGGGTGAAGGTCAGGCTGGGACCGGTCATGGTGAATTCCAGGCCGGGAGCGCCTTCGGCGTTGCCCAGCGCGCTGTTTCCAAGCCGGAATGACAGATCGTCCATGGGACCGCTGGGCGGAACGCCGATCTGCCACAGTCCGGTCCGGCCGGGCCAGTCCTGGACGCTGGTCTGCAGGCCGGGACGGCCCACGGAGATTCGCGGTTCGGGGTCGCCCACGCTGTCCAGGGTGCTGGTGGAGTGCTGAACGCTGCGGACCACATCCAGCCCGGTGGCGGCGCGGAGCATCCCCAGGTTGGTCTCGATCCCGTCGATCCGGGTGTTGCCCAGCGCTGCGGCGAGGCGGTCGAAAGCTTCGGTGCGGTCAGTGCCGGTGGTGATGATCTTGCCCAGGAGGGGGTCGTAGTTGGTGGAAACATCGGTGCCGGTTTCCACCCAGGCGTCCACGCGTGCTTCTGCCGCCGTGGGGTAGGCGGCGTTGGTGACGGTTCCGGCGCTGGGCTGGAAGCCTCGGGCCGGATCCTCGGCGTAAACGCGCGCCTCAACGGCATGGCCGGACACGGGCAGGCTGTCCGGCCGGTCCGCCAGGACCGCTTCGGCTTCAGTGCCGCCCTGGGCCAGGCGGAGCATCCATTCCACCAGGTCCACGCCGGTGACCGCTTCGGTGACGGGGTGCTCCACCTGGAGCCGTGCGTTGACCTCAAGGAAAGACGCTTCGCGGCGGGCGGAGTCGTAGACGAACTCCACGGTCCCGGCGGAACGATAGTTAAGGGAGGCACACAGTGCACGGGAACTGCGGTGCAGTTCTTCGCGCAGTCCGGCCGGCAGGTCCGGGGCGGGTGCCTCTTCGAGGACCTTCTGGTGGCGGCGCTGGAGGGAGCAGTCCCGGTCGCCCAGGCTGACCACCCGGCCGGTGCCGTCGCCAAAGACCTGCACCTCTATATGCCGGGCGTTTTCGACGTACCGCTCAGCGAACACACCGGCGGTGCCGAAGCTCGCCCCGGCCAGGCGGGCCACGCGGGGGAAGCTCTCCGCGAGTTCGGCTTTGTCGCGGCAGACCGTCATGCCGATGCCCCCGCCGCCGCCGGTGGCCTTGAGCATCAGCGGGAAACCGATGGCGGCGCCCGCGGCAACAGCCTGGTCCACGTCCGCCAGCAGGCCGGATCCGGCGATCATGGGCACCCCCGCGGCTTTGGCGGCATCGCGCGCGGTGTGTTTGGTGCCGAAGATGCGCAGCTGTTCAGCGGTGGGTCCTACAAACACCAGGCCGGCCGCCTCAACGGCTTCGGCGAACGCGGCGTCCTCGGAAAGGAAACCGTAGCCGGGGTGGATGGCGCCGGCCCCGGACGACCGGGCCGCGTCCAGCAGGGCGTCCACGCGAAGGTAGGACTCCTTCGCTGGGGCCGGCCCCAGGAGCACGGCTTCGTCGGCCAGCCGGACGTGCTTTGCTCCCCTGTCCGCTTCGGAGAAGACGGCAACGGTCCGCAGTCCCAGCTTCCGGGCGGATTCGATGATGCGGCAGGCAATTTCGCCGCGGTTGGCCACCAGGAGGGTGTCGAAACGGTTCTGTGTCAGGGACGTACTCACAGGGCAGCCTCCGGCCGGGTGACGATCATGCGGACAGGGGTGGGGTTGAAGCCGTTGCAGGGGTTGTTGATCTGTGGGCAGTTGGACACCAGAACCAGGGTGTCCACCTCTGCCCTGAGCGCCACGCGCTTCCCGGGAGCGGAGAGGCCGTCCACAATGCCCAGGGCGCCGTCCGGGTCCACGGGTACGTTCATGAACCAGTTGATGTTGGACACCAGGTCCCGCTTCCCGAGGCCCCAGCGCGAGCCCTCGATCAGGAAGTTCTCCACGCAGGCGTGCTGTTCCCGGGTGTGCTGGCCGTAGCGGAGGGTGTTGGACTCCTGCGAGCAGGCGCCGCCGATGGTGTCGTGCACGCCCAC
>DATFAE010000336.1:0-4957 GCA_035254945.1 Arthrobacter sp. | reverse complement strand
GCCATGGCGTATGAACGCCGTGGTCCTGGCAGGGGATAGGCGGGCGGGCCGGAAATGGTTTCGTCCAGCAGCCAGAGGGCAGCACCCGAGGCGCCAATCGGCATGATGCTGCCTTCGAAGACGAAGACAGCCTTGCCTGGCTGGCCTTCGGGAGTCCAGAACCCGTTGGCCGGGCAGTGGGATCCAGTCCTCGCCGCCAAGCGGCTGCCGCCCGAAGGGCTCCGGTGCGCACTGCTGATCTTTTTCACGACGTGCTCCCAATCCATTAATCCCAGTTAGTAAATGATTGCCGGTTCCTCCGGCTTTCATTTACAGATTAGTTTCTTGGGAGAGCGATTACTAAGACCAAATCCAACTGTCATGATAAGGAAAACCTGTGGTGCTCGGCGCTATCTGGAGTACTTGGAACTCAGCATTTCCTGGAGCATTTCCTTCAGGACCATAAGGACGGCTGACGCAGCCTCTGACAGTGGTTCATGGTCCGGGGTGCAGAGAGCTATTTTGCATTGCAGTTCGGGGTCCACGATCCGCAGCACACGGAAGTCTTCCTCATGGAAAAGTGCGTCGGCTGCCGACTTGGGCAAGATGGTGGCGCCCATGTCGGCCTCCAGGAGCCGCGTCAGGGAAGGTACGGACTCCACCTCACCCACCAGGCGGAGACTCAGCCCCTTGTTCCGTAGGCCGGTTTCGATGATCTGGCGCAGCGTGTGGTTCTGCTCGGGGAGGAACAACCCGAACTCCGCCGCATCCTCAAGGGTGATTTCGTCCGATTCGCCGGTGCTGGCCACCGACGCGTTCCTGGCGTTCACCACCAGGTGCAGATCCTCCACGATCATCGTGGTGAACTGCACGCCGCGGATGGGCCCAGGCTCGTAAATAAGGGCCATATCCAGCCTGCCGTTCTTTATCGCCTCGCTGAGGACGCCGCCATAGATCTCCGTCAGATGGAGCACAATATCCGGGTAGCGGCGGGCGACCTCGCCGATGATGCGCGGAGTAAGGCTCGAGGCCATACTGTAAGGCGCTATGGCTATGGACACCCGTCCTGCAGGTGCCGCTCCGGAGCTGGCCACATCCTGGCGGGCCTGTTCGACGAGGCGGAGGATCGTTTGCGCGTGCCGGTAGAGCGTGTGGCCGGCGGCCGTTGGCTGGACGCCTTGCTTGCTTCGGATCAGGAGCCGCTGCTTCAGTTCTGTTTCAAGCGCTGAAACCTGCTGGCTGAGGGCAGGCTGTGCCACGTGCAGGGCCGCAGCGGCCTTGGTGATGCTTCCCGAATCGACGATCTGCACGAAGTAGGCGAGTTTTCGAGTGTCCATACCGGCTTTCCTTCGTCTGCGGCGCCCTGAAGCCCCGACGGGTCATATCCGGATTCTATGGCGGGATACGCAATAGGTCTTTGTGTGATCCACATCGCGGACGCTAAGTTGATCTTCAGAACATAATTTCTGTAACAAGCCGATTATATCCTGCCTGACCATAAGCGGCGATGATGCCCCTATATGGCTTTTGCATAAATAGCCGGTTTACACGAAGCGCGGCCATCTTTTACATTCTTGAAATAACTGATCCATATGTTTTTTAGAAGAATCATCCAGACTCCGATGGCAAATATTCCGGATATACCCCGATAAGGAAGAGACGCAAAATGAGAGTTATCACTAAAGGCAAGTTCGCCTTGGCTGCTGCCGCTACAGCTGCTGCACTCGTGCTCACCGGCTGCGGTGGCGGGAGCGCGTCCAGCGGCGGAGGAAACACCAGCGCAACATCAGGCGAGCTGAACCTGATTGCCTACTCCGGCGTCTGGCAGGACCAGTACACCGCAGCCGTAATTGAACCGTTCAAGGCGAAGTACCCGGACATCAAGATCAACTACGCGTCGAAGCGTTCCTCCGCCGAAATGCTGAGCGCCCTGCAGGGGCAGAAGAACAGTCCGGCCACGGACGTGGCCATCATGGACAACTCGGTCTCAACCACCGGCAACACCCAGGGTCTCTTCGACAAGATCGACGCTGCGGCGGTTCCCAACCTGGCAAACGTTCCGGACAAGTTCAAGAACAAGGACGGCTTCGGCCCCGTAGCCATGCTTGACGCCGTTGGCCTGCTCTACGACACTGCCACGTTCCCCAAGGCCCCGGACAGCTGGAAGGTCCTCTGGGATCCGGCGTACGCCGGCAAGATCAACGTAAACGCGCCGCCCTCGCTGCTCGGACTCTCCCTGACCGCAATCACCTCCAAGATGGAAGGTGAGGACTACACCCAGAGCATCGACAAGGCGGTAGCCCGCCTCAAGGAGATGGCGCCGGGCGTCCAGACCTTCGCCCCCAACCCGGACGAGTACCAGAACGTCATCACGGGGCAGACGGTACTGGGGCTTGGACAGAACGCCCGCGGCCAGTTCTACAGTGACCAGAGCAACAAGAAAATGGGCGTGACCTTCCCGAAGGAGGGCACCGTTTACCAGATCAACACGGTGAACATCGTCAAGGATGCCCCCAACAAGGCGGCGGCCCAGACCTTCGTCAACTATGCGCTCTCGGCCGAGGCCCAGACAGCCTTCGCCAAAGCCCTCTTCTACGCACCCTCCGTGACCAACGCCGAACTCCCGGCGGACGTCAAGGACCGCGTCGTACCCACGGACGGCTCCCTCAACATCGTCCCCCTCGATGTGGAGTTCCTGTCTTCCGCCCGTGACAAGTGGACTGATATCTGGAAGCGCCAGATCATCACCAAATAGCCGTCCCCACGGTGCCCCTCCCCCCACCTGCTTCAGGAGAACTGACATTGTGACTGAAACAAAACTGTCGATCGTGGATCTGACCAAGAGATACGCTGCCGGTCTTGATCCGGCCGTCGACCGCCTGAACATGGAGGTGGAAGAGGGGCACCTGGTGGCGCTCCTCGGCCCGTCAGGCTGCGGCAAGACCACCACCTTGCGGATGGTCGCCGGCCTGATGGATCCGACCGCCGGCTCCATCGTGGTTGATGGCAAGGAAATCACGCACACCCCCGTGAACAAGCGCGGCATGGGCATGGTCTTCCAGTCCTACGCCCTCTTCCCACACATGAACGTCGAACAGAACGTGGCCTTCGGGCTGCAGATGCGCCAGACGTCGAAGGCTGACCAGAAACGTCGGGTGGCGGGCGCGCTGGACATGGTGCAGCTCGGCCACCTGTCCAAGCGGCAGGTCAAGGAACTCTCCGGCGGGCAGCAGCAACGCATCGCCCTGGCCCGCGCACTTGTCGTGGAGCCCACGCTCCTGCTCCTCGACGAGCCCTTGTCCAACCTGGACGCCAAGCTCCGCGAAACGATGCGGACAGAGATCCGCTCCATTCAGCAACGGACCCGGGCCACGACGCTGTTCGTCACCCACGACCAGGATGAGGCACTGGACATGGCGGACCGTATCGCAGTGATGAACGGGGGTCTCATTGAGCAGTTCGGTTCCCCCACCGACGTCTACGAACGGCCCCGGACGCGGTTTGTGGCGAACTTCATCGGCCAGGCCAACTTCCTCAACGCCAAGGTCCTGTCCGAAACAGGGTCCGCCGCCAACGGCGAGGCGCATTACCGGGTTTCCATCGACGAACTCGGCCAGTTCGGGGCGGTGGGGGCACCTGGGCTGACCGGGTCCACGCATGAACTGGTCATCCGTCCCCATCGGCTCCGCGTGTCCCTGCAGCCTGCCGGAAGCGAGGCCATTGCAGGCATCATCGAACGCGTCAGCTACACGGGTGACGCGATCTCCGTGGCCGTCAAGGCCGGCAACCGCGTCCTGCAGGCCCAAGTGCCCACCTCCAGCGGAGACCTGCCCCGGCCCGGCGACGCGGCGTATCTTTCGTGGAACGAGCAGGACGCGTACTTGCTGCCTGCCGCAGAGAAAGCTCCAGCAGCGTGACCATCACCAAGGCGCAGGCCCCGGCTGTGCTCCGGGCCGGAGCCGCTGAAGGCGACCTGGAACGGGCCACCAGCCGCAGGAACCGGCGGACCTACCTGGCCCTCCTGCTGCCCGGCCTCCTCGGGTTGCTGGTGAGCTTCGTCTTCCCGCTGGCCTATATGATCCGGATGTCGTTCAACCGCGGTGCGCCCGACGGCATCATCGAAGAGACCTTCACGCTGGACACCTACATCCAGCCGCTGACAGATCCGTACTACTGGCGGGTCACCCTCGATACCTTCCAGATGGGCGTCACCGTAGGCCTGCTCTGCATCCTGGTGTCTTACCCGGTGGCGCTGTTCCTCGCCAGGAGCACCAGCAAATACCGCGGACTCCTCATGGCCATCGCCATCGCACCGCTGCTGACCTCGGCTGTTGTACGGACGTACGGGTGGATGGTCATCCTGGGCACGAACGGCCTGGTCAACTCCTCACTGGAGGGAATGGGCCTGATTGATACCCCGCTGAAGCTCACGAACAATATGACCGGCGTAACCATCGGGCTCGTTGAGATCTTCATGCCTTACGCCATCCTCGCCATGATCTCCGGCTTTGGCCGCCTCAGCCCCCAACTGGAGGAAGCTGCCGGATCCTTGGGCGCGAGCAAACTGCAGGTGTTCACCAGGGTCACGCTTCCGCTCAGCCTGCCCGGCATCCTCACCGCGTTCCTCCTGGTGTTTGTGCTGTCGATCAGTACCTTCATCACCCCCCGCCTCCTCGGCGGTGGCAGCGTCCAGGTGCTGGCAACGGAAATCTACGACCAGACCACCGGACTGCTCAACTGGCCGTTCGCCGCGGCACTCTCCGTCATCCTGCTGATCCTGTTCGGCCTGATCATCGCCGTATACCAGCGCCTCACCAAAAAGATCGGAGGCTAGCCATGTCCGAGGCCCGCCTGTTCAAACCACGCTTCAACCCGGCCAAGCCGGCCTTCGGGATCCTGGTATTCCTCCTCTACCTGTTCCTCCTGGCTCCGCTGCTGATCGTCTTTGTGGTCTCCTTCGCTTCCAACCAGTACCTTT
>DATFAE010000335.1:0-19316 GCA_035254945.1 Arthrobacter sp. | reverse complement strand
CTGTTTAGCGCGTGTGCGCCGGCCGTCTGGGCCGGTACCGCAGCCGACGACGTCCGCACCGCATCCACCCAACCCCCAAACCCAGGGAGCACCATGTCCACCGCCAAGGAGCAGACAACCGCCAAAATCCCCCAGCGGGTGGTCTGGCTGGCACTGGCCGGGGCGGTGGGCGGCTTCCTGTTCGGCTTCGACTCCTCCGTGGTCAACGGAGCCGTCGATGCCATCAAGGAAGAATTCGCGCTTTCCGAGGCCGTCACCGGCTTCGCGGTGGCCATCGCCCTGCTGGGCTGCGCGGCGGGGGCCTTCCTGGCCGGCAAGGTGGCCGACCGCTACGGCCGCATCCCCGCCATGAAGCTGGGCGCGCTGCTGTTCCTGGTCAGCGCCATCGGCACCGGCTTCGCGTTCGGCGTCTGGGACCTGATCTTCTGGCGCCTCGTGGGCGGCCTGGGCATCGGCCTGGCCTCGGTGATCGCGCCGGCCTATATTTCCGAGATTTCGCCGCGCCAGGTCCGCGGCCGGCTGGCCTCGCTGCAGCAGTTGGCCATCACCACCGGTATCTTCGCCGCGCTCCTGTCCGACGCGCTTTTCGCAACCAGCGCCGGCGGCGCGGACCAAGGGTTCTGGCTGGGCATCGAAGCCTGGCGCTGGATGTTCCTTGCCGCATCGGTCCCGGCCGTGGTCTACGGCTGGATCGCCTACACCCTGCCGGAGTCCCCGCGCTTCCTGGTGTTCCAGGGCAACGAGGACGAGGCCCGCAAGGTGTTCGACTCCATCGCCCCGTCTGAGGACACGGACAGGCACATCCGCGAGATCCAGGACGCCATCGAAGAGGACAAGCTTGCCGGCCAGAAGGGCTCGCTCCGCGGCAAGACATTCGGACTGCAGGCCGTGGTCTGGGTGGGCATCATCCTCTCCGTCCTGCAGCAGTTCGTGGGCATCAACGTGATCTTCTATTACTCCACCACCCTGTGGAAGGCCGTCGGTTTCCAGGAGAAGGACTCCCTGACCATCTCCGTGGCCACCTCCATCACCAACATCCTGGTGACCCTGGTGGCCATCGCGCTGGTGGACCGGATCGGCCGCCGGCCCATCCTGCTGGCAGGCTCCATCGGCATGGCGGTCTCACTTGGCACCATGGCCGTGGCGTTCTCCTCCGCGGTGGGCTCAGGCTCGGACATCTCCCTGCCGGGCGCCTGGGGTCCGGTGGCCCTGGTGGCCGCCAACATCTTCGTGGTCAGCTTCGGTGCATCCTGGGGCCCGCTGGTCTGGGTGCTCCTCGGCGAGATCTTCCCATCCCGGATCCGCGCCCGCGCCCTGGGCCTGGCGGCCGCCGCGCAGTGGGTGGCCAACTTCGCCATCACCCTCAGCTTCCCCGTGATGGCCGCCGCTTCGCTGCCGCTGACGTACGCCATGTACGCGCTGTTCGCGGCGGCATCGTTCTTCTTCGTGATGTTCAAGGTGCCGGAGACCAACGGCATGTCCCTGGAGCAGGCCGAGACGCTGTTCGTCCCCAAGGGCTCCGCCGCCTGACCAGACGTTCTCTCACTTTCTGCGGGTTTTTGGCCGACCCTCTCTCACTTTTCGCAGAAAAAACGCAAGCCCTCTCTCACGTCGCGTGAGGGAGGGCTTGCTGTTTCCGGCGGCATGGCCCGCGGCTAGACCAGGTTCGGCTCGTGTGATGTCAGGAATCTCCGGCCACCCAGCGCAATGCCAATGGCAGCCACCATCGCCAAGGCTCCAGCGAAGAACGGTACCTGCGGGCCGAAATGCTCGCCGAGCTGCGCGGCGGCGAACGGGGCGAGAGCGCCGCCCATCCAACGCACAAAGTTGTAGCCGGCAGAAGCCACCGGCCGCGGCGAGCCAGACACACCCATGGCGAGTTCGGTGTAGATCGTGTTGTTGATGCCCAGCAGCGCACCGGACACAATCACCAGCACGACGACGGCGGGAACCGAGTTCGCCGCGGCGAGTCCCAACCCGATCAGGTCCAGCATGAGGACCAGGAGGGTCCCGGCCAGGACCCGGACTGCTCCGAAGCGGTTCTGCAGCACGGGTGCAACGAACACGGAGAAGACTGCCACGGCCACGCCCCAGCCGAAGAACACTCCGCCGATCCCGTAGGCATCCATGCCCAGGATGAAAGGAGTGAACGCCAGGATGGTGAAGAAGCCGTAGTTGTAGAACAGTCCGCTGGCTGCGGTGGTGCGCAGCCCCCTGTGGCCCAGCGCCAGCAGCGGGTCCCGCAGCCGGACCTTGCGTGCGGGGAGGGCAGTTTTGGGCAGCAGGACCAGGAGGGCGATGAAGGCTGCTGCCATGAGCGTGGCGGTTCCGAAGAACGGTGCGCGCCACTGCCAGCCGCCCAGCAGGGCGCCGAGGAGCGGGCCGAGGGAGATGCCCAGCCCGAGGGCGGCCTCATACAGGATGATGGCCGTTCCGGCCCCGCCGCTGGCCACGCCCACGATGACCGCCAGGGCGGTGGCCACAAACAAGGCGTTGCCCAGTCCCCAGCCGGCCCGGAATCCCACGAGCTGGGCAACACTTCCCGAGAGTCCCGACAGCGAGGCGAACACCACAATGACCGCCAGGCCAATCAGGAGGGTCTTCTTGCCGCCGATGCGCGAGGACACGAATCCGGTGATCAGCATGGCCACCGCCGTCACCAGGAAGTAGCTGGTGAAAAGCAGCGAAACCTCGCTGGGCGTTGCATCCAGGTTGACGGCGATCGCAGGGAGGATGGGATCCACCAGCCCGATGCCCATAAAAGCGAACACCGCCGCCAAAGCCGTGGCCCACACAGCCTTGGGTTGCTTGAGCAGCGAGGCCTTTTCAGCCTCGAGTGTTGCTTCTGCCGGCAGTGCCTCTGCGAGCTGGCCTTTCATGGAGATGCTCCTAAGTAGAGTGCTGGATCAGTTCTGGAGGGTGGCGTTGATCTTGTCGATGACAGGCAGGGCGGCCGCCAATGCCGCGCGGTCAGCATCGCTGAGGGTGCTAAGGATGCCCGCCATCACGGCATTTCGGCTCTTATTGGCGGCGGCGACGGCGGTCCGGCCGTCGGCGGTGAGCACCACGCGGACGGCCCGGGAGTCCTTTGGGTCGGGTTCGCGCCGGGCAAGGCCTGCCTTTTCGAGTTTGATGATCTGCTCGGTGGCGCTGGGCACCCTGACGCCCAGGTTCCGCGCGATTTCCCCCACCCGCACGCCGTCGTTCAGCAGCATTTTTAGGGTGCTGAGCTGGGCTGCGCTGAGCTCGCCGTCGGAGTCGAGCCGCCGGACCAGGTAGACGCTGTGGCGGAGGGCCTCGCGGAAATCGCTGGCAAGGTCCTGGAGTGCATCATCCTGAGTCGTCATCATTAGGCATCCTAACAGTTAGGCTACCTAACGGTCAATCAGAGTGTTAGCTTCATGCCCTCATGACTGGCGGCAAACCCCAGCCGCTCGTAGAACCGGTGGGCGGCCGTCCGGGACTTGTGGGTGGTCAGCTGCATCATTGAGCAGCCTCGCCGACGGGACTCACCGATGGCCCACTGCACCATCACGTTGCCGATGCCCTGGCCGCGAAGGCTGCCGGCAACCCGCACCCCCTCGATCTGTGAACGCCATGACCCCTGCCGCGAAATGCCCGGGAGGAAGCTCAGCTGGAACGTGGCAACCACGGGACCGTCCACTGCCCCTGGCGGCACCAAATCGCCCACCACCAGCAGGTGGGAAGGGTCGGCGTCGATCGCTGCGAAAGCCCGTTCGTAGGGCTCCATGTCCTCGGAACGTTCGCGGCCGGCACCCAGCGAATCATCGGCAAGCAGGCCCACAATGGCCGGCAGATCGGCGGATGAGGCGACGCGGAGACGGAAGATCCCGCCGTCGACGTCGGCAGTCAGCAATAGGGGCAGGGCACCTGGGTTCCGGGTCACCCCACCAGCATTCCACAGCCCCGCAGGCCTGCGTGTACGGTGGAAAAGCTGATTTTGTAACCGCTGTCACCCAATCCGGCGGACCATTCGAAGGATTTTGCACATGTCTGAGCAGACCACCGCGGGGCATAGAACTGCCTCCACCCGGGACAGCGAGCCCCACCTTTCACGCTCGCTGAGCAACCGGCACATCCAGCTTCTGGCCATCGGCGGTGCAATAGGCACCGGCCTGTTCATGGGCTCCGGCAAGACCATTTCGGTGGCCGGCCCGTCCGTCATCTTCGTGTACATGATCATCGGCTTCATGCTGTTTTTCGTGATGCGGGCCATGGGACAACTGCTGCTGTCCAACCTGGACTACAAGTCCTTCAGCGACTTCGCCGGCGACCTCCTGGGCCCCTGGGCAGGCTTCTTCACCGGCTGGACCTACTGGTTCTGCTGGGTGGTGACGGGCGTTGCCGACGTCATCGCGATCGCCGGGTATGCCAATGAGCTGTGGCCCGGAATCCAGCTCTGGATCCCCGGCATCGCCACCATCGTGATCCTGCTGCTGCTGAACCTGCCCACCGTGAAGGCCTTCGGTGAAACGGAGTTCTGGTTCGCCCTCATCAAGATCGTGGCCATCGTGGCGCTGATCGTGGTGGGCCTGGTCATGATCTTCACCGGCTTCACCTCGGATGCCGGCACCGCGAGCTTCACCAACCTGTGGAGCCACGGCGGATTCTTCCCGCAGGAGTTCATGGGCTTCGTGGCCGGATTCCAGATCGCCGTCTTCGCGTTCGTGGGCATCGAACTGGTGGGCACCGCCGCCGCCGAAACCAAGAACCCGGAGCACAACCTGCCCCGGGCCATCAACGCCATTCCCCTGCGCGTGATGCTCTTCTACGTCGGAGCCCTCATCATACTGATGTCCGTGACCCCCTGGACCGAATTCCAGGCCGGACGCAGCCCCTTCATCGGCATGTTCTCGCTTGCAGGCCTCGGCATGGCCGCCATGGTGGTCAACCTGGTGGTGCTGACATCCGCCATGTCCTCCGCCAACTCAGGCATCTACTCCACGTCCCGCATGGTGTTCGGCCTGGCCAACGACGGCGACGCCCCGAAGCTCTTCGGCCGCCTCTCGAGCCGCAAAGTCCCGCAGAACGCCCTTTTCCTGTCCTGCGTGCTGCTGCTCGCCGGCGTGGCCCTGCTCTATGCGGGCAAGGACGTGGGCGTGGCTTTCGACATGGTCACCACCGTGTCCGCCGTCTGCTTCATGTTCGTATGGTCCATCATCCTGGCCAGCTACCTGGTGTTCCGGAAACGCCGGCCGCAGCTGCACAAGGACTCGCCGTTCAAGATGCCGGGCGGCATTCCGATGGTGTGGGTGGTCTTTGCGTTCTTCGCGTTCCTCATCTGGGCCCTCACCACGCAGCCGGACACCCTGACGGCGCTGCTGGTCACGCCGGTATGGTTCGCAGTACTGGGTGTGGCGTACGCCGTAGTACGGAAGACTCCCCTGCACCAGGCCCGCGTTGCTGAATGGAAGGCAATGGCCGACGCCGAGACCTCCTCGGCGAACCAGTCAGCCTGATCCCGGCTCGCCAGATGCTCGCACTTTCGGGTTCCTTGCCCGCCAGCAACCGGTGCTTGGCTGAGGTGCCGGCAGTGGCACGACGACTCAATTGGGCGGAAGCACGACGCCGGCACTCAGGGCGAGTGCCGGCGTCGTTCGTTGCGGGAGGGTCCAGGAATGACCCGCAGTATCTGCGGGAGGGTCCAGGAAGGACCCGCAGTATCTGCGAGAGGGTTGCCTAAAAACCCGCGGAAAGTGAGAGAGCGTCGCGGGGGGCGGGTCAGGCGGGGGGCGGGTCAGGCGGGGGCCTTGGCACCCTCCGCCTGGCGCTCCTCCACCAGGGTGGACACGGCGTTGAACAGCGGGTGGTCGGGGGCCAGCCCGGTGATCCGGGCCGTGGCATCCGCCGGCGATGACGACGCCAGGATCTGCGCGAGCTCGGTGGCCTCGGCGTCGGCGGGGTCGGTGAAGCGCAGGGCCGCCGCGATCGCACCCAGGAGCGCTTCGGGAACAATCCCCCGCTCCGCCAGCTCCGCGGCCGGGCCGATGAACCGTTCGTGCCGGCTGAGTTTGCGCAGCGGCGCACGGCCCACCCGGTTCACGGTATCGGGCAGGTGCGGGTTGGAGAACCGAACCAGGATTTTCTGGACGTAGGCTTCCTGCTCGTCGTTGCTGAATCCGTGCTTGGCCACGAGGAGCTGCTTGGTTTCCTCCAGGACCGCGCGGACATCCTCCGCCACATCCTGGTCAGCCATCGCATCGGAGATCTTCTCAAGGCCGGCCTCAAAGCCGAAGTAGGCCGCGGAGGCGTGCCCCGTATTGACCGTGAACAGTTTCCGTTCGATGTACGGCGAGAGCTCGTCCACGAACGTTGCTCCCGGGATAACGGGCGCCGCGCCCCCAAAGGCCGTCCGGTCGATGACCCATTCGTAGAAAGTCTCCACCGTAACGTCCAGCCCCTGCCCCGGCTCCTGGTTGGGCACGATCCGGTCCACGGCGGTGTTTGCAAACACCGCCGCGGCGTCTAGGGAGCCGGCGGCGTCGTCCCACAGTGCAGCGACCTCGGTCCGCAGGATGTCCGTGGCGTTGATGGCGTTCTCGCAGGCCATGACCTGCAGCGGCGCCAGTCCGGATTCCCGGGCCGCGATGCCCTTGGCGATGGCGGGCGCCACGAACTTCAGGATGTGCGGGCCGACTGCGGTGGTGACGATGTCCGCCGTCGCGATTTCCCTGACCAGTTGCGCTTCATGGGTGCCGGAGTTCAGGGCCCGGAAGTTGTCCACTGTCCGGACGGTGGGGTTCTCCCCCACCTCGTGGACGTTGTAGCTCTCTGCCGCCGCCAACTGGCCGATGAGGTCCTCGGCAACGTCGGCGAACACCACCTCATAGCCTGCATTGTGCAGCAGCAGGCCCACGAACCCGCGGCCGATGTTCCCCGCGCCAAAATGTACTGCCTTCACTATGCGTTGACCTTTCCGAACAGCTCCAGCACTTCATCCACGGATGTCGCGGCCTCCAGCTGGGCCACCTGGGCCTTGTTGGTGAAGACCTTGGCGATGGAGGACAGGATGTGGAGGTGTTCGTTGTTGATGCCCGCCACGCCCACCACGAACTTGACCTGCTTGCCGTTCCAGTCGATGCCCTCCGGGTAACGGATCACGGACACCGCGGACTTCATGATGTGGTCCTTGGCCGCGTTGGTGCCGTGCGGGATGGCCAGGAAGCTGCCCATGTAGGTGGACACTGACTCTTCACGCTCGTGCATCGCCGCGATGTAGCCCTCGTCCACGGCACCGCGGGCCAGCAGGAGCCGTCCGGCTTCGTCGATCGCGGCGTCGCGGGTGGCGGCGGTGCCGTTGAGGATGACGCTGTCGGCCACCAGGATGTCGGACGGCGCGACGGCGGGTGTCGCCGTGGTGCCTGCGGAGCCGGGGCCGGTGCCCGCCGCGGCTGAGTCCACCGGAGCGGCGGCGGCGTGGGCGCCATGGCCGGCGGCAGCACCGGCGTCGGACGCTTCCGGAGCGTTGCTCTCCCTGACCAGCTCAACGATCTCGTCGTAGCGCGGACTGCTCATGAAGTTGTCCACGGAGTAATGCACGGCGCTCGACGTCGCGGGCTTGGCCCGTTCCGTCAGGTCCTGGTGGGTGATCACGACGTCGTAGGTGTCGCTCAGGTTGGCGATGGCGGCGTTGGTGACCTTGACGTCCGGGAAGCCGGCAGCCTTGATCTTGTTCCGCAGCACCGAGGCACCCATGGCGCTGGAGCCCATGCCGGCGTCGCACGCGAACACGATGTTCCTGACCGGGCCTGCCAGCACTGCCGTTCCCACGCCCGCACCGGCCGCGGCTGCGCCCGTCAGCGTGGAAGCGACAGAGCTTTTCTTGCCCTTCATCGCCTCCATTCGTGCGGTCGCATCAGTCAGGTCCGCTTCGTCGCTGTGCTTGGTGGTCTTCAGGATCACCGACGCCACAACAAACGACGCTGCTGTGGCCAGCAGGACCGCGAGGATCACTCCGAGGTAGCTGTCCCGGGAAGTCTGGGCGAGCACGGCGAAAATGGAACCAGGGGCGGCCGGCGCCACGAGGCCGGAGTTGGTGACGGCCAGGGTGGCAATGCCCGTCATGCCGCCTGCGATCGCGGCCAGAATCAGCAGCGGGCGCATCAGGACGTACGGGAAGTAGATCTCGTGGATGCCGCCGAAGAAGTGGATAATGGCCGCGCCCGGGGCGGAAGCCTTCGCGGCACCGCGGCCAAAGAACATGTAGGCGAGCAGGATGCCGAAGCCGGGGCCGGGGTTGGCCTCCAGCAGGAACAGGATGGACTTGCCCTGCTCCAGCGACTGCTGGACGCCCAGCGGGGTGAGCACTCCGTGGTTGATGGCGTTGTTCAGGAAGAGCACCTTGGCGGGTTCGATGAAGATGCTGGTGAGGGGCAGCAGGCCGTTGTCGACCAGGAACTGCACCACCTTGCCGGCACCTGTGCTGAACGCCGAAACGAGGGGGGCGATACCGTAGAAGCCCAGCATGGCCAGGAGGGCGCCCCAGATGCCGGCGGAGAAGTTGTTCACCAGCATCTCGAAGCCGGGCCGGATCTTGCCGTCCCACAGCGAGTCGATCTTCTTCATGGTCCAGCCGCCGAGCGGGCCCATGATCATGGCGCCGATGAACATTGGGATACCAGCGCCAACAATCACGCCCATGGTGCCGATGGCACCCACCACGCCGCCGCGGACGTCATAGACCATCCGGCCGCCGGTGTAGGCGATCAGGAGCGGCAGCAGGTATTTGATCGTGGGGCCAACCAGACCCAGGTTCGCCACACCGTCGGCGTTCGTGCCGAAGCCGCCAAGTTCGGGGACGGGGATCCAGCCCTTCTCAATGAAGAGGGCTGTGATGATGCCCCAGGCGATGAACGCCCCGATGTTGGGCATGATCATTCCGGACAGGAACGTCCCGAACTTCTGGACGCCAACCCGCATGCTGGTGCGGGGCTTTGCAACTGTCTGCGTTGCCATGTGATTTCCTAACCGTGATTCCTGCTGCTCCGCAGGATGGTCCGATATTTCGACGACGGTACTGCCTGTGCGAAAGGTGGTGCAGTGTGGGCTGTGGCCGGCTAGCTGCTGCTGGTGGAGATCCGGTGAAGCCATTCGAGGAAGAGTTTGAGTTCCGAGCTTGAAAGCTGGTCTGAGTGCGACGCCTGAAGTGCGGCATTCAGGGCAATCGCTGCCACCACCACCGAGGACCTCCCGGAGTCATCCGGGCCGGTCCCTGCGGTCTGGTCCGCGGACACCGCGAAGATCATGGCGTCCCGCGTCATGGTGGACAGTTCAAGGTTCCGTTCGGCGGCAGGCTCCGCAATCAGCATGAGGGTCACCCCCACGTTCGCCGCCAGGATGGACCTGGCTGCTTCCCGCGGCTGGACGTTCAGCTGGCCTGCCACTGCTGCCTTGTTCAGCATCTCCTCCATCAGGGCCTCGGCATCGGCAACGATGGCGGGGCGGCTTTCGGGACGGATATTGCCGAACATCACCAGGTACAGCTCCGGCTGGTTGAGTCCGAACTGGACGTGGTTGTCCCACATCCGCCGGATGTCCTCCAGCGGATGTCCGGACGGGGCGAAATCCCTTTCGCCCGCTACATATTCTTCAAAACCAGCGGCGACGACGGCGTCGAACAGACCTTCCTTGTCACCGAAGTGGTGGTAGAGCGTTGGTGCCGTGACCCCTGCCAGCTGCGTGATCTGGCGGGTGGAGACGGGCGCCCCCGCAGAGTTTGCCAGTAATTCCGCCGCCGCACGCAGCAGTCTCATTTTGGGGGGAAGCTGGCCATCCAAACTCATAACCGCTACCCTATCACCTATAGCATTGCTATATGAACTGAATCACATACAATTTTTTCAGGCACGTTTCGCGCCTCCGGACGTAGCAGTCCGGGCGCCCCCGGCAAGGCGCCGGGAACCTTGGCGGGCCTGGCTACCGGCAGAGAATGAGGACCTTCAGTGCAGAACTTCCCAGGAGTTGGCGTCAGCCCCGGCCGCATCATCGGCACCGTCCGGCAGATGCCCAAACCGATCAGCGAACCGCCGGCAGGCGAACAGCTGGCAGCCGGTGTCACGCCTGAGGACGCAACGGCAGCGCTCAAGGCAGCCTCACAGGCCGTCCACGACGAACTCAAGGCCCGGGCCGCGCACGCCACCGGCGACGGCAAGGCGGTCCTGGAAGCCACGGCGCTGATGGCCAAGGACACCATGCTGATCAAGGGCGCCGCCAAACTTGTGGCCCGCGGCCTCTCAAGCGAGCGGGCCATCTGGGAATCCGGTTCCTCCGTCTCGGAGATGCTCCACAACCTGGGCGGCTACATGGCCGAACGCGCCACTGACGTCCTGGATGTCCGCGCCCGGATCGTGGCTGAACTCCGCGGCGTCCCCGCACCCGGCATCCCCACTTCCAGCACGCCGTTTGTGCTGGTGGCCGAGGACTTGGCGCCGGCCGACACCGCAACCCTGGATCCGAACAAGGTCCTGGCCCTCGTGACAGCGGGCGGCGGACCACAGTCCCATACCGCCATCATTGCGCGTTCGCTTGGCTTGCCGGCCGTGGTGGCGGCTGTCGGTGTAGACGAGCTCCCGGACGGCACGGAAGTCTACGTTGACGGCGCCGCCGGCAATATCGCCTCCGATCCTGACGACTCGCTGCGGGCCGCGGCGGACGCCTGGGCTGCCACTGCTTCCCTACTGGCTGAGTTCAGCGGCACAGGCACGACGGCGGACGGCCACCTGGTGCCGCTGCTCGCCAACGTTGGCGGCGGCAAGGATGCCGAGGCGGCAGCCAAGCTGGGCGCCCAGGGCGTGGGTCTCTTCCGCACCGAATTCTGCTTCCTGGAACGGGATTCCGAGCCCTCTGTTGAGGAGCAGGCTGCGGCCTACAAGAGCGTTTTTGATGCGTTCCCGGGAAAGAAGGTGGTGCTGCGCACGCTCGATGCCGGCGCCGATAAGCCGCTTCCGTTCCTGACCGACTCCACGGAGCCGAACCCGGCCCTGGGTGTCCGCGGCTACCGCACGGACTTCACCACCCCCGGAGTCCTGGACCGCCAGCTGGAAGCCATCGCCCTGGCCGAGAAGCAGTCCGATGCGGACGTGTGGGTCATGGCTCCGATGATTTCGACGGCGGAGGAAGCCGCCCGCTTCGCCTCCATGTGCGCCGACGCAGGCATCAAGACGCCCGGCGTGATGGTGGAGGTACCGTCCGCCGCGCTCACCGCCGAGGCCATCCTGCGGGAGGTGGGCTTCGCGAGCCTCGGCACCAACGACCTCACCCAGTACGCCATGGCAGCGGACCGCCAGCTCGGCCCGCTTGCCAACCTGAACACTCCCTGGCAGCCCGCAGTACTGCGCCTGGTGGGGCTCACAGTGGAAGGTTCCCGCGCGGAAGGCCACAACAAACCTGTGGGCGTCTGCGGCGAGGCCGCCGCCGACCCCGCCCTCGCCGTCGTACTTACCGGACTGGGCGTGACCACGCTGTCCATGACTGCGAGGTCGCTGGCCGCCGTGGCAGCGGTCCTGAAGACCGTGACCCTTTCCGAGGCGCAGCAGCTGGCCAAGCTGGCGCTGTCCGCACCCAGCGCCACCGAAGCGCGGGCATGGGTCCGGGAAAAGCTGCCCGTTCTCGACGAACTCGGACTCTAACGCGGTTCCCCGCGCCAATAACCACCAGGAGGAACAATGCCCGAACGCATCGCCACCATCGCCAGCCGCTCAGGCCTGCACGCCCGCCCCGCCGCGCTGTTCGCCGAGGCCGCAGGCGACGTGGGAGTTGACGTCACCATCGCCATGCAGGGTGAGCCGGCAGAGGAGGCTCTGGATGCCGCCAGCATCCTCTCCCTGATGACCCTCGGCGCGGCCAAGGGGGACGTGGTGGTGCTGCGCGCCGAAGGCGACGGCGCCGACGCCGCGCTCGATTCCCTGGTCAAGCTGCTGGAAACGGACCTCGACGCCGAATAGCGGTGAGTCGGAGCAGCATTCAGGCGGTAACGCCGAACCCGTCGACGGCCCGGACCCAGCTGCGGATCGCGGCAGCCGTGGGCTCCGGCGCCGTGTGCTGGAGGACGTGTCCCACGCCAGGTATCTCAGCCAGGCTGCCTTGCTGCGCAAGCGACGACAGCCGTTCGCACCACGGGCGACGGGCCACTGGGTCTTTACCCCCGCGCATCACCAGCACGGGGCGGCTGACACCCTGGATCCTGGATTCGAGGGGATACTCCATCATGACGGGCAACTGGGTCAGGTACCAGCGGAAACCGGCCCGGAAGTAATCCCCGAAGACAATCACATTCGAGGACACGGATTCGCCCACCACCGCATCGCGGGTGAGGGCCAACGCCTGGAGCGGCACCGATTTCCTGCGGCTGTCCACCACCGGACCCATCAGCACCAGGCCGGACACCAGGCCTGGCTCCTGGAGGGCAAGCTCCACTGCGTATTGGGTGCCCATGGAGTGGCCCACCACCACGCAGGACCGGACCCCGGCATCGGCCAGGACGCTGTTCACGAAGGCGGCATATTCCCCCACGGGCACCTGCCGTCCGGGCCGGGGGGCCGCGCCGAAGCCGGGAAGGTCCAAGGTGTAGACGTTCGCCACCAGGGCCAGTTCGCGGTGCAGCCGGGCGAAGTACCGGTGGGAGACGCCAATGCCGTGCAGCAGCACGTACGTGCCGCTGCTTCCATTACCGCTTCCGTGGACGCGCGGCACTGTCGAGGTATACAGCCGGCCGGTCAGGCCGCCGGCCGTTACCTCCCGGCCATCACCTAGTTTCATCAGCTGAGCTTACCGCCCCGCGCTCTGCAGGGCCGCGCTAGGCTGTTGTCCATGGCACTGATAGCTCCCCGGATGACCCCCGGCCTCCCGGTTGAGGATGCAGCCAAACTGCAGCGTGCACTGGCGGGCAGCCATGACATCACTGTCTTTGTGGACGGCACCGTCCACCGGCTGCCTCCGCAGGCGCGGGACGCCGTCGTAGATCTCCTTAGCCGCTTCAGCCGCGGTGAGGCCGTGGCCGTCAGCAGCGTGGAGGAAATGCTCACAACGTCCCAGGCGGCCGAGCTGGCCGGCATCTCGCACACGTACCTTCGCAACATGACCGACCGCGGCGAGATCTCCGTGGAGTACCGCGGCACGCACCGCAGGATCCGGCGGGACGCCATCATGGCCTGGCTGGAACAACAAAAGAGGACGGAGCAGGCGAAGCGGCGGGCAAGTGAAAATGACGGCGTGACCGTTCCCGAATGACGGAGTGATAAGGATCAAGCAACGATCTCGGTGCGGCCTTAAAACGCGCCATGCGCCGGGGTTAGGCTTGATTTGTGGCGAAATTCAGAGGGTTGCACGTTGTGGCGGGCATTGCCGCCATGCTGGTTGCCGCCATGCTGGGATCTGCCATGAGGCTGAATAACACGGCGGTGGTGATGTCCAGCTGCGTGGTCTTCGTCGCCGTCGCCATGTGGACCGACAGCGCCATCTCCAGGCGGCGCCGCGAAGCGCTGGGCATACAGGAAACCCTGACCCTACAGCAGGCTGCTTCCCTGGACCAGGCCACCTCGCTGGAACCTGGCCGCGAAACGCCCCCGGCCACCCGTCCGGACCTTCAGCACCGCCCCGCCCCGGACCAGCCGATGTCTACCGACGAGCCTGCCAAGCATGAAGGAAACGCCGCTTAGACCGCGTCTGGCTGGATCCCGGTGGACTAGATCCTGGGCCGCACCGCCCACCGGCGCATCTTCAGGGCAGCATGCAGCTCCAGCCTGGGCATGCCTTTGAGCGGGTCCACTCCCAGCAGGGCGCGGATGCGGCCCAGCCGGTTATAGATGCTGCTGCGGTGCAAATGCAGCTTGTCGGCCACGTCCTGCACTGCACCGTCGTTGTCGTACAGCAGCTCCAGGACCGGGATGAGTTCGCCGTTCCGGTCGTGATCCTCCAGCATCCGGAAGTAGACGGACCCCGAATCCGCCCAGGCGCCTGCCCCGCCGCCGGCCGACGCCAGCAGCTGGTAAACGCCGGTGGCCCGGCAGTCCACCAGCTCGCCCAGCTGCGGATCCACCGCTGCGGCCTGCGCCGCCTGCCTGGACTGCCGGTACGCCCCCGCCAAATCCCTCGGCCGGGCGAACCCTTCGCTGATTCCAAGAATGATGCGTTGCACCGGGCGCCCGGAGCGTTTGGCCAGTTCCAGCTGATAGTGGACCAGCACCTGGGCATGGTTGGCCCGGCCGGTGGACTCCCTGAACAGCACCACCGAATGCGTTTCGGTGCCCGCACTGAACAGGGCCACGTCCACTCCGATCGTGGCCTGCAGGGCTGCCGACCGATGGATCAGGGTGGACGCGATGGGGTCCGGCCCGCCGGCCCAGCCGTCCGCGTCCAGGACGGTCACCATCTGCCACGGCCCCTTCCCCTGGATTTCCTTCCACCCTGCAACAGCTGCCACGGCGTTGCCCTCACCGGAACACGCGGCCAGGAATTCACGTTCGCGTCCGCGGCGGAACTCCGATTCGGCCGTATTGGAGTCCAGCAGCAGTCCGGAGAGCAGCTCGATCTCATGGTTCACTTCCGGCAGCTGGGTGAGGATCGCCGTCGGGTTCTCATCAGCCGAGTCCTGCTGGACCCACAGATATCCCACCCGGAACCCGCGGACCATCAGCGGGACACAGACCCGGCCCAGCATGCCCAGATCCGGGTTGGCGGGAACGACGACGGGACGGACCGCCGTCGAGATCCCGTGCGAAAGCTGCCACGCGCTGACGTCCACCGGGACTCGTTTGCTCAGCAGGAAGTTGACCCGGACCCGGTCGGCGTGGGACTGGTTGGAGCTATAGGCGAGCAGCAGGCCGTCCAGGTCCTCCAGCGAAAGCCCCCGCCCAAGCTTCTGCGCCACGCGTTCCACAAGCTGTTCCACATCCTGCTGCATGGGCCAACAGTACTGCCGGGACGTGCGTCACCGCGAGCGGACAGTAGGCGACACCTGACGCTTCAGCGCTGAACAAATGTCGAGCCCACTTTCCCAAGATCCGCGGAATTGCGCGGGTGCCGCGGCCACGGCTTCCCGGATTCGTGTCGCCTGCCTCACAACCGGATCTATTCTGGAATCAACTACTTCCCCCGCAATTTCGGGCTTTCGGGCCCGTGAAAATGGAGTCCCAGAATGATCATCGGTGTCCCCAAGGAGATCAAGAACAACGAATTCCGCGTGGCCATCACGGCCGCCGGCGTCAACGAATTCCTCACCCACGGCCACACGGTCCTGGTGGAGCGCGGCGCAGGCCTGGGCTCCGGCATCACGGATGAGGAATACGCGATCGCCGGAGCCGAAATCGTTGCCGAGGCCGACGACGTCTGGGCACGCGCCGACATGGTCATGAAGGTCAAGGAACCCATCGCCGCGGAATACCACCGCTTCCGCAAGGGCCTGATCCTCTTCACGTACCTCCACCTCGCCGCTGAGCCGGAACTGACCCGGGAACTGATCAACTCCGGCGTCACAGCCATCGCTTACGAGACCGTCCAGGAGGGCCGGACCCTGCCGCTCCTGGCCCCGATGTCCGAGGTCGCCGGCCGGCTCTCCGTCCAGGTGGGCGCCACCTCGCTGATGGCACCGGCGGGCGGCAAGGGCGTGCTGCTGGGCGGCGTCCCGGGCGTCCGTCCCGCCAAGGTGGTTGTGCTCGGCGCCGGCGTTGCCGGCACCAACGCCGCGGCCATGGCCCTGGGCCTGGGCGCCGACGTCACCATCCTGGACATCAACATCAACCGCCTGCGCGAACTCGACGCCCAGTACCAGGGCCGCCTGAAGACCGTGGCGTCGAACAAGTACGAGATCGAAAAGTCCGTGGTGGACGCGGACCTGGTCATTGGCTCCGTCCTGATCCCCGGCGCGAAGGCCCCCAAGCTGGTCAGCAACGAACTCGTGGCCCGCATGAAGCCCGGCTCCGTGCTGGTGGACATCGCCGTGGACCAGGGCGGCTGCTTCGAAGACACCCGCCCCACCACGCACCAGGAACCGACGTACAAGGTCCACAACACGATCTTCTACTGCGTGGCCAACATGCCCGGCGCCGTCCCCAACACCTCCACGTACGCGCTGACCAACGTGACCCTGCGCTACGGCGTGGCCCTGGCAAACCTCGGCGTGAAGGCCGCATTCGAAAAAGACCCCGCCCTGGCAGCCGGCCTCAACATCGCGGCCGGCCACGTGGCGCACCACTCCGTGTCCGAAGCACACAACCTGCCACTCGTGGCGGACTGGCACGAACTGGTCTCCGCGTAAGTCTGTAGTTCGTCCAGCGTTCGTGGTTAAGCCTGCGCCGGGGCCAGTTCGCGGGCCTTTTCTATTAGCTTTAGGACCTCTACCGGGCCGGCGGGGTCTACTGGGACGGGCAGGGCCGAGGCGGTGCCGCCGTCGAGGATCTTGTCCGCGAGGATCCGGTAGAACTCCGGGTAGGCGCCGCGTTCCGTGGACAGCGTGTCCAGGTGCCCGTCCCGGCCAAGAACTCCGGCCCACTCCGGCGCCTCAACCCCGAACTCCTCGTCCAGAGGGCTGCCGCCGGCCACAATGTACGGCTCCTGCGGATCGATCCCGTGTTTGGTGAACCCGCCTATGGAGCCGAGAATGCGGAACCGCGGCCCCTGCTGCGCGCAGAGCATGTTCATGCTGAGGTGGCTGGTCACGCCGGACTCGTGGTTGAGGACCAGGAAAACGTCATCGTCCACGTTCTCGTGGGGACGCCGCACCCGCAGCTCCGCATGGGCCACCGTGGCCGGGCCGAACAGCAGCAGGGCCTGGTCGATCAGATGCGTGCCGAGGTCATACAGCACGCCGCCGCCATCCGCCGCCGTGGCCCGGGCCTTCCACGCCTTTGCGATGTCCGGGGACCAGCGTTCAAAGCTGGATTCAAACCGGGTCACGTTGCCCAGCGCTTCCCCGGCCAGCAGCTTACGGACCGTGAGGAAATCCCCGTCCCAGCGCCGGTTCTGGAAAACCGTGAGGACCCGGCCCAGGCGCTTCGCGAGGGTGATAAGTTCCTGCCCCTCGGCAGACCGGACTGCGAAAGGCTTGTCCACCACCACGTCGAGTCCGGCTTCAAGGGCGGCCTTCGCCAGCGGGTAATGGGTGGCGGGCGGCGTCCCCAGCACCACCAAATCCAGGTCCCCGGCCAGCGCAAGCACAGCGTCGCCGTCGGGCACTGTTTTGACGCCCGGATACTGCTGGACGGCAGCATCCTGCCTGCCGGCGTCGGATGTTGCGACGATATCCAGCGAGTAGCGGCGGTTTGCCGCGATCAGCGGCGCATGGAAGACGCGCCCTGACAGTCCATAGCCGACGACGGCGGTGCGGATGGTGCGTTCATCTTCAGTCCCGGTCATAGGGCTACGCTACCCCGCGCACCCTCTCTCGGTTCCTGCGGATTAAACCCAAACGCTCTCCCACTTTCCAGCCGATGACCGGTCGAAAGTGAGAGAGCGTTGGAGAAAAACCTGCAACAAATGAGAGAGCGTTACAGGGGGAGGGTTACTTCTTTTCCCAACCCAGGGTGGTCCAGTCCGGCACCTGCGAGAGGCTCTGGAACAGGGACGGGCCGTAGTTGGCCAGTCCCGTGCGAACGAAGGAAATCTGCGGACCGTTGAAGAGGACACCCATGGAGAAGTACTTGGCCATGTGCTCCTTCTCAACTTCCATGGCCGCCTTGTTGCGCTCGGCATTATCCTCGATGGAGGCCAGGTCGGCGATCTTCTTATCCAGCTCGGCGTCGCCCAGCCCATTCGTGTTAGTCGCAGAATCGTAGAACTGCTTCACGGCTTCGGTTGCGTCCGCGCTGACTGTGTAGCCCGAGAGGCTGAGATCGAATTCACGCGTTCCAATGATCTTTCCGAATTCAGCTGATCCGTGCTGGGCAATCCCCACATCCATGCCAGCTTTTTTAAGCTGATCCACCAGTGTCGTGGCGGTGGCCAAGGTGGTTGTATCGTCACCGAAGTTGGCGACCTTGAAGGAAATGGGAACGCCGTCTTTCTCCATGATGCCGGCCGCGTTGGGAGTGTAGCCGGCGTCGGTGAGGACCTTCTTGGCAGCATCCGGACCCGTTTCCTTCACGGGGTAGTTGTCCTGGTAGTACTCGGAGAACGGCAGCAGCATCATGGAACCGGAGCTGGGCTCTTCCCAGTTCAGCCCGTTGAAGCGCACCTTGCGGATGGCCTCGCGGTCGACGGCGGCGAAGATGGCCTTGCGGACGGCGACGTCGGTGATTTTCTGGGCGTTGATGTTCATGCCGCCGGCGAAGAGCCGCTGGCCCCGGCGGACCTCGGAGTCCTTGGTTCCTTCGAGCTGCTTGTACAGCGCAATGGTATTGGCCGACATAGCGTCGATTTCACCATTCTTGAAGGCTGCGATCTGGGCACTGGTTTCAAGCTGGCGGAAGACGACGTTTTCCAGGACCGGCTTGTTTCCCCACCACTTCTCGTTGGGAACCAAGGTGACGGTCTTGGCGGCTGCGTCATACTGGTCCAGCTTGAACGGGCCCGCCATCCACTCGGGGTGCATCTCACCATTGAAACCCTCGTTAAAGATCTGAGGCGTATTCACGGCAGGGTGAATGAGACCGGTAAAGAGGGAGTCAAGCGGGTAGACCGGCTGGGACGTCTTAACGACGACTTCTTTGTCGCTGCTGCCGGCCTCCACGGACTCCACAAAGCCATAGTTACCCTGGCTGACGATGTCGTACCCCGCGTCCGGGCTCTTGAGGATGTTCCACGTGTTCTGGAAAGCTTTGACGTCAATTGGGGTGCCGTCGTTGTAGGTGGCCTTGTCGTTGACCTTGATAGTGATGGTCTGCTTGCCGTCCGTGACTTCGTTCTTGACCTCTTCGCAGAAGTCCTTGTTGGGCGTCACTTTCCCGACAAAGTCAATGGTCCAGCAGCCCAATGTACCCGCACCGTCAATCGGACGGTGCAAAGCCGTATTGTCCCCGCTGTTGCCGTTGTTGGAGAACCCGTTGAAGTCCGGCCCGATGCTGCCCAGCGGCAGGGTGACCTTGCCGCCCTGCTCAAGATCCGCGGCAGCCTTCTCATTGATGCTGATGAGCTTGGAGAGGTCGCTGCCCGCCTCCTGCCCCTTAGCCGTTTCCGGTCCGGTGGGCGTGCCTCCACCGCCGCAGGCTGTCAGCGTCAAAGCCGCCGCGATGGCTGCCGCTCCGCCGATCTTGGTCAGATTCCTCATGGTTTTCCCTTCATAGGTGCGGGTGGTGCTTGTGATGGGTCGAAAAAATCTAGGGTGCATGGGGTTCCGCCGTTTCGTGGACCACCAGCATGTGCTC
>DATFAE010000334.1:0-12087 GCA_035254945.1 Arthrobacter sp. | reverse complement strand
CATTCGATCCGAACTCCTGTACCGTCTAACTTGCGTCAACTTTTCCGAAGTTGACGTTCTTGAGTGGATTGCCTAGCTCTGCCACCGCTCAAGGTCCGTTCGCATGACATCGTCTGGCAGGGGCGGGGGAACCAATTTTGGCCTTTGAAGTCTGAAGGCCTTGGGGTTAAGTCGCAAAGCTTCCCAGGAAGCGGCGTGGCCGGGTGAACTCCCATCCGAATCCGACAGCTCACCTCGCAGGCATTGGGAGAGGCTACCTTCGTGTCTTCACGCCATAATTCTGCGCGTCACCGCGCGCAAACGGTGCGCACCAACCCCCTGGGCTCCGTGTCCAAGGCCGTCAGTGCGAATGCCGGGACCGTAGGTCGCCAGGCTGCTGTCATCGCAGCCGCATCAGGTCTGATCCTGAGCATGGGGCTTCCGGCCAACGCAGCGGACACCACCGCTGGCGTGTCCGCCTCCACTGAGTCCGGTTCCGCGCAGGCTCTTGCAGTCACCGCTGCCCCCACCGCTACCGTCTCCTTCGAGCGCCCTGTGGTCAAGACCACGCCGGCCCCGAAGGTCGAAACGCTCCGGGCGCAGTCCACGGACGCGGAGCGGGATTCCGACGCAACGGCCACCGCAGCCAGCAAGCTGACGGACGCGGCGTCCTCCGCTGCCGCCGCCGGCCTGGCAGCAATCGCCTACACCGGCATTGGCCACCCCTATGTATGGGGCGGCACCTCTCCCAACGGCTGGGACTGCTCCGGCTTCACCCAGTGGGTTTACGCCCAGGCCGGCATCAGCATTCCCCGAGTGAATGCGTGGACGGCAATGACGCCCACGTCGACACCGTCTCCCGGTGACCTTGTAGTACAGAATGGCGGCGCCCACGTAGGCATCTACGTTGGCAACGGCATGATGATCAGCGCCCTGAACCCCTCACAGGGAACGCTGCTGCACTCTGTCGCCTCCACGGGCGGCGGCTCTTTCTACACCCTGAAGTAGAAGAACCGTTCTTCACCAGAACACTTTTCGCTAAATCCCCGTTCGGGGTGTGCCGGCGTACCCCCAAGATGCCGGCACACCCAAAGCCCTTGGCCTGCCTATGCGGTCCTGAGGAAAACGAAAGAGAGAAATAATGACTACACGTGCAACTGTTGCACGGCACCGCGCGGAGGTCACCAAGACCAACTCGCTGGCTGTCATTGCCAAGGCCGTCGGCGACAACGCCGGTGGCATGGGCCGTCAGGCCGCGGTTATCGCTGCAGCTTCCGGCCTGGTACTGACCAGTGGTATCGCTGCCAACGCTGCAGATACCAACATTCAGCGTGAATCTGCCTCTGCGTCCAACCTTGAGGTTGAAGTTTCCGCTCCGGCCATCATTTCGGCTGCTTCCACCATTGCGATCTCCTACGAGAAGCCTGCTGTGACCACCACGCCGGCTCCCGTTGTTGAAGCACCCGAGCCCGAGGTTGAGGCTCCCGCCGCCCCGGCCCCGCAGCCTGCAGCCGCCATCACCGTCGCCGCAGCTCCGACCGCGCCGAAGGCGCCGGTCGCCGCCAGCAGCAAGGGCCAGGCTATCCTGTCCGCAGCCTACGCTCAGCTTGGCGTGATGCAGGACTGCACCATGCTGGTCACGAACTCCCTGGCCGCCGTGGGCATCAACTTCCACGACTGGCCCGCTGGCTACCTGTCCCTGGGACAGACCGTGAGTGCCGCCGAGGCCCAGCCCGGCGACCTGATCTACTACGCCGACGGCGGCGCGGGCGTTGCCCACATTGCTGTCTACGCCGGTAACGGCCAAGCCGTACACGGTGGCTACAACGGCAACCAGACTGTTGTTTTCAGCGCCAACGTTGGTTCCGGCCCGGTTTTCATCCGCGTCAGCTAGTTCCCGGCAGCGTTTCGAGGACCCCCGCCCATGGTGGGGGTCCTCCGCTTTTAAGGCATGAGACGGATCATGGTCCCGGCAACAGGACAGCAACACGCGCGCGCACCCAAACCTTGGATTAGTTGATCCCGGCATTCTTTGTTTACTCTTGTGGTGTCGATCCATAGCCCGGACATGCCGAGGGCAGCCGGCCCTCGCGCCCCTGACGGGTGCGGCCGTGAAGAGGTACGTGCATGCGCACTCTCGTTCTGAATGCTGGATATGAACCGCTGGCGGTTATCACCTTCCGCCGGGCGCTGGTCCTTGTGCTCACGGGGAAGGCAAGCGTTGTAGCGGAAGGCGAGGACCCTGTAGTGGGGCCACAGGAGATTCTGGGCCGCCCGTCCGTGATCCTGTTGAACCGCTACATCCGCCCCCGATACAACCAGACCACCGCCGTGAGCCGCCGGGGAGTGCTGCGCCGGGACGGACACAGGTGCGCATACTGCGGAAAAGCGGCGCACACCATTGACCATGTTCAGCCCAAGTCCCGTGGCGGCGCAGATTCCTGGGAAAACCTGGTTGCCGCCTGCCTGCGCTGCAATAACGTCAAAGGCGACCACACACCGGGCGAGATGGGGTGGAAACTCCGGTTCACGCCGGAACCCCCGCACGGCACCATCTGGCAGATCAAGGAGCTGGAGAAGCCCACGCCGGCATGGGACCCCTTCCTGCTGCCGGAACGGGCTGCCTGAACACATTGCCTGAACCGTTGCGTGAACGGCTGCTTGAACACGTTGCCTGAGCGGACCCTTCCCGGCCCCGCTAGGCTGGGAACGTGGTTCCTGATGCTTTCGAATTTGATGCCGTCATCCTGGCGGGCGGCCGTTCGTCGCGCCTCGGCGGGGTGCCCAAGCAGTCGCTGGTTTACGACGGCGGCACGCTCCTGCAGCGGTCCCTGGACGCGGCCGCAGGCGCGCAGTCGGTCGTGGTGGTAGGCCCGGACCCGGGACCCCTGCCCGCGGGAGTCATCACGTGCCGGGAGGATCCCCCGTTCGCCGGGCCAGCGGCGGCCATCGGTGCGGGGCTGACCGCCCTGGCAGGAACGGCCGGCCCGCGTCCGCCCTTCACCCTGCTGCTGGCCTGCGACATGCCGAACGTGGGCCAGGCTGTTGATGCCCTTCGGCAGTCCCTCCGCCCAGGTGACGGCGCCGTAGCAGTCTCAGCCGACGGGCGCCGGCAGCCCCTGGCCGGCATCTACAACACTCCCGCGCTGCAGCGTTCAGTGCAGGACCTCAACTCCCGCGGTACGTTAATGAATGCCTCCGTGTCCGCTCTCCTTGCTAGGCTGGACGTGCAGCTTGTCACCGTCCCGGCAGGCTCCACGGATGACGTGGACACCTGGGATGATGCCACCGCGCTTGGAGTGGCCGGCCAGGAACCAGGACCAGTTTCCGGACCTGCATGGCCGCAGTTGATTTGGGAGGCAGACAGTGAAAAGCCAGGATGAGACGCTGGAGGAATGGTGCAGGGCGCTCCTCCAGGCCTACGAGCTCGAGGGCGTCCAGGTAGATGTTAACGCCATCCTCTCGCTGGCCGGGGTGGCTGCGCATTCCGTCGTGCGTCCGGCTGCGCCCCTGACCACCTTCATCGCGGGCTTCGCAGCAGGGCTGGCCGCAGGCTCTGGGCAGGCGACGGACACCGCATCCATGTCAGCGGCCATGGACGTGGCGCGCTCCCTGGCTGCGGACTACGACTCCGCTTCCGCCGGGACCCCCGGCGAATGACGGCCGCCCCCGGCGAAACACCCAGACAGGACGCGCAGGACGAACCCGCCAGGCATCTGGCCCACACCTGGGAGGAGGCGCGCCAGGCTGCCTTCGGCGCCGCGGCGCCCATACCGCCCGGACGGGTTCCCTTGCAGCAGGCCCTGGGCCGGGCACTGGCCGAGGACATCACCGCCCTCCAGGACATGCCGCACTATGCCTCCTCCGCCATGGACGGCTGGGCCGTCAACGGCGGCGGCCCGTGGATCCTGGCAGAGGCAGGCCAACGGCTGGCACCGCACCAGGCCAGTCCCATCGTCACCGGCGGGCTGATCCCCGCCGGGGCCAAAGCCGTGCTCCGCAGCGAAAGCGCGGTATTGGGCACCGACGACGACGGGCTCCCCATCCTGATGGTCGGCGGCGCCGCGCGCCCCGGCGAGCCGAAGAACGGCCAGCACATCAGGAAGGCCGGCGAGGAAGCTGCCATGGGAGAGGTGCTGGTCAAGTCGGGCGCCACCCTCAACCCGGCCCATCTTGCCGTGGCTGCCCTGGCTGGCCACGATGACCTGCTGGTGCAGGGCAAGCCAGTGGTCAAGATGCTGCTGACCGGATCCGAGGTGGTGACGCACGGACTTCCAGCCCCCGGGCAGGTACGTGACACGTTCGGCCCGCAGCTTGCCGCCGTCATCGACATGCTGGGCGGCATCCCTGCCGGGCAGGAAAAGATCGGCGACTCCTACGAGGAATGGCTGGCCGCCCTTGAAGACGTCGCCGAGCCCGGCGGTGATGTTCCCGCCGTCCTGCCTGCCGACGTCGTCATCACCACCGGCGGTACGGGCCAGTCCGGAACCGACCACCTTCGCCGGGCCGTCGCGGAGCTGGGCGGACGGCTGCTTATCGACGGGATTGCCATGCGTCCCGGCCATCCCGCGGTCCTCGCGGAGCTGCCGGACGGGCGGTTTGTCCTGGGACTCCCTGGGAACCCGCTGGCCGCCATGATGGCATTGTCCACCGTTGGCGCGCCGCTGCTCGCGGCACTGGGGCATGGCTCCATGCCGGCCGTGCAGGATGTCCCGTGCGGAACCACTATCGAGCCTGATCCCGGCCGGACCCGGCTGATGCCCTTCCGGCTGCTGTATGGCATGGCCTCGCCTGCCCAGCACACCGGCCCCGGCATGATGCGGGGCCTGGCGTCGGCCCACGGGGTGCTGGTGGTGCCTCCCCACGGAGTGCAACTCGGTGAAACCGTCCACGCGTTCGCCCTGCCCTGGGGCCCGCCGCTCACAGTCCCCGACCCCCCGGGAACCAGGCCCAAGACGCCGGCGCGTGCAACCCGTAAGGCCGGTTCAAAGACGGCGGAACCGGCGGGTCCGGTGGACTGGAGTGCGCTCCTGGGCTGACCGTGGGCGCCGCTGGCTTAGCGCGCCTGCGCTTGCAATGATGGAGTCATGAACAGGCACCCTGGCCCGGACCGGCAGCAACGGCAAGCATTGCGGGACTTCCGCCCGCAGGACGGGGAATAGGAAATGGGCCGCGTTACGCAACGCCGCAAGGTGCACCGGTACGTGCTGGACGGGTCACCCCAGGCCCTCGAATTCCCCGTGCGGCACCGGGAGGACACCCTGGCCGTCGAGGAACCACTCGAAATCCGGCTCGGTTCCCTCTCCTTTTCGGTGACGATGCGCACTCCCGGCGACGACTTTGACCTCGTGGCCGGATTCCTGGTGTCCGAAGGGATTATCTGGACTCCGGAACAGCTTGTGTCGCTGCGGTTCTGCGCCGGGGAAGACGAAAACGGCGTGCAGACCTTCAACGTCGTGGAGGCCCAGCTGCGCCCCGACGTCGAGGTTCCGACGATCGGCCGGAACGTCTACACCTCCAGCTCCTGCGGCATCTGCGGCACGGACTCAATCGAGGCCGTCCGGAAGTCCTCCCACTACAGCCCTGCGGCAGACCCGGTATCGGTGCCCGCAGCCATTCTCGCGTCGCTGCCGGACCGCCTTCGTGAGGCCCAGGCCGTTTTCGATGTGACCGGGGGAGTGCACGCCGCAGGACTGTTCAGGATAGAGGACGACGGCGGGGTGCAGCTTCTGTGCCTCCGCGAGGACGTGGGCCGGCACAACGCTGTGGACAAAGTGGTGGGCTGGGCGCTGCGGGAGCGCATGCTTCCGCTGTCCGGGCTGGTGCTGCAGGTATCCGGGCGGGCGTCTTTCGAACTGGTACAGAAGGCGGCCCTGGCGGGCATCCCGGTGCTGGCTGCAGTGAGCGCGCCCTCCAGCCTGGCGGTTGAGCTTGCCGAAGCGAGCGGAGTGACCCTGGCGGGCTTCAGCCGGGGGACAAGCCTGAACGTTTATGCCGGGCAGCACAGGGTCACCGTCCCTGCCCCGGCTGAGGATCCGGTGGAGCTTCGGGGATAAAAACCGGCAGCGGAACCCAGCCCGCAGAGGCTTGGTTATTAGGCTACTAAGCAGTAGATTTTATCCATCGAATGGACACTTTGATCCAGTTTCAAGCGTTAAAAGAGGGCTTACATTGCATGACGACCGCCGGATCACGGAAGTCCGCCTGGACCGTTTCGTACGCGAACGGATCATCCCTGCTGTCTACACCCGCAGCGTTCCCCTGAACCTCAGCAGCTGGGATGTCCCGGACGAGCCTGTGAGCGTGATGGAGGCGCTGCGCCACGACTTCGTGCCGCAGGAGCCCGATGCCGCATGGGGCAAGCCCTGGGGCACCAAATGGCTGAGGCTGCAGGGCGACGTCCCGGAATCCTGGGGGACCGGGCCCGACACCACGGTGGAGATCGTGGTGGACCTTGGCTTCACCACCGAGATCCCGGGCTTCCAGTGCGAGGGGATCGCGTGGCGCCCGGACGGCACCATCATCAAGGCCATCTCGCCGCGGAACCAGTACATCCCGCTGAAGCTGCTGGGCAGCGGCATGGCCGTGGACTTCTACGTGGAGGCGGCTGCCAACCCTGACGTCGCGCAGGGCTGGACCTTCGCGGCCACGCCATACGGGGACAAAGCCACTGCCGGGACTGCGCCGCAGTACCGGCTGGGGAGAATCGCCATCGCGGAACTCAACCAGACGGTGTGGGAGCTCCAACAGGATATCGGGACGCTTGCCGGGCTGATGCATGAGCTTCCCATGGAGCAGCCGCGGCGCCACGAAATACTCCGCGCGCTCGAGCGGATGATGGACGCCATGGACCCGGACAACGTCGCCGGCACTGCCGCCGCAGGGCGGGCGGCTTTGGCGGAGGTGCTGTCCAGGCCCGCCTACGCCTCAGCGCACCAGCTGGTGGCCACCGGCCACGCCCACATCGACTCCGCCTGGCTCTGGCCCGTGCGTGAAACCATCCGCAAGTGTGCCAGGACGTTTTCCAATGTCGTGGCCCTGATGGATGAGGACCCTGACTTTGTGTTCTCCTGCTCCTCGGCCCAGCAACTGGCCTGGATGAAGGAGTTCTACCCCGAGCTGTTCGGACGCATCCGGGAGAAGGTCAAAGCCGGCCAGTTCGTGCCGGTGGGCGGCATGTGGGTGGAATCGGACACCAACATGCCCGGCGGTGAGGCCATGGCCCGGCAGTTCATCGAGGGCAAGAACTTCTTCCTTGACGAGTTCGGCATCGAATGCCGCGAGGCCTGGCTGCCGGATTCGTTCGGTTACTCCGCTGCCCTGCCGCAGATCGTCAAATCGGCAGGCAGCCGCTGGTTCCTCACGCAGAAAATCTCCTGGAACCAGGTCAACCGGATGCCGCACCACACCTTTAACTGGGAAGGAATCGACGGCACCCGGCTCTTTACGCATTTCCCGCCGGTGGACACCTACAACTCCGAGCTCAGCGGACGCGAACTGGCGCACGCCGAACGGAACTACCGCGACCACGGGCGGGGCACCACCTCGCTGGTCCCGTTCGGTTATGGCGACGGCGGCGGCGGACCCACCCGCGAGATGCTGGCTGCCGCATACCGCACCAGGGACCTGGAAGGCTCGCCCAAGGTCCGGGTGGGCTCCGCCGAAAGCTTCTTTACCCAGGCGCAGGAGGAGTACACCGTCCTGCCCGTGTGGGTAGGCGAAATGTACCTGGAACTCCACCGCGGCACCTACACCAGCCAGGCGGAGACCAAGCGCGGCAACCGCCGCAGCGAGCACCTCCTCCGCGAAGCCGAACTCTGGTGTGCCACCGCCGCCGTCCGCACGGGCGGATCCTTCAGCTACCCCGCAGCCGAGCTCAAGAGGCTGTGGCGCCTGGTCTTGCTCCAGCAGTTCCACGACATCCTCCCCGGCAGCTCCATTGCCTGGGTCCACCAGGACGCCGAGCGGAATTACGCTGCCATCAGCGCCGGCCTTGAGGCGCTCATCGCCCAGGCCGCGGCCGCCTTGCTCGGCGAAGGCACACGTGAGTTCCTGCTCAACGCGGCGCCCCACCCCCGCGACGGCGTCCCGGCGCTGGGTGCCGCCGAACGGCAGGCAGCCGGCCAGCCAGTCAGCGCATTGGAACTGGACGGCGGATACGTGCTGGATAACGGAGTCATCCGCGCTGTCCTGGATGCCAACGGGCTGATCGCGTCCCTCACGGATTACGCCAGCGGACGGGAAGCAATCGCGCCCGGACTACGCGGCAACCTTCTGGAACTGCACCGGGACACGCCCAATGAATGGGACGCGTGGGACATCGACGAGTTCTACCGCCGCCACGTCACCGCCTTGGATGAGGCGCAGGAAGTGCGGCTGGAGACCGGCGGACAGTCCGCCGCCGTCATTGTGGAGCGTGTCGCCGGTTCCTCACCTGTCACCCAGCGGATCACGCTGGCACCTGGCAGCGATTCGCTGACCATCACCACCGCCGTCGACTGGCAGGAGAGCGAAAAGCTCCTCAAGCTGGGCTTCGCCCTGGACGTCCGGGCTGACCGTTCCGCCTCCGAAACGCAGTTTGGCCACGTCTACCGCCCCACGCACGTCAACACCTCCTGGGAAGCGGCCAAGTTTGAGATCTGCGCCCACCGGTGGATCCATGTGGCCGAACCGGGCTATGGCGTCGCGGTGTCGAATTCGTCCACGTACGGGCACGACGTCACCAGGAACATCCGGGAGGACGACGGCGGAACCACCACCACCGTCCGGCTCTCGCTCCTGCGGGCCCCCAAGTTCCCGGACCCCGCCGCGGACCGCGGGCACCACGAGCTGACCGTCACCATCCGGCCCGGCGCCGGCATTGCCGAGGCCGTGGAGGAGGGGTACCGCACCAACCTCGCGCCGAGGATCGTGCGGGGCGCCAAACCGGTGGAGCCCCTGTTCACCGTTGGCAACACCGCCCTGGTCATCGAGGCCGTGAAGCTTGCCGAGGACGGCTCGGGAGATGTCATCGTCCGGCTTTACGAGTCCCTGGGCCAACGTTCAACCGGGCCGCTGACGGCCAACTTCCCGGTCAGGGACGTGTACGCGACGGACCTGCTGGAACGGCCGGTGAAGGCGCCGGGTGTGGCGGCCGCCGGGCCGGGCGGGGTCACCCTGGCGTTGCGCCCCTTCCAGCTGGTCACCTTGAGGTTCGTGCCCTGACAGTCAGGCGCCTGCTTCACGCAGGCTCCTGACTGGGATTCCCCCGACTGAGGGAATATGCAAATGCATCTATTGCTTGGATCAGGCATGGAACTGGGAATCTTCACCTTCGGCGACATCCACCGGGACCCCGTTCACGGCAGCACGGTGTCCCCTGAACAAAACACGCAGGATCTCCTGGAGCGGGCCCGCCTCGCCGACGGCAGTGGAGTCACCTACAACATGGAGAATGCGTCCGGCGGTGCACTGTTTGTGGGCAACCCGGAATAGTTGGCCGAAAAGGTCGTCGGGATGCACGGGCATATGCAGCACAACCGGCAGATCTTCCAGCTGGACCTGTCCTCCGTACCGCAGGGAACCGTCCTTGAAGCCATCGAATTGCTGGGCACGGAAGTGCTTCCCCCGGTGCAGTGTGAGGGTTCAGCGTGAGCTGGGCACGGCCTCCACGGCCGACACCCGGACCGTGGGCCAAACTGCCCGTTAAACAGGCTGAGTGGGGGCGGTCCCCAACGGCCGCCACCACTCATCCCCCCAATGCGTGTGAAGAACACTGAGGCGCAACGTCTAAGAATTTATCCCCGTTCGTAAACGCCCTCACGCCTCGCCTTCACACATTCATGATTGTTTCATATTCTAATGATTTTGTGAATTTGCCGGAGTTACTTTTCAGTAAAAGTCCCTGGCCTCGCCGCGCTGCGTCCGTAACGGACCTTGGCCGCCCAGATAAGCGCCAGTCCCACAAC
This sequence comes from Arthrobacter sp., assembly GCA_035254945.1. Classification (GTDB taxonomy): domain Bacteria; phylum Actinomycetota; class Actinomycetes; order Actinomycetales; family Micrococcaceae; genus Arthrobacter. Next base: position 2,161 of record DATFAE010000334.1, on the reverse strand, counting down.
GAAGCAGAGGATGGCCGTGTAGTTGATCACGAACTCGGCCGGTCCCCAGCTGGGAGGAATCACGGGGAAAAGCAAAGTCAGGGCGATTGCAACCGCCCCAACCGCCAGCAGAAACGCTGCGCAACGGATCGGCAGGGGCAGCGAACTGCGGACGGCACGCACCATGGCAGGCAACAGCACCAGGGACACATAGGCGGGATACGCCCTGCCCGCCGCGCCGTAGTATTCCACCAGTACAGCATCCATGCCGCCCCTGGCGGATATTTGCGTCAACCCCGAGGATGACCCTGCCGAGTCCATCATCAGGAACACGCCAATCACGGCCAGCGACACCACGGCAAGGACGGCCATCCCGGTAGGGCCGGTCAGCAGCCGGTAGCCATCGGTGGCCCCAAAGCCACGTGTGACGCGGATGCCGACGCAGAAGATGGCGGCGAAGATGACAAAACGCAGGATGAGGTTTGCCAGGTTGAAACCGCCCAGCGCCCGGTCAATGGCGACGTACGGAGCCTCGATGCTGAGCAGGATGGCCAGTGTCATGAGCGCGAAAATCCAGAACACGGTCCGGTTTTCACCCCGCAGGGCGCTCGGAATTCGGGCAATGGCAACGAGGCCGCAGACGGCCAGGGTGGACCACTGGAGGATAACGATCATCCCAGGTTCTCCCAGATTTTGTCGGTTTGTTCTTGGTCATGTTCCTGGCGTTTCAGGGTTTTTCCCAGGGCCTGCAGGCGCTCGCCGGCCAACGTGGTCAGCTCGCCATCCGGCAGGCTGTCCAGGGCGGCCTGGCGGGCGTCAGGTGGCCAGCCGGCTTCCGCTTCGGTGATCAGTCCTGTGGCCACCAGCCCGCCGGCGGCGCCGACGCCGGCGGCCAAGGAGGTGGCGATGGCCAGTTCGGGGGAGAGCCGGTTTGCCGTCAGCTGGGCGGAATAGTTTTGCGGTGCGACGCCGGTGGCGGCCGAGACGCGGTGCCGCAGCTCGCCGTCATCGATTGCCTCGACCCAGTTCTTGACTGAGGTGGCGTGCGGCGCCGGGCTCAGCGCGGGCCGCTCCGCCGGCGACTGGCCGGCGGGATCCACCGCCGCGCGGGACAGCACGGCGCGCAGGAGGTCCGGCGTGGAGATCTGGCTGACCAGTTCACGCCGGGTGGGCGGCACCGGCGCTGCAAGGTCACGATAGGCATCGAAGCCGGCGAGGGCCGAAAGGGGGCTGACGCCGTAGGCACGGCTGATACTCACCACGGTGGTCTCGGCTACCTTCCCGCGGACCAGTTGCTGGGCCAGGGTGGTCCGCTTGATCCCGGAGACCCGGCAGACGTCGGCCGTGCTGGCGTTGGGCGCAACGCCTTGCAGCCAGCGCTGGAACGCCTTGGCGGGGAGGGGCATGGATTGCTCTCTGCAGAACGGATGGATACCGCAATTTTAGCGTGCCGGGCCCGCCGGGATTTTACGCGGAGTACCGATTCAACTATGCTTGATGGTCGAGCCCGTTGGTCCGTACACCCCCCAAGTCCGGACCGGCGGGTTCTTTTATGCCCTGCCGCGTACGGGGCGGAACCACCCCGGTTTCCCGGGCTTTACCGCGGTTTTCTGCGGAGTTCCGGGGCATCATCGCCGGCCACCGCCCCAGTGGGACTCCCCGCGGTCCGGCAGCATCGAGAGGATCGACCCATGACTGCAACCCTGGTTGCCAAAGACCTTTCCGGAGGCCACGACCACCGGACGCTCTTCTCCAAGCTGTCGCTGACCGTATCCCCGGGTGACGTCGTCGGCGTCGTGGGAGCCAACGGTGCCGGCAAGTCCACCCTGCTGCGCCTGCTCGCAGGAGTGGACCAACCGCAGGGCGGGTCCGTCAGCCTGGCCCCCGCCGACGCCTTCGTGGGGTGGCTGCCGCAGGAGCACGAGCGGGTGGCGGGCGAGACCGTGGCCGCCTACATCGCGCGACGCACCGGCTGCGCCCAGGCGACGGCGGAGATGGAATCCACCGCCGAAGCCCTGGGTTCGGGCGCCCCCGGAGCCGACGATGCCTACTCCCTGGCCTTTGACCGCTGGATGGCCTCCGGCGCCGCCGATCTCGACGAACGGATCCCGCCAGTCCTGGCCGACCTGGGGCTGGAAACCGGCCCTGACGCACCCATGACGGGCCTCTCCGGCGGCCAGGC
>DATFAE010000333.1:0-3997 GCA_035254945.1 Arthrobacter sp. | reverse complement strand
CAGGGCGTGGAAGGGCTTGAGCCGTTCGATGTTGATGGTGAAGGGCGCGTAGCGCCGGCCGCCGGTTTCGGAGCCGGACCATTCCGGCGAGGTGATCACCGGGACCGGGCCGGCCTGGGTCTGGGCGAACGTGATGAACTTTTCCTCGGAGCCTTCAGACAGGTCAGCCAGTTTCCGGCCGGTGCGGACTTCCAGGTCCTTGAAGCCCTGCACGGACAGTGCCCCGTTGGTGGTGCCGGAGAACGCCAGGATGGCCTCGGCCATTTTCGCGTCGGTGTCGATCGCCGGCCGGCCGTCCGCGGCGCCGCCGAGCATCACGCCATTGGAGCGGCTGAGACGGTCCAGCGGGCCGGCGAGCTTGTAGGTGACGTTCTTGACGGTGAAGCCCAGCTTGTCGGCCAGGGGCCCAACGGCGGCGAGTTTGTCCGCGATGGCCGTGTAGTCCCGTTCCACAACCGAAAAGACGGGCATGTTCTGCCCGGGCACGGCGGGGATGCCGGCCTCCCGCCAGTCGCGCACGATCCCGCCGGGCTGGGCGAGCTGGCCGGGGGTGTCGTGCTGCAGCGGCACGCTAACCAGGTCCCGGCGGACGCCCAGGTGGGTTTTGGCCAGCCGGGAAAACTTCCGGGCCAGCAGGTGGAAGGTGTCGAAGTCCGTCTTCGTTTCCCACGGCGGATCGATGGCCGGCGTGAAGGCGTGCACAAACGGGTGCATGTCCGTGGAGGACAGGTCATGCTTCTCGTACCAGGTGGCGGCCGGGAACACGACGTCGGACAGCAGCGTGGTGGAGGTCATCCGGAAGTCGGCTGACACCAGGAGGTCCAGTTTTCCTTCCGGCGCCTGGTTGTGCCATTTCACGTCTCTGGGTTTGAGTCCTTCGGCGTGGTCCTTGCCCAGGACGTTGTTGTGGGTGCCTAGCAGGTTCCGCAGGAAGTATTCGTTGCCCTTGGCGGAGGAGCCGAACAGGTTGGAGCGCCAGAGCACCAGGGTCCGCGGCCAGTTCTCCGGGGCGTCCACGTCCTCGATCGCCGGGTGCAAGGTGCGGTTCTTGAGCGCTTCTGCGATGTAGCCGGGGGTGTCTTTCGCGGTGCCGGCGGCGACGGCGGCCTCCGCCTCGTCCGCTAGGTCCAGCGGGTTGCGGTCAAACTGCGGATAGAACGGCATCCAGCCAAGCCGTGCGGACTGGGCCAGGGCGTCGGCGGTGTGCATACCGTCCAGGGCGCCGGTGGAAAGCGGTGATTTCAGCGCATCCGCGGAGTAGCCGTCCTGCCGCCACTGGTCCGTGTGCATGTACCAGTAGCCGGTGCCGATCATGGTCCGCGGCGGCCGGGACCAGTCCAGCGCGTTGGCCAGCGACACCCATCCCGTCGCCGGACGTGTTTTTTCCTGCCCTACGTAGTGCGCCCAGCCGCCGCCGTTGCGGCCCATGCAGCCGGTCAGCATCACAAGCGCCAGCACGGCCCGGTAGGTGGTGTCGCCGTGGAACCACTGGCAGATCCCGGCGCCCATGATGATCATGGACCGGCCCTTGGACTGCTCGGCGTTGCGGGCAAATTCGCGGGCAACCCGGATGCAGGCCTGTGCGGGAACGCTGGTGATCTCCTCCTGCCAGGCCGGGGTGTAGGGCGTTGCAGCGTCCTCGTAGCCGGCAGCCCACTCGCCCGGAAGCCCTTCCCGGCCCACGCCGTACTGGGCCAGCATCAGGTCGAACACTGTGGTGACGAGATGGCCGTCCACCTCAAGAACCGGCACCCCGCGCCGGAGCACGCTGCCGGTGCCGTCAGCCTGCTCGAAGCACGGGAGCAGGATCTCTGCGCTTTCCCCCGAGACCTCCCGCAGGGACAGCGCCGGTTCGATCCCCTCGAGATCCAGGTTCCACTTGCCCTCGCCGCTGCCGGAGTAGCGGAACCCCATGGAACCGTTCGGGACGGCGGGCCCGCCCGCCTTTTTGTCGAACAGGACGGTGCGGAACGCCGCGTCCTCAGCCCCGGACTCCCCCGGGAGATCCAGGGCGGTGAGGAATTTCGACGGCGTAAGCGCGCCGTCGTCGCGCCTTACCAGCCTGACCAGGAACGGCAGATCCGTGTACTGGCGGACGTAGTCGGAGAAGAAGGGCACGTCGCGATCGACGAAGAATTCCCTGAGCATGACGTGGCCCATGGCCATGGCGAGCGCAGCGTCCGTGCCGGCCTGGGCCGGGAGCCATTCGTCGGCGAACTTGGTGTTGTCCGCGTAGTCCGGGCTGACCGTGACCACCTTGGTGCCGCGGTACCGGACCTCGGCCATCCAATGCGCGTCCGGGGTCCGGGTGACCGGGACATTGGAGCCCCACATCATGAGGTAACGGGCATCCCACCAGTCCCCGGATTCCGGGACGTCGGTCTGGTCCCCGAAGACCTGCGGGCTGGCCACGGGCAGGTCCGCGTACCAGTCGTAGAAGGACGTCATCACCCCGCCGATCAGCTGGATGAAGCGGGTTCCCACAGCGTGCGAAACCATGGACATCGCGGGGATCGGCGAGAAGCCGGCGCAGCGGTCCGGGCCGTAGGTCTTGATCGTGTTCACGTGGGCGGCGGCAGCGATCTCGATCGCTTCCTGCCAGGAGACCCGGACCAGGCCGCCCTTGCCGCGGGCCTGCTGGTAGCGGCGACGCTTGTCCGGATCCGCCGCAATTTCGGCAAAGGCGAGGACCGGGTCACCGAGCCGGGCCTTGGCCTCCCGGTACATCTCCACCAGGACGCCGCGCGCGTAGGGGAAACGGACCCGCGTGGGTGAGTAGGTGTACCAGGAAAAGGCTGCCCCTCGCGGGCAGCCTCGTGGTTCGTATTCAGGACTGTCCGGCCCCACCGAGGGATAGTCGGTCTGCTGGGATTCCCAGGTGATGATGCCGTCCTTGACGTACACCTTCCAGGAGCAGGACCCGGTGCAGTTCACGCCGTGGGTGGAGCGGACCACTTTGTCGTGGCTCCACCGGTCGCGGTAGAAGATGTCCCCCTTGCGGCCGCCCTCCCGGAAGACTGCCCTGCCGTCGTCGGTCTGGTCCCATTTCGTGAAAAAACGGCCCAGCTTCAGCATTGCATCTGAGGCGGGTCCGTCTAACCCCGCGTTGGGTCCAGCAGCCATGGGCCCCACGCTAGGCAGGGGTTCCCCTCAGCACAAGTCCCTGAAGGCACTTCCTAATGCCCTCCGGATGGGGTATGTCAGCTGAACCGCCCACGGCGGGGCGGATCAGCTGATTCCTCTAGAACATGGGCAGCATGAAGCCTACGATGAGGGCCACCGTGCCGACGCCGGTGAGCAGCCGCCCCACCACAACGGCAGTCCTGCCGGATGCCTCCGGCACCACGGTCTGCCACTGGGTGGGGCGCTTGGGGTGGTAGTAGATGGGGAGGGTGTCCCCCACAGCCATGTCCTTGATATCGTGCGGGGACATGGGCGCGTGGTGGATCTGGTATTTATGGTCAAACCACCGGAAGCCCGTTCCGCTCGCATCCGCATAAACCACGCCTTCGGCCACCACCCACGGGTTCACGAAGCGCCGCAGGATCCCTGCATACACCAGGAGCATCAGCCCGGCAGGCAGGCATAACCAGGTCAGCATTTCCAGGATGGGACCTGCCATATCGAGCGCAGTGGGCATGGTCAAGATGCTACAGGGAACCGGTTAGCGCTGGCTGGTCAGGGCGCCGTCCTGGACGAGTACGTCGAGGTGGTCGGCGATGTTCGGCGTCCCAGGCCATCGCCGTCGAACTTGCCTCACTGGACCGGAACCGGTCAAACCAGAGCATCGCGGCTTCGGTGCGGAGCTGGGAGCAGATGAGGATCATGCATTCCCTCCCCACTTCGTAAGCCAGCTTTGGAGTACCAGGATCAGCCGATGGGTTCCGCCATCTGCTCCACGACATACTGGGCATCCACGGAGGTTCCGGTCACCGGATCCGACATTTCCACTTTCCAGCTGCGGGCGAACTGGTTGACGCCGCCGGTCATGGCGACC
>DATFAE010000332.1:0-16516 GCA_035254945.1 Arthrobacter sp. | reverse complement strand
GGCTATCTAATTGCTGGCACTGGTGACCAGCGGGCGTATCTCAAGATCGCGTAGGGGCGGGCTTGTTGAATTCAAAATCAAGGAAATCAACGACCGGGCATCCATATCTACTCCTTCAGTCTACCGGCAAGGGCTCCTAATCCCGGCTTTGCCCCATTCGGCTGCCCTGCGGCTCCCCGACCAGCTCGAAATGGACTTCCCGCGTGGTGATGTTCGAGGAGAGAAGCCGGACGCGGACCTTGGTGCCTGATTCGAGGTCCCCGGCGCAGCGTGCCGTCACGGCGGGCTCGGCTATCTGGATGATTCCGGAGGGGCCGTTGCCGTTCTTGCCGTTGCCGTTCTTGCCGTTGCCGTTTCCGTTGGAGCCGTTGCCGTTCTTGCCGTTGCCGTTCTCCTTCTGCGGCTTGGACCCTGAAATGACGATCGCGTCGAACTCCTGCCCCACGTGGTTGACCAGCAGGGCGGCTTCCACGGTGTCCAGGGCCAGGCGCTCCATCCGGGCGGCCAGCTGATCGGAGCCGGCCATGATCACCGGCAGGGAGGGCAGCGCTTCCCTGGCCCAAACCGGCACCTGGCAGCCGTTGCTGAGGGCCTCGCAGATCACCAGTACAAAGCGGTCCACCAGCCGGCGAAGCGGAGCAGTGGTATGTGCGTACGCGGCGCCGATAGCGGACTGGCGGGCGTCATCCGGAATTTCGCCGTCAAACGCTGTGTAACTGGCCCCCCGGAAGAGCATTCCGGCCGAGTGCATGATGGCCAGTTGCCGCGGATCGGTGGGGTCAAGCGTGCGCAGGTACTCCCCATAGCCGGCCTCCCCATCCCAGGGTTTGCCCAGTGCCTCGGTCTGCAGCCGGAAGTGTCCCAGGGAGCGTTCGTCGGGAGCGGGCATGGTCCGCAGGATGCCCACCCTGCCTTCCAGCATCAGCTTGGCGGCGGCCATCCCGGTCATCAGCGAGATCTGGGCGTTCCAGTCCTCCACCGGGAGCTGGGGAGCCGCGGCGATCCGGTAGCCGCCGTCGGGCAGTTGGACGATCTCCTGCTCGGGCATGTTCAGGCTCGCGCCGTCACGTTCCCGCTCCAGCTCAACGCGCTTCAGGCCCACTTCCTTCAGGAGCTGCAACACCGGCGAGGCCGTGCCGGCATCGAGTTCCGTCTGGGCGCCCTTGTAGCTGAGTTTGGCACGGCTGCGGACCCGGGCCCGGCGGACGGATACCGACGTTACCTGGGCGGCCTGGTCCAGCTGGAAGTCCCAGACAAAGGCGGAACAGAGCTGGCCCGCAAGGAGGCTTCCGGCGCCCTCGCTGATGACCTCCGGATGAAGCGGGATGCGGCCGTCGGGAGCGTAGAACGTCTGCCCCCGACGGCGGGTCTCGGCATCCAGCGGGCCGCCCGGAACCACGAACGAGGGAACATCGGCGATGGCGTAGAGAACCCGGTAGCCGGTGCCGGCGCGCTCAATAAACAGGGCCTGGTCAAGATCGGTAGAGGACTCCGGGTCAATGGTGAGGAAGTCGACGCCGGTCAGGTCGGCGTCCGGAAGCCGCCGGGAGGAGACAGCGGCTTCAGCATCACGGACGGCCTCGGCAGGATAGGTGCCCGGCAGTTCCAGCTCGGTCCGGAGCGCACTGAGCGCCTCCTCGAGGGCATTGGTGTGCTCGTGGACATTTGGGGCCAGACGATGATGTGACACGAAATTCAGGTTAGCCCGATTTCCGCTGATAGTGCACGCAATCGGGACTCCCGGGCCGGAGTTCCGGAAGCCGGCCGCGTCCAGGTCCTTAACTAGGAGCCGGCGGCGTCCAGGGCCTTAAGCAGTGCCGCGGCGGCCGCAGCGGGGTCCGTGGCTTCGGTGATGGCCCGGACTACCACAACCCGGCTGGCGCCCGCTTCAACCACCTGCTCCACGTTGTCCAGGTCCACGCCGCCGATGGCGAACCAGGGGACGGCTGCCACGCCGGGAACGGACTCGGACTGCCTGACAGATTCGGCCGCGTACCTTAGGAGGTCCAGCCCGACGGCGGCCCGGCCGGGTTTGGTGGGGGTGGCCCACACGGGTCCGACACAGAAATAGTCCAGTCCCGTGGGAGCCGCCGTCACGGCGGCGGACGCGCTGATGGCGGCGTCGATCTGCGCCGTGGTGTGGGTGGACAGCCCGATTGCTGCGTTCCCGTTCAGGAGGGTACGGGCTGCCTTCAGCGGCAGGTCCTTTTGGCCGATGTGGAATACCGGTGCCCCGGACAGCACCGCGACGTCGGCGCGGTCGTTGACGGCCCACAGCCGTCCGTGGCGATGGGCGGACTCCTTCAGTACTGCCAGCAGGTCCAGCTCCTCGGCAGCCTCAATGGTCTTGTCCCGGAGCTGGATGATGTCCACGCCCCCGGCGAATGCCGCATCAACAAACCCGGCAAAGTCGCCGCGGTCCCTGCGTGCGTCGGTGCACAGGTACAGCCGGGCACCGTTGAGGCCGTCGGCGGCTGGAGCGCCGGCGTCGGCCGCGCTGAGGGCCTCGTGGCGGGCGGACCGGTGTGCGCTGTTGGACGGGGCGGTGCTGTCAGAAAGGGCGGCGTTCATGGAAACCAGACTAGTTCCTCTAAACTGGGCTGGTACTGCGGGAGCCTGCGGCAGCTGTCATAAAGCGCCGGGCTGAGAGGGCGTCAGAGCCGACCGCTTGACCTGATCCGGCTAATACCGGCGTAGGGAAGGAACCACATGATCCCGCCAACCGGCAGCCCGTCCGCTGCCGCCCACCTGCACGCTGACGTCGCCGTGATCGGCGGCGGGGTGATCGGACACGGCATAGCCTGGGAAGCAAGGCGTTCGGGCCGTTCCGTGGTGGTTATTGATGACGCACCCGGTTCCGGCGCCAGCTGGGCTGCGGCCGGCATGCTGGCCCCGGTGAGTGAGCTGCACTACCAGGAGGAGGACCTCCTGGAACTGATGCTTGAGTCCTCCGGGCTGTGGCCGGCGTTCGCGGCGGACCTGGCCGCGGACTCGGCGGGCGATGCCGGTTACCTTGCCACCCCCACGCTTGCCATCGGCGCCGACGCCGCCGACCGCCGCGCGCTGATGGACCTCCGTGCTGTGCAGCAGGCCCACGGGCTGGACGTTGAACCGCTGACGGTCAGGGAAGCCAGGAGCCGCGAATCCCTCCTGAGCCCCGCAATCTCCTGCGCTTTGGACATTCCGGCTGACCGTCAGGTGGATCCCCGCAAGCTGGTGGCGTGCCTGCGGGAAGCTCTGGCCGGCAACGGGGAGCCTGAAGGATCCGCGGTTGCGGGTGCCGACGACGGCTTCGCCGTTGCCGACCGCGCGGCGTCGCTGGTCTGGAAGGACGGCCGGGTGGCCGGTGCCAGGCTGGCTGGCGGGGGACTGGTCACCGCGGGGGAAACCGTCGTGGCCAACGGGCTTCAGGCGGCATCGCTGGCCGGGCTGCCCGACGGGCTCCGGCTGCCGCTGCGCCCCGTACACGGCGATATTCTCCGGCTGCGCGTCCCGGAGCATCTCCGACCGCTGGTCACCGCCACCGTCCGCGGCCTGGTCCACGGGGTTCCCGTTTACATCGTCCCGAGGAGTGACGGCACGGTGGTCATCGGTGCAACCCAGCGCGAAGACGCGTTGGCCGCTCCCGGGCCGGCAGCAGACGGGGACGGCCCCGGACTGTGGGACTGCGGGGCGTCATCAGGCGGAGTGTCCGCGGGCGGCGTCTACCAGCTGCTTCGCGACGCCCAGGTCCTGGTGCCGGCGGTCGCTGAGCTGGAGCTGCTCGAAAGCACGGCAAGGGCCCGCCCCGCAACGCCGGACAACGCCCCTTTGCTGGGCCGCGTCGGGCTCCCCGGGTCCGGCGGACAGGTGGACGGCCTGATTCTGGCCACCGGGTTCTTCCGCCACGGTGTGCTGCTGACGCCCGCAGCGGCCACCATCTGCCGGGACCTCATGGACGGGCGCGAGGACCCGCGCTGGCTCCCGTTCAGCCCGGCCAGGTTCTCCGGCCAACGCCAGGCCCCCCTTCAACCCACCAAGGAATCAGCATGAACATCACGCTTAACGGCTCGCAGCACGACGTGTCCGACGGCGCGTCAATCTCCACGCTGGTCAGCCAGGTCACCGGCCGTCCCCTTGCCGCCAACGGGCAGGCGACGGACGGGCAGAAACTTGGTGTGGCCGTGGCACGCAACTCAGAAGTAGTACCCCGCAGCCAGTGGTTCGTCACGGCGCTCGCCGAGGGCGACGACGTCGAGCTGGTCACAGCAGTCCAGGGAGGCTGAACATGTCAGAAACGATCAACACACTGAACCAGACCGGACACCCGGACCCACTGTGCATCGACGGCGTGGAGCTCGGCTCCCGCCTGATCATGGGCACCGGCGGGGCCCCGAGCCTGGACGGGCTGGGCGCGGCACTGCTGGCCTCCGGTACGGAGCTGACCACCGTGGCCATGCGGCGCTACTCGCCGGCCGAAACCGGCTCGCTCTTCCAACTCCTCATTGACCACGGCATCCGGGTACTGCCCAACACGGCCGGCTGCTTCACCGCACGGGACGCCGTCATGACAGCCGAGCTGGCCCGCGAAGCACTGGAAACGGACTGGGTCAAGCTGGAGGTGATTGCCGACGAACAGACCCTCCTGCCGGACGCAGTCGAGCTGGTGGACGCAACGGAACAGCTGGTGAACCGGGGCTTCAAGGTGTTCGCCTACACCAATGACGATCCGGTCCTGGCCCTGCGGCTGGAAAACCTCGGCGCAACGGCAGTCATGCCGCTGGGATCGCCGATTGGCACCGGGCTGGGCATCCTCAACCCGCACAACATCGAGCTCATCGTCTCCCGCGCCTCGGTGCCGGTGGTGCTGGACGCCGGCATCGGCACCGCGTCCGACGCTGCGCTCGCCATGGAACTGGGTTGCGACGCCGTCCTGCTGGCTACGGCGGTCACCCGCGCCCAGAACCCGGCCCTGATGGGGAAGGCCTTCAAACACGCTGTGATCGCCGGTAGGCTGGCGAAAGCGGCCGGGCGGATACCGCGCCGTGAGCACGCTCTGGCGTCCTCGGCCATGGAAGGCCGGGCAGAGTTCCTCTGACCTTTGCTTTAGGCTGCGGGCCGCCGGTGCCGTACTGATCAGGGACTACCCGAGGAGCCAGCTGTGGCGGGCACGGAAGACATACTCACCAGGTCCGGCATTGACGAGGCCCTGGGCCGCCTCCCGGACTGGCGGTACCGCCTCGGCGGACTCGTGACGGTGTACAAAACGCCGACGGCGGCCGCAGCGCTTCAGCTGATTGCCGCCGTCGGACGCCTCGCGGAGGAACAAAACCACCACCCGGACCTCGACTGGCGGTACAACCGGGTGTTCCTGCGCTATACCTCCCACGACGCCGGCGGGGAGGTCACCTCCCGTGACGTGACGGCTGCCGCGGCTGCGGGTGCTGCCGCCGCCGAGGCTGGAGCAACAGCCGAACCCGGCCTGTACCGGACGGTTGAGGTGGGGATAGACACCACTGACGCCGCCGAAATCTCCGAGGTGTGGCGCGTTGCCCTGGGATACAAAAAGGGTTCCGGCACGGACCTGGTGGATCCGTACGGCCGCGGCCCCTCGGTCTGGTTCCAGGAGACTCCCGCCCCCAACACCAGCCGGCTCCACCTGGACATCCACCGAAGCGAGGCGGAGTCTGCCGCCGTCCTTGAGAAGACCGCGGCCACCGGCGCCTTAATGAACCGTGACCACGCACCCGACTGGGTGGTGGTCACGGATTCGCAGGGAAACCGGCTTTGCCTGTGCACGGAGGCAGGACATCAGCCGGCGGGTGAGCCCGGCTAGAGTTTGAGCGCCGCCGTCAGCCGGAGGGTGTCATAGTGCGACCTGGTACGTCCGAGGTAAGCTGCCGCGCCCGCGGCAGCGGCGGCCCCCAGGACCATGGGCAGGACCCACGGAATCCAGGTCAGCCCCGGCTGGTAGCCGAAGCCCGCGGCCATAAAGATGATCCAGCTCAACGCCCCGGCTCCCGTGGCAACCCCGGCGGGCAGCCCCATGCCGTATTTGGCGTGCCGTTTGTCGTTGGCCCAGACAATAAAGCCTGCGGCCACGGTCACCAGCACAACGATTGTCAGCGAAAGCATTGAATCTCCTCTCAAGGCAAGAGTGTCCGCCCCAGGAGGGCGGCGGTCGGGCGGCCGGCTAGAACTGGCCGAAGCCGACCTTGCGGGCCTCTTCAGCGCCGATTTCCACGTAGCCCAGGGCGTTGCCGGGGACGATGATAATGCGTCCCTTGTCGTCCTTCAGGCGGAGCTCGGTGCCCTTGGTGATGGCTTCTTCAACGACCGTAGCCACGGAGTCAGCGTCCTGCGCCGATTCCAGCACGATTTCCCGGCCAATGTTCTGAATGCCGATCTTAATTTCCAAAAGGGGGCCTCCCAGCCAATCAAAGTTTCTTTGGGTTCTCTTATTTGTAGTCTAGGTCTCTTTAGGGAAGCGAGAGATTCCGCGCCAAGCTAAACGATAGATGAGGTCGCTGGCCACATCGAGGTCAAGGTTGCCGTCTGTTTCGAGCCAATACCGTGCGCTGACCTGGGCCATGCCCGCCAGCCCGCGGCCCAGAAGCTGGGCTTCCAGGTGCGGCAGCTTGGTGTCCTCGGCAATAACGCGGGCGACGGCGTCGGCGAAGGTTTTGTTGAAGGTTTCCAGGCGGGAACTGACGTCAGGATCGTTGATCAGGTCTGACTCAAAGACCAGGCGGTGGGCCTGGTCGTCGCTGGCGATGAAACGGTAGTAGGCCCGCATCACGGCCTGGACGCGTTCTTTATTGTCAACCGTGGAGCTGAGGGCGCCGAGCATCAGGTCCGTCAGGGAGCTCAGGTGGCTGTCCAGCAGGGCCAGGTACAGCTCGCGCTTGGACGGAAAGTGCTGGTAAAGCACCGGTTTGCTCACATGGGCCGTTTCGGCGATCTCGTCCATCGCGGCGCCGTGGTAACCATTCGCGACAAAGACTTCCTGGGCGGCCGCGAGCAGCTGCGCCCGGCGCTCATCCCGGGGAAGGCGGGCCGACCGCTGGCCTGCGGTGCGCTGGGGTGCGGAGGGTTCGCCGCCGGACGCCCGGTCAGTCCGTGCTTCATGGACCACAGTTGTCCTACTTTCCATTGCAGTTACCTCCACTTTACTGCGGGGTAATATGACCTCGCGGTATCTCGGGGCATACATTGAAGTATGGCTTCGACATTCACCGCAAATGTTTCCTCTATTTCGCTTGAACCGCTGGTGGAGCCCGCGGGTGATTTGGCCCCCGCCGAGGTGGAACGCTATTCGCGGCACCTCATCATTCCCGAAATCGGGGCGGTGGGACAGCGCCGGCTTAAGAACGCCAAAGTGCTGGTCATCGGTGCCGGGGGACTCGGTTCACCGGCCCTCCTGTACCTCGCAGCGGCAGGCGTGGGAACCCTGGGGATCATCGACGACGACGACGTTGACCTCAGCAACCTGCAGCGCCAGGTGATCCACGGCGTCGCCGACGTGGGACGGCCCAAGATCGAATCGGCCCGCGACGCCATCGCTGGACTGAACCCGCTGGTGGAGGTCCGGCTGCACAACGTCAGGCTGGACGCTTCCAACGCACTGGAGCTGTTTGCGGACTATGACCTGATCCTGGACGGGGCAGATAACTTCGCCACCCGCTACCTGGTCAACGACGCCGCCGCCATCCTGGGCAAGCCCTACGTGTGGGGATCGATTTTCCGCTTCGACGGACAGGTGAGCGTGTTCTGGGAGAAGCACGGGCCCACCTACCGCGACCTTTACCCGGAGGCGCCGCCGGCGGGGTCCGTGCCGTCCTGCGGCGAAGGCGGGGTGTTCGGCATGCTCTGTGCCGCCGTCGGCGCGCTCATGGTGACAGAGGCAGTGAAGCTGATTACCGGCGTCGGGCGTTCACTGCTGGGCCGTGTGGCCCTGTACGACGCCCTGGGCGGCAGCTGGCGCGAGATCCGGGTGTCCAAGGATCCTGCTGCCGGGCCCATTACGGAACTGACGGACTACGACGCCTTCTGCGGCATTGCGCCTGCCCCGTCCGCCGATACCGAGCACACCGTGACGGCAACCCAGCTGGCCACCATGCTGGCATCCCGGAAGGCGGGCCTGAAGGACTTTGACCTGGTAGACGTCCGCGAAACGGGTGAACACGAGATCGTCAGCATCGACGGCTCGGTGCTGATCCCGCAGGGAAGGATCCTCGCAGGTGAGGCCTGGGCGGAGCTGCCGCAGGACAAGGAGATCGTGTTCCACTGCAAGGCCGGCACCCGTTCGGCGAATGTCCTGGAGGCGGCCCGGAAGGCCGGCTACACGCGGGTCAGCCATCTCGACGGCGGGATCCTGGCGTGGGTGCGCGAGGTGGAGCCGCAGAAGCCCGTCTACTGACGGGAGCTTGCCACCGACGCTCTCTCACTTAACGCGCTTAAATCAATGACGCTCTCTCACTTTCTTCAAGAAAGTGGGAGAGCGTCGTCAATGAACCTGGAGGGAGTGAGAGAGCGTCGTCAATAAACCTGCACTAAGTGAGAGAGCGTCTGGGGTCAGGCGCTTTCGAGGCCCTTGCGGTTGTGGTCCACCGGGCATTCAGCCTGCGCCGCCGCAGCAGGCTGCTCCACGGTGATGCCATAGAGGGTTTCGAGGGCCGTCACGTAATCGTCCTGCTGGCCGTTTGCCGCCAGTTCGCGGGCGCGGACAGTGGGGACGTGCAGCAGCTGCTTGACCATCCGGCGGAGGGCGAACTCCACTTCCTCCGCCGCTGCGGTGCAGCCGTGGCGGGCACGGACCTTCTCCATTTCGGCGTCCAGGACGTTCATGGTGTGCCTGCGCAGTGCCACGATCGCGGTATCCACTGAACGGGCCTCCCGCTCCTGTTCGAAAGCCTTGGCCGCGCCGGACACAATGCCGCTGGCCTGGGTCAGGGACTCGGCCTGTTCCTGCGGCGCGGCGAGGCGCACGGATTCAAGCGTCAGCAGCTCGACGCCGTCGAGGCCGCCGACTTCCGGGTCAAAATCATGGGTAAGGGCGAGGTCGATGGCGATCAGCGGCTGGGTGGAGCCGGCCCGGACCTGGGCAAGTTCATCGGCTTCGACGCGGGTGTCCGAGCCGCTGCAGCCGATCATGACGTCGGCGGCCGCCACGGCTGCAGGCAGGGAATCGCTGTCCAGAGCCGTTCCGCCCCGGGTGGCAACAAAGCCTTCGGCGCGGCCGGACGAGGAGAACACGGAGATGTCGGTGCAGCCCCGTTCGCGGAGCAGTGCCATGGTGGCCCCGGCGTAGGCGCCGGTACCGAACACCACAACCTTCTTGGCTGACCAGTCGGGGTTCTCGGACAGGTCGGTGGCAAGGTCCAGGGCCACTGAGACGATGGACAGGCCGCGTGAGCCCAGTGCGGTCTGCGCTCCGACGTCCTTGGCCGTCTTGGACGCGGCCTGGAACAGCCGGACGAGGCCCGGGCTTGCGGTGCCTTCGTGCTGGGCGGTAATCAGTGCGCGGCGGACTTGCCCGGCGATTTCACGTTCGCCCACGACGGCGGAATCCAGCCCGGCGCTGACGGCGAAAAGGTGCTGGCTGACCTCGGGGCCCGTGCGGGTGCTGAAGGAGCGTGAGACGAGCTGCTCGTTGAGGCCGCTGAGACCGCTGATCTGGGACACGAGGGCAGCGCGGGCGGCCTCCACGTCATCGGAGTGGGGTGCTTCACCATAGATTTCGTAGCGGTTGCAGGTGGCAAGCACCACCGCACCCGTCACTGCCGGCGACCCGGAGAGTGCGGATGTGGCGATCCCGGAAGCACCGTTGCTCAGTTGAGCAACGGTTTCAAGGTCGATGTCGGCGTGTGTAGCCACCAATGAAAAAAGAACCACAGCAGACCAATCATAGCTTTTTCGTGCCCTGGTAGAACAACCCATTGCACCGGGGCAGGCGGCGCGGGGCTGTGATTCCTGCCACGGAGCCTTCGCAGGCGCCCGGGATGACAGGCTGTCGTTATCTTTTGGAGCCGATTTTGGGGACAATCGATGGCATGACTCCTAGCCCTGCCGTGTCCAATGCTGTGCCTAATGCCACGTCCAATGACGGCGCCCTGGCTGCCGGCCATCCCCTGATGGACGGCCGCACCGCAGATTCCCCGCTCATTACGGCGTACCGTGGCGGCAAGCCGTCACGCAGGCCCGTGTGGTTCATGCGGCAGGCCGGCAGGTCACTGCCGGAATACCTGAAGGTCCGCGAAGGCGTGGCCATGCTTGACTCGTGCCTCCGGCCGGAGCTTGCATCTGAGATCACCCTGCAGCCCGTGCGCCGGCATGACGTTGACGCAGCCATCTTCTTTTCCGACATTGTGATTCCGCTCAAGCTCGCCGGCGTCGGCGTGGACATCGTTCCCGGCGTCGGGCCGATGCTGGACAAGCCGGTGCGTACGGCTGATGACGTTGCGGCCCTCCCGCAGTTGACGTGGGAAGCCCTGGAGCCCATCCGGGAAGCCGTGCGCCTGACGGTCGCCGAGCTGGGCAGGACCCCGCTGATCGGTTTTGCCGGAGCCCCATTCACCCTCGCCGCCTACATGGTGGAGGGCAAGCCTTCCCGCGACCACCTCGGCCCGCGCACCATGATGCACGCCGATCCCGGGACCTGGACTGCCCTGGCCAACTGGGCCGCGGATGCCTCCGGGCTGTTCCTCCGCGCCCAGCTTGAAGCCGGCGCCTCCGCAGGTCAGCTTTTCGATTCGTGGGCCGGTTCCCTGGGCCTGGCGGACTACACCAAGTACGTTGCGCCCGCTTCAGCCCGGGCGCTGGACCGCGTCCGCCACCTCGGCGCGCCGCTGATCCACTTCGGTACCGGCACCTCCGAACTGCTCGTTGCCATGCGCGACGTCGGCGTGGACGTGGTGGGGGTCGACTACCGGCTTCCGCTGGATGAGGCCAACCGCAGGCTCGGTGGCACTGTGCCGCTGCAGGGAAACATCGATCCGGCACTCCTGTCCGCTCCCTGGGAGGTGCTCGAGGCCCACGTGCGCGAAGTCATAGCGGCCGGCTCGGCCGCACCAGGCCACGTACTCAACCTTGGCCACGGCGTGCCGCCGGAGACCGATCCCGCCGTACTGACCCGCGTGGTTGAGCTCATCCACTCCATTTCCCCGGAGTAGCCCCATGGGCAAGGCATCGGATTCCGGACAACAGCCCGACGTCCCGGCCGGGGGGTCCCCGGCGCCGGCGTTGGTGGTGGGTGGCGGTATCTCCGGCCTCCTGGCCGCCCGGGAACTGGCAGCTGCCGGCCGCCCGGTCACTGTCCTGGAAGCCACGGACCGCTGGGGCGGCTCCGTGGGAAGCCATGTCGTGGCGGGCCTCCTGCTCGACAGCGGTGCCGAGTCTTTCGCCACACGTTCAACCGCCGTGGCCGACCTCGCCGCTGAGCTGGGGCTGGCCGGAAAAATCGTGGCACCGCAACTTGGCGGGGCGTGGGTGCAGTTGCCCGGCGGTCCGCGGGAACTGCCCAAGACAGGTGTCCTGGGCATCCCGGCCAACCCCTGGGACCCGGAGGTCCGGCGGTCGCTGGGCTTCCTGGGCTCGCTGCGCGCCTCGCTGGACAGGTTCCTGCCTGCCTCTGTAGGTACCTCGGCAGACGTGACGAGCGTGTCATCGCTGGTACGTACCCGCATGGGCCGCCGCGTCCTTGACCGGCTGGTCGCCCCGGTGGTCGGAGGAGTGCATTCCGCCGATCCCGGGCTGCTGGACGTGGACATGGTGGCGCCCGGGCTCCGCGCGGGGCTCCGCCGGCACGGTTCACTCGCGGCTGCCGTTTCTGCCCAGCGGCGCGGCCCCGCGGCGGCCGGCGCCGCGCCAACGCAGATGGCAAAGGCAGGATCCGCCGTCGCCGGCCTGGAAGGCGGCATGCACACGCTCATTTCCGCCCTGGTGTCGGACCTCCGGGCACGCGGCGTGGCGCTGGTGGGGGATGCCCGCGCGGACGGTGCCGTCAGGAGTCCGGAGGGCTGGCGGGTCACCGCGGGGGAAACCGCTTACGACGCCGGGATCCTCATCGTGGCACTTGACGGTCCGGCCGCCGTCGGACTGCTGGAAACGGCGGTTCCTGGCCTGGCCGGGAAGCAGCCTGACAGCGGTCCGGATGTCAGGCTTGTCACCCTGGTGGTGGACTGCCCGGAACTTGATCGGCGGCCCCGGGGGACAGGCATCCTGGTGGCACCGCAGACCCCGGGCATTGAAGCAAAGGCACTGACGCACGCCACGGCGAAGTGGGACTGGCTGGCGGCAGCCGCCGGCCCGGGAACCCACGTTCTCCGGCTCTCCTACGGGCGGATCGACGGCTCGGCATCCGGCGCGGGCGGTCCCGCAACCGATACAGAGTTGCTGGCCTCCGCCCTGCGTGATGCTTCTGCCCTGCTCGACGTCACCCTCCGGCAGGAGGACATCATTGGCTGGGATGTCGTGCGCTGGCAGGGGGCCCTGCCGTTCGCCGCCGTAGGCCACAAGGCACGGGTGGCGGGCATCAGGACCATGTGTGCCCGGGAGGAAGGCCTCTCGGTGGTGGGAGGCTGGGTGGCAGGCAACGGGCTGGCCGCCGTTGTGGCCGACACGAGGGACCAGGTCCGCAGCATTCTCAGCTGAGCATCGGCCCGGTTCAGCCTGATATTGGCCGTGAAAAGCGGCCCGTCACAGGCTCTTCCCGACTTTCCATTCACCCGCCGGCGTCGCTAGGGTTGATGACTATGGTTAAGTACAGGTCCGAAATTTTGCGTTCCCGGACCGGTATCCATGGGGGAGTCCGGCGCGGCAGTGCAGCTGCCGCAATCGGGGCGGTACTGGTCCTCACAGCGGGGGTTCCCGCGTCCCAGGCGGACGGCGGCTCCGGCTCCGAAGACCCCGACGTGCAGGTTACCGGAAGCGCGGAGCTCCCCGGCGTCGGCGGGCTGCTGCAGGGCCTGCTCGGCGACGCGGCCACCGCCCCCACCTCGCCGCAGCCCACACCCGTTCCCGAGGCGACCACCGCTTCCCCAACGCCCGTCCCGACGGCGACAGCACCCGCAACCACAGCCCCTGCAACGGCAGTCCCGGCCCCCACCACGCTTTCTCCGTCGCCCATAGCGGCAACAGGAACCGCGACGCCGGTGCCTGCCACCTCTGCACTGGGGTCCACTGCCGCCGCAGCGCCGCTGCAGGAGGGTACGGCGCCGGGGGCCGTGTCCGGCCTGACCGGGAGCAGCGGGATGGACACCGACGCGGCTGACGAACCTGCCGCTGCGGCGGGTGGAGACGCTTCCGCAAGGGCCTTGCCGGCTGCCGGCGCACCGGGCCTGACAGCCACATCAAGCACCGGAGTCCCCCAGGGCGTCGGCGGGGCCGCCGAGAGCCGGCACGAAATGACTGCCCAGACGGAACCGGCGGCCGAGGCCGCCAAAGTCTGGCTCGGCGTCGGCCTCGTAGGGTCAGCCGGAGCAGCGGGACTCGTCTTCACGAGGATCCGGCGGATCTAGGCCCGTACCGGGGCCGGAGGCGAGGCCCGTGCCAGGCGATGTGACATTCAACACTTCTACGGCTTGTAGAACTCCTCGGTTTCGACTTGGCGAACAGTAAGGGGCAAACTGGTAACCATGAGCCACACTTCTGCCGAATCTGTCACTAAAACCGAAGAATCAGCCGAGCAGTTTTTCACCCTCTGGACTGTCTTCAAGCGGTCAGCCGACGTCCTGCGCAGCGCCGATGCTGCCGGTGACTTCGATGCGCTGCTCTTCCGACTGGCCGAGGCAGGGGTGACCCACCGCGGAAGCTACGACGTCTCCGCCATGCGCGCCGATGCCGACGTGATGGTGTGGCTCCACGGCCCCAAGCCGGAAGCCCTGCAGCAGGCGATCCGCGACATCCGCCGCAGCAAACTCTTCGCCGGAACCGAAATCGTCTGGTCCGCCATGGGCGTGCACCGCGAGGCTGAATTCGCCAAGAACCACACACCTGCCTACTCACGCGGCGTCGAGCCCGCAGAGTGGCTTTGCGTCTACCCGTTCGTGCGCTCCTACGAGTGGTACATCCTGCCGGAGGCCGAACGCGGCAAGATGCTGCGCGACCACGGCATGCTGGGCCGGGACTTCCCCCAGGTCATCTCCAATACTGTTTCCTCCTTCGCCCTGGGTGACTGGGAATGGATCCTTGGCCTGGAGGCACCGGAGCTGGTTGACCTTGTGGACCTGATGCGCCACCTGCGCGCCACGGAAGCACGCAACCATGTCCGGGAGGAGATCCCGTTCTACACAGGCCGCCGCATTACTGCAGCGGAGATCGCCGAGGTCCTCGCATGAGCCCCTCGGAATCCCCGGCGGGTTCCACGGCCGAACTCAACCCCGTCACCGAAGCCGGCCGGATGGCGCCCAAGGACTACGACGCCGTCCTGCTCGCGTCCTTCGGCGGACCCGAGGGCCAGGACGATGTCATCCCCTTCCTCCGCAACGTCACCCGCGGCCGCGGCATCCCCGACGAGCGGCTTGAGGAGGTCTCGCACCACTACCGGGCCAACGGCGGCATCAGCCCCATCAACCAGCAGAACCGCGAGCTCAAAGCGGCCCTGGAAGCTGAGCTGTCCGCCCGTGGCATCGAGCTGCCGGTGCTGTGGGGCAACCGCAACTGGGACCCCTATATCCCGCAGACCCTGCAGGACGCGTACGACGCCGGCCACCGCAAGCTGCTGATGGTTACTACGAGTGCCTACTCCTGTTACTCCAGCTGCCGCCAGTACCGCGAGGACATCGGCATGGCGCTGACCGAGACTGGCCTCGACGGCCGGCTTGAGGTTGACAAGGTGCGCCAGTACTTTGACCACCCCGGCTTTGTGGAGCCCTTTGTCGAAGGAACGGCCGCTGGCCTGGCCGACGTCCGCGCACAGCTGGCCGCAGCGGGCACCCCGGACGCTCCGGTGCACATCCTGTTCGCCACGCACTCCATTCCCACGCGCGACGCCGACGCGGCAGGACGGTCCGACGCCGAGCCGCGCGAGTTCGAAGAAGGCTCCGCGTACGTGGCGCAGCACCTCGCCACGGGTGCCGCCGTCATCAGCCGGGTTGAGGCCGAATCAGGCCTCACCGCACCCTGGTCCCTCGTGTACCAGTCCCGCTCCGGCGCGCCGCATGTGCCGTGGCTGGAACCGGACATCAACGACGCCATCGAGGAACTGGCCGGCCAGGGCATCAAGGGCATCGTCATTGTTCCGCTGGGCTTCGTCAGCGACCACATGGAGGTTGTCTGGGACCTGGACACGGAAGCCCTGGAAACCTGCCGCACCCTGGGCCTGGCCGCCACCAGGGTGCCCACTCCCGGCACGCACCGCAAATTCGTTAACGGGCTGGTGGACCTTATCTCGGAGCGGACCCGGGCCAACAACATCGCCGACCGTCCGGCCGCGACCGGGCTGGGGCCGTGGTACGACGTCTGCAGGCCAGGCTGCTGCGCCAACTTCCGGGGCGCGAAACCCACCATCGCGGGCGCGGACACGACTGTCGGCACCGGACACGACCCGTACCCGGACGCCTCTGGCGTGCCGGCCGGGGGAGAAGGCGACCAGTGACCGTCCGGATCGGAACCAGGGCAAGCAAACTCGCCCTGACCCAGACCCAGCAGACCGCGGACCAGCTGGCCGCAATCGGCGGATTCCCCGTGGAACTCGTGCACGTTCGAACCGACGGCGACGTCCTGACCGGTTCGTTGTCCCAGATGGGCGGCACCGGCGTTTTTGTTGTCGCCCTCCGCGAAGCACTGCTGCGCAACGAGTGCGACGTCGCTGTGCATTCGCTGAAGGACCTGCCCACCGGCGCGGCCGTTGGGCTGACGCTGGCGGCCACACCCCGCCGCGTTGACGTCCGCGACGTCCTCTGTGCCCGCGACGGCCTGAAGCTGGCTGACCTTCCGCAGGGCGCCACCGTAGGCACGGGCTCACCACGCCGCGCTGCCCAGCTCCGCGCCGCCCGGCCTGACCTGCAGATCCTGGACATCCGCGGCAACGTAGACACCCGCCTCGGCCGGGTCCCCGGGCTTCCGGGCAACGCGACCGACCAGGTTGTGCCGGGGAAATCGTGCGATCTCGACGCCGTGGTCCTCGCCGCTGCCGGCCTGGAGCGGATCAGCCGGCTCGACGCCGTGACCGAGTTCCTCGAAACCGACGTGATGCTCCCAGCCGCCGGGCAGGGGTCGCTGGCGATTGAATGCCGCACCGCCGATGCCCCCCGCAAGGCCGGATCAACGGAAGGCTCACAGGGCGTCCTGGCCCAGGCCCTCGCGGCACTCGACGATCCCGACACCAGGCTCGCGGTCACCGCCGAACGGGCGCTGCTGGCCCGGCTTGAGGCGGGCTGCGCGGCTCCGGTGGGCGCCTACGCCTACCGCAAGGGAAGCATGCTGCACCTCGAAGCCGTTGTCTGTGCCGTGGACGGGACATCGTCCGTCCGCGACAAGCGGGCCACCGACGGGCTGACCGAGGTAGGGGCCACGCTCCTTGGCATCGAACTGGCCG
>DATFAE010000331.1:0-3251 GCA_035254945.1 Arthrobacter sp. | reverse complement strand
CAACACACAGATTGCAGCGAAGCTGTTCCTGAGCGAGGCCACGGTGAAAACCCACGTGCACCGCATCCTCATGAAGCTTGGCGTGACAGACCGGGCACAGGCTGTGGCGGCGGCGTACCGGTCAGGCCTGGTCAAGCCGGATGGCCGTTCCTAGGCCTTCGAGCCTGGGTCACCCCTGCGCCATAAACATGGTTGAACCCTCAGGTGTACATCATTGCCATACCGGGGATGGATGAAATCAGGTGCGCGCGGGGCGCAGACTAGGGATAGAGACAGAGCCCCTGCCTCGATCCCTCGGTGATGAGGTGGGTAATGGTCCAAGGACTTTCGCCTGTAAAGGCGACAAACCAAAGCCCGGCGCGGGTCAAAAGGGCATTCGGCTTTACCAAGCCCGATCTCGCCGTCATTCTGGTGGCATTCGTCATCGAACTGTCGGCCTATATTCCGGCCGCCTCCGGCTCGCTCTCAGGAGCCATGGCCGTGGCCGCTGTTGTGTATGTATCGTCCGGCTTCATCGCACTCCGCTGGAGGCACCGCGCCCCGGTGACGGTCTTCGCCGTGCTCTTGCTGCATCAATCACTCTTCGTGCTCTTTTTCACTCCGAACTATTTCAACTTCTCGGACTTTTTCCATGTTCCCTACATGCCAGTCATGGCTGTGCTGCTGGCGTTGGCGGCAGTGGCATCCGATCGGCCTTTGCGGCATTCCCTCCCGGCCTGCATTACCGCAATTGCCCTTCCCGTCCTTATTTCGTCACGCGGGACGCCCTTTGAGGACCTCTGGTTCATCTTCTCCGGAGTCATGTGGGTGGGAGGGGCCTGGGCATTCGGTCGTTTTGTGGCGCGAAACCGTCTCCGCATCAGCGCGTTGGAAGAAGAGCGGCGCAAGGTTGAAGCGGCCGTAGCGCAGGAACGCGCCCATATCGCCGCCGAACTGCACGATATCGTCTCCCACGCCGTCACGGTGATGATGCTGCACGCAGCCGGCGGGCGCAGGGTCATAGACACCGATCCTGAACGAGCCGCCCAGGCTCTGGACGTGATCGAGTCCGTTGGCACCGAGGCGGCGCAGGAACTTGCCCGCCTCCTGAGGCTGCTGAAGCCACACGATGGGACGGCGGACGAAGAACAGCAAAGCCCGCTGCCCACGCTGGGCGACATTCATGGACTGATAGAGCCAGTCCGTTCTGCTGGAGTGCAGGTGGACGTGAGGGCATCCGGGGAGGCTGGAAAGCTTGACCCCAGCGTGGGCCACGCTGCGTACCGCGTGGTGCAGGAGTCGCTGACGAACATCTCCAAGCACGCCGGATCAGGAACGAATGCGCTCATCGATCTTCGTTGGGAACCCCGTACGCTGACCCTGAACATTTCCGACGACGGAGGCGGCAGGCCCGCGAACCATCCTGACGGTACGTCAGGCTATGGGCTCTTGGGGCTCAAGGAGAGAGTGGAAGTGGCCGGGGGCAGCATCGAATGGGGGCCAAGGAACCAGGGGTTCTTCCTGAGCGCCCGCCTCCCCTCGTCACCTTAGGCACTGTTCTGCCTGCAGGGCCATACGGACAACGCCACGCGCGGGGTGGCCATGCCGTCGTCGTAGGCAGTGCCATACTGAGCCATGACTCTAGGGATGACCCGGGCCGGAACGGCACTGAGGTACGCCGTGGTCTCGGTCCTGCTGATCGCGGCCCAGCTGGGCAGCATGTGGTTCCACTCGGCCGGGGTCTATCAAGGCAACGCCAACGTCCCACTCAAGGAATTTCCCGAGGATGTGGACGTTTTCTTCGTCCTGACCTTCGCACCCACCGTCATCGGACTGAAATACCTTGCCTACGACGCCGCCGTCAGGGCATTTACCAAGGGCTACAGGACGCCTGCGCTGCTCCTCTGCTTCGGCGCCGGCTACGCGGCCACCTTCGCGATGGACGTTGCCTGCCTGTTTGCAGCTTCGAGACCCGTATCAGATTCGGGGCTCGCCATCCTGGGCACCATCCTGCAAAGTCCGCTGGCCCTCGTCGCGGCCGGGGGCGTCATCGCGGCGACCGTCCTTTTGAAGGACAGGCCACCGAACACCGGGGCCACACGTTCCTCTGGACCCTAGGCAGCCCGCATGCACCGCCGCACAAAGCCAGCGGCCGCCGTCGTACTTCACGACGCCGGCCAGCTGGCTTTGGTGACAGACTCCCCTACTGTCCCGGGGCCCGGTAGGACGGCGTCTTCTTGGCGGCTTCGTCGAGGTCTTCGACCGTCATGAGCGGCTTCAGGCGGACGTTGACGTTCCCCGTCGAATTGATGAGCAGCGACAGTGCTGCAGCACTTGCATCGTCCGGGGCCTCAAAAACGCCAAGGACGTCGTAGTAGCCAAACGCGTAGTAGAAGCTCTCCAGCGAGCCGCCTACAGACTTGAGGGCCTCCGTCAGTGCG
The DNA here is from genome assembly GCA_035254945.1 of Arthrobacter sp. GTDB lineage: Bacteria > Actinomycetota > Actinomycetes > Actinomycetales > Micrococcaceae > Arthrobacter. The sequence goes on along the minus strand of DATFAE010000331.1, from coordinate 831 downwards.
TCACGCCGCTTGGTACCGCCTTCCTGCATAAGCCCCTTGACTCCGTCACCCACATAGGTTGCTTCAAACATATATTTCGGCATGGTCATTCCTTTCCTGGATTCCTATCCCATTCGGCTGTTCATCGCGCCGGGCAATCAACGCCGTCTTTTGTGCGCGGCAACACGCGATGGAGCATGTACGGCTTCCGCACCAACAGCGGGCACGCTCGCATCCCTGCGTACCTGCGGTGCCGGATGACGTCCACACAGAATCCTCCTCACCTGGCTCCATCGCCGTGCAGGAGCGGCCCAGATCCGGCCCCATATCCCATGGAAACGGGGTGGATGACCCCGCTAAGGCAGACGCTATTCCTCGGGCTACAGGCAGTCAATACGCGGGGACAACGGCCGAGTGCGTCCGTGCCGTTCAAGCACGGCGACCTTCACCGGCACGCTGCTGTACGTTGGACCCAAAAGCCGCAGCGGCGAACGGGATGTGAGCAGATGGACGCAGACGTCATCATCATCGGCGGCGGGCTGGCCGGGCTGGTGGCCAGCAACGAGCTGGTCCGGGCCGGCAAACGCGTGGCCATCCTCGACCAGGAGAACGCGGCCAACCTGGGCGGCCAGGCGTTCTGGTCACTCGGCGGCCTGTTCCTGGTGGACACCCCCATGCAGCGCCGCCTCCGTGTGAAGGACTCCTTCGACCTTGCCTGGCAGGACTGGCAGGGCTCGGCCCAGTGGGACCGGCTCGACGGCGGGCATCCCGAGGACGAGTGGGCCCAGCAATGGGGACGTGCGTACGTCGAGTTCGCGGCCGGCGAGAAGCGCCCGTGGCTGCAGGAACAGG
>DATFAE010000330.1:0-2418 GCA_035254945.1 Arthrobacter sp. | reverse complement strand
CCGACGAATCCCTGCGCGTAGCTGCGGAAGCCTGGGCTGCCACCGCGTCCCTGCTGGCCGACTTCAGCGGAACGGGAGCGACGGCGGACGGCCACCTGGTGCCTTTGCTTGCCAATGTTGGCGGCGGCAAGGATGCCGAGGCGGCCGCCAAGCTGGGCGCCCAGGGCGTGGGCCTGTTCCGCACCGAGTTCTGCTTCCTTGAGCGGGACACCGAGCCCAGCGTTGAAGAGCAGGCCGCAGCCTACAAGAGTGTTTTTGATGCTTTCCCGGGCAAGAAAGTGGTCCTGCGAACGCTCGATGCCGGCGCGGACAAGCCGCTTCCGTTCCTGACTGACTCCACCGAGCCCAATCCGGCCCTTGGCGTCCGCGGCTATCGCACCGACTTCACCACCCCCGGGGTCCTGGACCGCCAGCTGGAGGCCATCGCCCTGGCGGAAAAGCAGTCCGAGGCGGACGTCTGGGTCATGGCGCCCATGATCTCCACCGCAGAAGAAGCCGCACGCTTTGCCTCGATGTGCGCCGATGCGGGCATCAAGACCCCCGGCGTCATGGTTGAGGTTCCCTCCGCAGCCCTGACCGCGGAAGCCATCCTTCGGGAGGTGGCCTTCGCCAGCCTCGGCACCAACGACCTCACCCAGTACGCCATGGCCGCGGACCGCCAGCTCGGCCCGCTCGCCAACCTCAACACCCCGTGGCAGCCGGCCGTCCTGCGCCTCGTGGGACTGACAGTGGAAGGCTCCCGGGCGGAAGGCAACAACAAACCCGTAGGCGTCTGTGGCGAGGCAGCCGCCGACCCCGCCCTCGCCGTCGTCCTGACCGGCCTTGGCGTCAGCACCCTGTCCATGACGGCCCGCTCCCTCGCTGCCGTGGCCGCGGTCCTGAAGACCGTCACGCTCGAGGAAGCGCAGCAGCTGGCCAAGCTGGCACTGTCCGCTCCCAGCGCCACGGAAGCGCGGGCGTGGGTTCGGGAGAAGCTGCCCGTCCTGGACGAACTCGGACTCTAGGGGCGACGCCCGCCTGGGCTGGCGTCGCGCGGCCTAGGAGACTGCTGAAATATCCGCTGGTTTAGGCGCGTCGGCTGGACTGGTGAGGCTGGTGATTAAGACTGGTCTTATGCAGGGACGCGAGGACGCGCAACGCGGGTATTTGGATGTGGAGGCACTGGCCGGAGAGTTGTTGGCTCCGGGCAGTGTCTTCGCATTTCTGGCCAAGCATCGGGGGCGGTTGTTCCCGGATTCGATGATGGAGGACCTGTTCCCGTCGCGGCGGGGCCGGCCGTCAGTTCCCGCTTCGGTGATCGGTTCGGTGCTGGTGCTGCAGGCGTTGCAGGGCCTCTCTGACCGGGAAACAGCCGAGGCGTTGACGTACGATCTGCGCTGGAAAGCCGCGTGCGGGTACGGACTGACCGATACGGCATTCCATCCGAGCACGCTGACGTACTGGCGCCGGCGGCTGGCGGCATCGAAGAACCCGCACCGGATCATGAAGGCCATCGCCGAGGTCGTTGCGGAAACCGGAGTCCTGGCGGGCAAGCGCCGGCGGGCGGTTGATTCAACAGTGTTGGATGACGCGGTCGCGAGGCAGGACACGATCACGCAGCTGATCGCAGCGGTGCGCCGCTTCGGCCGCGACATCCCCGGCGGCCAGGACCTGCTGGCCACCCACGCGAAGGGGTATGACTACACGCGCACCGGTAAGCCGGACATCGCCTGGGACGACCAGGATGCCAGGGACGGGCTGGTCTCGGCGCTGGTCACCGACGCCCTCGCCCTGCTGGCCGCGGTCGATCCCGAGACCTTGGAGGGCAGGGGGGCCGATGCGTACGCGCTGCTTGCACTGGTCGCCGGGCAGGACGTGGAACCGGCCGAGGACTCGGACGGGACCGACGGGCGGTGGCGGATCGCCCGGAAGGTCGCACCGGACCGGATGATCTCCACCGTGGACCCGGACACCCGGCACGCGCATAAGACCAGGTCCCGGCAGCAGGACGGATTCAAAGCCCACATTGTCATCGAGCCCGATACCGGGCTGATCACCGCCGCGGAGCTGACCAAGGCCTCCGGACCGGAGAACAGCGACGGGGCCGTCGGCGCCCGGCTGATCGGCATGGAGCCCACGATCGCCGGGACCAGCGTGGACGTCCTGGCAGACTCGGCCTACGGTTCCGGGGAAATGCTCGCCGCTCTCGCCGGCACCGGCCATACCCCGGTGATCAAACCCTGGCCGCTGCGCCCGGCCGTCGAAGGCGGGTTCACCCTCGATGATTTCACCGTCGATGAATCAGCCGGCACCGCGACCTGCCCGAACGGGCTTACGCGCAGGATCACCGCTAAGCGGCGGGTCACCTTCGGCGCCGCCTGCAGCAGCTGCCCGCTCCGGGCCCGGTGCACCGGCTCCCCACGCGGGCGCAAACTCGAA
>DATFAE010000329.1:0-7535 GCA_035254945.1 Arthrobacter sp. | reverse complement strand
GCAGTGGATGGGCCCGGACGCGGACGCGTTCAAGCAGCAGTGGTCCGGCGAGCACATGACTCAGCTGACCAAGGTTGCCGAGGCCCTGAAGGAAGCCAGCCAGAAGGCCACGCGCAACGCCCAGGAGCAGTCGGACGCTTCGCACGGTTCACGCTAGCCAGCGCAGCATCACCCGCGGGCCCGGACACAACACAGTGTCCGGGCCCGCCGGCGTCCGCCACAGGGCCACCGGCGCAATGTCCGTGGCATGAGGCAAGATAGGTCTGTGACCACAGCATCAGGCGCCGCAGAGCAGACAACCACGAGGACAGAGCCCGGAATGACTGACCCGGAGGCGATCCCTTCGGAGTCCGTCCGCGAGGAGTATGAGAACCTGGCGGACCTCGTCAGGAAGTACAGGTTCGCCTACTACCAGGAAGATGCGCCCCTGGTCTCCGATGCCGAGTTTGATGATCTCTTCCGCCGTCTGGAGGAAATCGAAGCCCTGCACCCTGAGCTGGTGGCCAATGACTCACCCACCCAGGCGGTGGGAGGCGAAGTCTCCGCGGCGTTTGCCGCCGTCGAACACCTGCAGCGCATGTACAGCCTCGAGGACGTCTTTTCCCTTGAGGAGCTGGAAGCGTGGCTCGCCAAAGCGGAGGCGTCCGTGGCAAAAATCGGGAACGGCACGGCCGCACCCGCCTGGCTGACCGAACTGAAAATCGACGGCCTGGCCGTCAACCTGCTGTACCGCGACGGAAAACTGGTACGGGCGGCAACCCGCGGTGACGGCTTCACGGGGGAGGACATCACACACAACGTCCTGACCATCAAGGAGATCCCGCAGGAGCTCCGCGGCACCGGCTTCCCCGCCGAAATGGAGGTCCGCGGCGAAGTATTTATCCCGTCGAAGGCTTTTGCGGAATTCAACGAGGCCCTGATCGAGGCCGGCAAGGCTCCGCTGGCCAATCCACGGAACGCCGCGGCCGGCTCACTCCGGCAAAAGGACCCCGCCGAAACCGCCAAGCGCCCGCTGCGGATGTTCGTCCACGGCATCGGGGCCCGGGAGGGGCTCGACGCGCTGAGCCAGTCCGAAACCTATGCCCTCCTGGAGAAGTGGGGCCTCCCGGTCAGCCCCTACTTCGAGGTCCTGGACACTTTGGACGAGGTCCTTGGCTTCATCAGGAAGTACGGCGACCAGCGGCACAAGCTCCTGCACGAAATCGACGGCATTGTGGTCAAGGTGGACAGCTTCGCCACCCAGCGGGCGCTGGGATACACCACACGGGTGCCGCGCTGGGCGGTGGCCTACAAGTACCCGCCGGAGGAAGTCCACACCAAACTTCTGGACATCGCGGTGAACGTCGGCCGGACCGGGCGGGTGACGCCGTTCGGCATCATGGAGCCGGTCAAGGTGGCCGGTTCCACGGTGGGGATGGCCACCCTGCACAACCAGGATGTTGTGAAGGCCAAAGGCGTGAAGATCGGTGACATTGTGATCCTGCGGAAAGCCGGAGACGTCATCCCCGAAATCGTGGGCCCGGTCCTTGCGCTGCGGGACCAGCAGGATCCGCCGGTGCGGGATTTTGTGATGCCCACCGAATGCCCTTCCTGCGGGACGCCGCTCGCCCCCGGCAAGGAAGGGGACGTGGACATCCGCTGCCCCAATGCACGGTCCTGCCCCGCCCAGTTGCGCGAACGCGTCTTCCATCTGGCCGGGCGCGGCGGATTCGACATCGAGGCGCTCGGCTGGGAAGCGGCCATTGCCCTCACACAGCCTGCCGAACCCGAAGTGCCGCCACTGACCACCGAGGCGGCCCTCTTCGACCTCACGCCGGAGTCCCTGGCGGATGTCCGCATCAGGCGTGAGAAACGCTCCAAGGGCGTGGCCACCGGCGAGTTTGAGCTGGTGCCGTACTTCTGGAGCAAAGGCACGGCCAAAACGCCTTCAAAACCTACCGCCAACACGGAGAAGCTGTTCCGGGAGCTGGAAAAGGCCAAGACCCAGCCGCTGTGGCGGTTGCTCGTGGCGCTCTCCATCCGGCACGTGGGCCCGCGCGCCTCCCGGGCGCTTGCCCAGGCCTTCGGCACCATGGATGCCATCCGGCAGGCCTCCGAGGAAGACCTCGCGCATGTGGACGGAGTGGGTCCCACGATCGCCGCCGCGCTCAAGGAGTGGTTTGCCGAGGACTGGCACCTCGAAATCATCGACCGCTGGGCTGCCGCCGGTGTCCGGATGGAGGACAAACGCGACGAATCCACGCCGCGCACCCTGGAGGGCCTGACGGTGGTGGTCACCGGGTCCCTTCCTAACTTCAGCCGGGACGAAGCCAAGGAAGCCATCCTCACCAGGGGCGGCAAGGCCGCCGGCTCCGTCTCCAAGAACACCAGCTACGTGGTGGCCGGGGAGAATGCCGGCACCAAGCTGGACAAGGCGGAGCAGCTGGGCATTCCAGTGCTTGACGAGGACGGGTTCCGCGAACTCCTGGCCAACGGTCCGGCCGCACCTTCCAGCGCCGAAGCCGGCGAACCGGAACAGGCGTCGGAGTGAGTCGCCCGGACCTCACCGCCGAGCTGCTGGCCGTTGCCCGGCAGGCTGCCTCCGCCGGCGCCGCCGTCCTGGCGTCGCGGAACGGTGACGCGCTGGAAGTCAGCAACAAAGGGGACGCGGGGGACTGGGTCACGGCTTACGACGTCGCGGCCGAGGATGCGGTACGCCGCGCCATCACCGCCGCGCGGCCCCAGGACACCATCACCGGCGAGGAGCACGGCACCACACGGCCCGACGCTCCCAGCGGCTACCGCTGGTCCATCGACCCCTTGGACGGGACCACCAACTTCATCCGGAACATCGTCTACTACGCCACCTCAGTGGCGGTGGCCGACCCCGACGGCGTCTGGCTGGCCGGCGTCGTCCACGCACCGGCACTGGACCGCGTGTACTACGCCTCCCGCGGGAACGGCGCGTGGCTTGATGCAAGGGGCAGGGTGACCCGGCTGGAAGGCCCGGTCGCCGGGCGGAAGGGGCAGATCCTCGCCACCGGATTCAGCTACGATCCCACCGTCCGCGCGCAGCAGGCCGCCGCCCTGGGCGGACTCATGGACGGCTTCGCTGACGTCCGCCGGCTGGGCTCCGCTGCCCTGGACCTGTGCATGGTTGCCGACGGAACCATTGACGCCTTCGGGGAACGCGGCCTGAATGAACACGATTTCTCCGCCGGAGCGCTGATCGCCGAGGAGGCGGGCTGCTGGGTCCGGCGGCCGCGGCTGACCAGCCCGCTCAGGGGCGGGCCCAAAGACGCTGACAGGCTGGCGGCCTGGACGTGCGCCGCGAGCCTGGAGCTGTCCGGGAAGTTTCCGCTGTAGGAGTGATAGTTCAATCACGGAAAGCCCGCTTTCAGGGCCGCAGGGCGGCGGGCGCCACTAGCATTGTCAGGTGCAGCCGCAGATAACCGTCCGTCCCGCCGTCGAGGCCGATTTTGACGCCATCGCCCGGATCACCCGGGACTCCTACCTCGCCGCGGGCTACTTCGACAGTGCTGACCACCCGTACATGCGGCAGGTCCAGGAAGTCGCTGAGCGCGCAGCGAAGGCCATCATCTGGGTGGCCGAGCGTGCAGGGCAGGTTGTCGGTTCGGTGACGCTGGCGGTGGCGGGGGAGCCGTATGCTGACATCGCCCTTGCCGATGAACTGGAATTCCGGATGCTGGTGGTGGACCCGGCAGTGCAGCGCAGCGGGGCCGGCAAGGCCCTGGTGGAGGCCATTATTGGACACGCCCGGGCCCTGGACGGCATCAACGCGGTGGCGCTCACCACCGGAAAGACCTGGGAAAGCGCCCACGGACTGTACCGGAAGACCGGGTTCAGGCGGGTCCCGGAGCGTGACTGGTTCGTCCCCGGCACCGACATAAAGCTGCTGGTTTACCGGCTGGACGTCTAGCCGCCCTAGAGTGGTGCCGACTCATTTCAGGACTGAAAGGCCCACCATGCGCAAAACATTCGGCACCGGCTCCGTCTGGGAACAGACCCTCGGCTACTCCCGCGCCGTCCAGGTGGACAACACGCTTTATATCTCGGCAACGGCCGCCAGCGGCGAGGACGGCATCGTGGGCGAGGACTTCTACACCCAGACCCAGTACATCCTGCAGAAGCTCGGCGCGGTCCTGGCCGACGCCGGCTTCAGCTTCGCCGACGTCGTGCAGTCCAAGCTCTACCTCACGGACATCAGCAAATGGGAAGAAGCCGGCCGCGCGCACGGCGAAGTCTTCGGCGGGATCCGCCCCACCCTCTCCCTGGTGCACGTCCTGCCGTTCCTGGACCCGAAGATGCTCGTGGAGATCGAGCTTGTAGCCCAGAAGAGCGCCAGCTAGCAGGCCCGCCCCATCCCCCCAGCGCGAACGTACACTTGAGGCCCCAAAATCAGCGGATTTGGGGCCTCAAGTGTACGTTCGCGCTCAAGGCGGGGGCCCCAAGTGTACGTTCGCGCTTAACAGGGGCGGGGGGTCAGGTTGGCGGGAGGCCGTAGCGGTGTTCAGGGCGGCCGGTGGTCCCGTACCGCAGCTGGATGTCGACGGCGCCGTCGTCAGCCAGCGAGGACAGGTACCGTTGCGCCGTGGCCCGGGATACGCCCACCCGGGCCGCGACTTCGGCGGCAGAATACTGCTCGCCCGGAACCAGCGATTCCAGGACGGCGGATTCCGTGGCGGACCGGGGCTTGGCCGACGGTGCCACGTCGCCGGGAATGAGCGCCCGCTTCGCGCGTTCCACTGCCTCCTGGTCCAGTGGGCCCTGCTGGCCCAGGATGCGCCGGTACCGGGCGTAGGACCGCAGCTGCTGGGACAGGGACTCGGCGGTAAACGGCTTGAGCAGGTAGCCCAGGGCTCCCCGGCGGAACGCCAGCCGCAGCGACGCCGCATCCGAGGCCGCACTGAGGATCATGGTGTCCACGTCCAGCTGCTGCAGCAGGTCCAGACCCGACCCGTCCGGCAGGTAGACATCCAGCAGCACCAGGTCCGGGCGCAGGCTGTGGATCGCCTGCAGCGCCAGCGACGCCGAACCCACCGGCGACAGCGCCAGGAATCCCGCCACCGAATCCACGTACGCGGCGTGGAGCTTGGCGACGTGGAAGTCGTCGTCCACAATCAGCACCCTGAAATCCTCAGGCATCGTTATCCTCTCCCGCTGAATCCTTCGCCCCCGCCGTCATGACCCCGGCCGCATTGCTGCCGGCGCCGGCCCGCCCGGCCGTGGTGCGCGGCAGGGAAGCCATAAAGACGGCGCCCGGTCCGCCGATGGATCCCGGTTCCAGTACCTTGACGTTCCCGCCGCGGCGGCGGGCGAGCTGCCTGGCCAGGGCGAGCCCCAGCCCCTGGCCTCCGGCCCGTGCCGGAACAGACGCTCCGGGGGCCGCCGTCGTGAATCCTTCCGCGAACACCGCTTCAGGGTCCGTTCCGCTCCCCAGCCCGTCGCCGGAGTCGGCGACGACGATGTGCAGGGTGCCGCCGTCGTCGTCCGGTTCATCCAGGACCTCCAGCTCCACCCAGCGGTCCGGGGACGAGCCCGCGACGGCGGCGTTCACCGCGTTGTCGATCAGGTTGCCGAGCACGGTGGTCACGTCCTGCGGCTCGGTGACCTGGCCGCGGACCAGCGTTTCCGGCCCGATGCGCAGCGTGACGCCGCGTTCGTCAGCCTCCACACCCTTGGCGCCCACAAACGCCTGGAGGTAGGGGTCCTGCAGCAGCTCGGCCTGGTCCACGGGGAACTTCAGCGGGCCCGTCGCGGCCAGCCGGGCCAGGTACTCCCTGGCCTGGTGGTGCTGGCCGATGCTCATGAAACCCGCGATGGTGTGCAGCTGGTTGGCAAATTCGTGGCGCTGGGCCCGCAGCGCGGTGGACATGGTGCCCACGGCGTCCAGCTGCCGGGTCAGCTGCTGCAGCTCGGTGCGGTCCCGCAACATGACCACCCAACCGAGGTCCTCCCGCCGGTGCAGGGCCTTGCGGGCACTGGCCACCAGCACCCGGCCGCCCGCTACCAGCTCGATGGCGTCCGCCTCTTCGGCGTCCGGCCGGGTCAGTGACTTCAGCTGGCCAGGCACCGGAGCGTCCGCCCACAGGGTCCCGGCGAGGTCGGGCTGCCCCAGCAGCCGCTGGGCTGCGGCGTTGAACACGCTGATTCTGCCGTCCGCGGAAACGCCGATGACGCCGTCGTCCACGCCCTGCAGCACCGCCACCTGGTCGTGGACCAGGGTGCTGATTTCCTCCGGTTCCAGGCCCAGCGTGAGGCGCTGCAGCCTGCGCCGCAGGAGGAAGGACGCCAGCCCGCCTGCCAGCAGGGCGCCCGCAGCGGTGAGGGCAACGGGTCCGATGTCCCGCTGCACGCTCTGGCCGACGGTTTCCATCGAATAGCCGACGCTGACTTCGCCCACTACGGTGTCCGTGCCGGGCGCGTACACCGGAACCTTGGCCCCGGCCGACGGGCCGAGGGTGCCGGTGTTGCGGGTGGTCACCTCCTGGCCGGCCAGGGCCTCGGATGGATCCGTGCTGACCTTTTCACCTAGGCGTGCGGGGTCCGGGTGCGCCAGCCGCAGGCCGGTTTCATCGGTGATTACCACAAATAGGGCACCGGTCCGGGTGCGCGCGGCTTCAGCGGCGGCCATCAGGGGGCCTGCGACAAGTTGCGCGGGCGGGGGAGTGCCGGCCTGTTGGCTGATGGCCAGCACCTCGGCGCGGACGGACGGGTCCGAGGCCACAGTCCGGGCCAGCGTCAGGGCCTGGTTCTCGGCCTCCCTGCCGATCCTGTCGTAGGTCAGCCAGGCGTGGACGGCCGCGCTGAGCAGAACCACCAGAAGGACCACCCCGAGCTGAAGAAGCAGTGTCTGGGTGGAGAACCGCAACGGCGGCCGGGGCGCGGGGCGCTGCATGATCCTCCTTGATTCACAGGTGTGGCTGGCCGGCGGAACGCCGTGAGCACAATGCGCAAAATGCTCGCAATAAGCAGTATGCCAATCAATTGAGGCAAAGGCACAGCGGTGACGGCCGCCACTATAACGTCTGTAGCACGCGTCACACCGTTGTGTCGCTGTTCACAAGAAGGAGCCGGCCGTGCTGGTATTACTTGGATTCGCCATGATCGCGGTATTCATGGTGCTGATCATGACGAAGAAGTTGACGCCAGTGTTGGCGCTGATCATCGTCCCCACCGTTTTTGGCCTCTTTGCGGGCGCCGGGCTGGGTATCGGGGACATGGTCCTGGACTCGATGAAGTCCATGACATCCACCGCAGCCCTGCTGATGTTCGCCATCATCTACTTCGGCCTGATGATCGACGTCGGGCTGTTCGACCCGCTGGTGAAGTTCATCCTCCGCAAGCTCGGCAATGACCCCGCCAAGGTGGTGCTCGGTACCGCCATCCTCGCGGCGGCAGTCTCCCTGGACGGCGACGGCTCCACCACCTTCATCCTCACCACCGCGGCCATGCTGCCCGTCTACCTGCGCCTCAAGATGAGCCCGGTGGTCCTCACCTGCGTGGCCGGCCTGGCCAACGGCACCATGAACATC
>DATFAE010000328.1:0-2292 GCA_035254945.1 Arthrobacter sp. | reverse complement strand
GCGTTTGAGGTTCCAGATCTGGTCATCGGTGAGGTCCGCGACGAGGTCTTTGGTGCGGGGGTCTTTGCCGAAGAAGTGTTCGCGGACGAACCCGCCGGATTCTGCCTTGTAGGTCTGGTAGTCGCCGTCGGGGGTTTCGTTCATGATCTTCACCAGGGACCCGTCGGTGTCCTTGGTGAGCAGGTCATCCCATTCCCGGCCCCAGACGACCTTGATGACGTTCCAGCCCGCGCCGCGGAAGAACGCCTCGAGTTCCTGCATGATCTTGCCGTTGCCGCGCACCGGCCCGTCCAGGCGCTGGAGGTTGCAGTTGATCACGAAGTTCAGGTTGTCCAGGTTCTCGTTCGCGGCGAGCTGGAGCAGGCCGCGGGACTCGGGCTCGTCCATTTCCCCGTCGCCCAGGAACGCCCAGACCTGCTGGTCGGAGGTGTCTTTCAGGCCCCGGTTGTGCAGGTACCGGTTGGACTGGGCCTGGTAGATCGCGTTCATCGGCCCGATACCCATCGAGACGGTGGGGAATTCCCAGAAGTGCGGCATCAGGCGCGGGTGCGGGTAGGAGGACAGGGCGTGTCCTTCCTTGGACTTTTCCTGCCGGAACCCGTCCAGGTCCTCCTCCGAGAGCCGGCCTTCCATGAACGCCCGGGCGTACATGCCGGGGGAGGCGTGGCCCTGGAAGAAGACCTGGTCACCGCCGCCGGGGTGGTCCTTGCCGCGGAAGAAGTGGTTGAAACCCACCTCGTACAGGGTCGCGGCCCCGGCATAGGTGGAGATATGCCCGCCCACGCCGATGTTCGCCCGCTGCGCCCGGTGCACCATCACCGCGGCGTTCCACCGCATGTACGCCCGGTACCGGCGCTCGTACTCCTCGTTGCCCGGAAACTCTGCTTCCTGGTCCACCGGGATCGTGTTCACGTAATCGGTGGTGGTCACCATCGGCACCCCGACGCTCTGCGCGCCCGCACGCTGCAGCAGGCTCCGCATGATGAATTGGGCACGCTCAGTGCCCTGTTCCCTGATCAACGAATCCAGGGACTCAACCCACTCGGCAGTCTCTTCCGGATCACGATCAGGCAGCTGGTTAGTCAACCCGCTGAGGATATGGGAGGTATCTTCTCCTGCAGCCACGTCCAACCTCTCTTTGCGCGCATTGATGGCGCACTCAGGCCGGGCAGGGTGACCGCCCGGCGTACATACGCCGTGTGCGACGTATCGGTTACAACAGCCCGGTCATGTGTGCCGGGCAGGGTCCTAGCATTCCTACGTCTGCATTGGAGTTACAGGGTTGTTGCCCCGCAGGCATAGTTGTCACCTGCCACTCTAACTCTGTCCCCAACGCGATGCGTAGCCGCGGGTTGGGCGGCCCGGTTGTATTTCGCCGTCATACTGGTTGTGTGACGAAAAGCCGCTGCGCTGCGGGTTGGCGGAACCTGGTGTGACGCAGAATATGCCACATCACGGGGGCGGCAGCTTGAAGCTCAGGCACAAAGGGTGTTGGCTGGGAGTAATGGAAATCACTATGCGCACCGCGCATATAAGGCATTGGAGGTACACGTGAGCGAGGCCGACGCCGCCACTTCGGTAAATGTGGCGGAAAAATTGGGTTTCAAGAATGGGGATCTGATTCAGGAGTTCGGTTACGACGACGACGTCGATTTCGACTTGCGTGACGATATTGAGGACCTGACGGGTTCCGAGCTGCTGGACGAGGACGACCATGAAGTGGCGGACGCCGTCGTTTTGTGGTGGCGCGACGGCGACGGGGACCTCGTGGACAGCCTCATGGATTCGCTGACCACGCTAAGCGAAAACGGCGTCGTCTGGGTCCTGACGCCCAAGTCCGGAAGGACCGGATACGTCTCCCCGGCGGATATCCAGGAAGCGGCGCCGACCGCCGGACTGCACGTGACGACGTCGGCAGGCGTATCCAAGGACTGGAGCGCAACGCGGCTGGTGAGCAGGAAAAACAAGTGACGGCAGCGCTTGCCGCTGCCTCCGTTGCCGTCCCCGCCGTTGGCGCTCCGGCACCCGACTTTGAACTGGTCAACCAGTACGGCGAGCCGGTCAGGTTGTCCGCCTTCCGCGGCCAGAACGTGGTGCTGGTGTTCTACCCTTTCGCCTTCTCCGGCATCTGCACCGGCGAGCTCTGCGAAATCAGGGACAACCTGGCCCTGTTCGAAGACGGGAACGCAGTTGTCTTGGCGGTCTCCGTTGACAGCAAGTTCACCCTGCGGGCTTACGCCGAGCAGGAGGGGTATACCTTCGATTTGCTGGCGGACTTCTGGCCCCACGGTG
>DATFAE010000327.1:0-25594 GCA_035254945.1 Arthrobacter sp. | reverse complement strand
CCACCAAAACCGTCGACCAGATGTGCGAAGACCACTGGCGCTGGCAAAAGAACAACCCGAATGGCTACGCATCCTAAAGCAACGCGGGGTCACATAACGCCCAATTCCGGGCCCCGGAAGGGCCTAAAGTGACCCCGCCTTTCAACACCGGCGGCCCAACGGCACAGCCACTTCACACCGCAGGGATCCGGGAAGTGGCGGCCGCCGCGAATGTCTCGACGGCCACCGTCTCCCGTGCCCTGCGCGGGCTCCCGCATGTCGCCGCTGCCACCCGGCAGAAAGTCATGGCCGCCGCCAACCACCTCGGCTATGTTGCCTCCACCGCCGCATCGGAGCTGGCACGGGGCCGGGGCAGCCAGCACGCCAACGATACGGCCGGCGCTGTCCGGGCGGCAGCAGCCACAAGCCCGCCGTCGAATACCTGGCACAGACCTCAAACAATCCTGGAGGAGGCGAACCTGCCGGGAGCGGTAGCCCCGCTCCGTAAGAATGCGCGGCAGGCCTCCCCAGGCGCTAGATTTGCAAGCATGACTGAAGCCACCACCGCTGCCGGGCGCGGCACCATCCTCGTGATCAACGGCCCCAACCTCAACCTCCTGGGGACCCGCGAGCCGGAAAAGTACGGCACGTCCACCCTCGCCGACGTCGAACAGCTGGCCACCACCGCGGCAGAGGCCCACGGCTTCACCGTGGACTGCGTCCAGTCCAACCATGAGGGTGTGCTCCTGGACGCCATCCACGCCGCCCGCGGCACCGCCGTCGGGATTGTGCTGAACGCCGGTGCCTTCACCCACACCTCTGTCGCCCTGCGGGATGCCCTGGCAGCGGTGCAGCTGCCCGCCGTCGAGGTCCACATCACCAACGTGCACCAGCGCGAGGAATTCCGGCACCATTCCTTCCTGTCCCCCGTTTGCGCGGCCGTGATCGTGGGCGCCGGGGTGTTCGGCTACAAGCTCGCCATCGACTACCTGGCCGAAACGCTGTAACCCCGTCCGCCGGGCCGGACCCGGCACCGATCGCAGACTGCAGTTCCTGGTTCCGCTACTTCTGAATGCACTGCCCGGAGGAAACGGGAGCGCTGAGACCGGGCGCCTGGGATGCAACCGGGGTGAGGTCGTCCATGGTGATCGCGAAGCCCATTTCTGCATCAGATGTCGCCTTGGCAAAGATCACGCCGGCCACCAGGCCTTCGGTGGTCAGCAGCGGGCCGCCCGAGTTGCCGGGCTGGATGTCCCCGGCCAAGCGGTAGATCTCCTCAGGTGCCGGGCTGTTTCCGTAAATGTCCGGCACCAGCACTGTGGTGATGTCCTGCACGGTGGCCGGCTTCGACTGGAACGGGCCGCCGTGCGGATAGCCGGCGAAGGCAGCCGGGCTGCCGTTGGGAAGGTCAGGGCTCAACGCCAGGGGTTCGGCCGGAAGTCCGTCAACGGCCAGTACGGCGAGGTCATGCCTGGTATCGAAGTAAACCACGCGTCCCGGCATGGCGCTGCCGCCGGGAACCTCCACAACGGGCTGCGACACGCCCGCGACGACGTGGGCATTGGTCACAACCCGGCCGGGCGAAACCACAAACCCTGTCCCGGTCTGGTTCTGGCCGCATTCAAAGGCTGTTCCGGCGATTTTCAGGACCGATTCCGCGGCCCGGTTCAGGGCCGGGGTATCCGTGCTGGCATCGGGAACCACCACCGGCTGCCCCTGTTCGAGGCCTTCCAGCAGGGTGGGGATGCCATTGCCGATCACCGCGGAACGCAGTTGGGCCATGGTGGCCTTCACCGGCGTGGGCGTCAGTCCGTCAATGAAGCGGATCACCTTGGATTCAGCCAATTGCTGGGACACCATGGGTACGCCGAGGGAACTGATGCTGAAGGCAAGCATGGACATGACCAGCGCTGAGACCGCAACGTTCACCGCCCCGCCCACCAGCCGGTCCACGGCGCGCAACGGCCTGATCCGCACGGCGCCGCGGATTTTCCGGCCGATCATGGTGCCCGTTCCGTGCCCCAGGGCCATCAGGACGACGGCGGCAGCCACAATGGCGGTCAGCCTCCACCCGGAATCATCAACGAAGCCGCTGACGAGGGGGACGGCGAAAAAGGCGGCCACGGCGCCGGCGGCGAAACCGGCAATGCCGCCCAGTGTCACCAGGAACCCATTGCGCAGGCCATAGCCCAGATACGACAGCAGGGCCAGGATTAGCACCAGGTCCAGAACAGTCAAGCCAAACACCAAGGCTCCTTATAAACAGTTGAACCCCAATTCTAGAGGCGCTGGCTGACATTATTCTGCGGGTCTCCCCTGTCCCGGATTCCGCTTGCGGATTGCCGCCGGACACGGTGCGGAGAATGCTCTGAAAAGCGCTGCACCTGCTGCCCCGCATGGCTCCAAGTGGCTCCTGGGCCGGTGTTTCAGGGCGTTTCAGCTGCCAAGTACGTCACAGAACGTTGAAAATTCTGAAACAATGGCACAAGCGCCACAGCCGACACTTTTTATTCAGGAGATTTCATGGACATCGAGGTACTGCGCCGAGCACCCCTTTTCGCCACGCTCGACGACGAAGCATTCCGTTTGCTGACGGACGAGCTGACCGAGGTGGACCTTTCCCGCGGGGCTTCCGTCTTCCGCGAAGGCGACCAGGGTGACCAGCTCTACTTCATCGTCTCCGGCAAGGTGAAGCTGGGCCGCACGTCCCCGGACGGCAGGGAATCCCTGCTGGCAATTCTCGGCCCGGGCGAGCTCTTCGGCGAAATGGCGCTCTTTGACCCGAGCCCGCGTACCGCCACTGCCACGGCCGTCTCCGAAACCCGCCTGGCCGGGTTGAAGAACGAGAGCCTCAACACACTGCTCCGCACCCGCCCCGAAGTTTCGGCGCAGCTGCTGCAGGCCCTGGCCCGACGCCTGCGCCGCACCAACGACTCCCTCTCGGACCTGGTCTTCTCCGACGTGCCCGGCCGCGTGGCCAAGGCGCTCCTGGACCTGGCAGACCGCTTCGGCCGCCCCGCCACTGACGGCGTCCTGGTGGCACACGAGCTCACCCAGGAAGAACTGGCCCAGCTGGTGGGCGCCTCCCGCGAGACCGTCAACAAGGCCCTGGCCGAGTTCGTCCAGCGCGGCTGGCTCCGCCTGGAAGCCCGCGCCGTGGTGATCCTGGACATGCAGCGCCTCCGCCAGCGCTCCCGCTAAACGCATTATCTACAGCAAACGCAGAAGGCCAGTTCCGGGGAATCGGAGCTGGCCTTCTGCTTTGCCCCCCGTCCCACGCTCTCTCCTTTGATGCTGGTTTTCCACACACGCTCTCTCACTTTCTTAAGGAAAGTGAGAGAGCATTCCGTAAAAACCTGCAGAAAGTGAGAGAGCGTCTCAGCTGGGCGGCGGGCTTTCGCGTAGGAGCGCATCGCGGCGCATCGGGAACTGGAGGTCGCCCAGCGACCGGAGGTTTCCTTATGCGTCGTGTCTAAGCGACGGCGAAAGGCTGCCTCACAGCGGCCTCAACCACGGACCCAGGGTCGGCGGAGCTAGCGCTCCCGCTGCGGGTCGCCGGCCACCGTTTTGGCGGCCTCGACTTCGAGCATGAGCTTGCCGTCCTCTTCAACAAGCCGCGGCTGGTACACGTGGGCCTTGCGCTTGTAGCTGAGGTAGGCGATGCAGCCGTTGGCGGCGGCCATCTTCTCGAGCATGATCTCCGACCCGGGCACGAGGAGCTGCCCGAGGGTGAGGCCCACGGTGTTCTCCACACCTACTTCATCGCCCAGGGCTGTGGTGTCGCGATCAGCAATGACCTTGGCTGCGTTCACCCACCGGCCCCAGACGCCCTTGCTTTCAAGGAGCGTGGGCTGCTGGTTCATGGGCACGGTGGCGGCAAAGTACCGGGTGTCGAACCGGCGGTGCGCAAAGTCCGGGCTGCGCCAGTTGACCAATGGTTTCAGGAGGTCCGTGCGCAGCGCCAGTCCGCGTTTCGCCAGGACCTCTCCCAGTGACTTCTCCTGGTTGGCGACGAGTTCCCGCGCCCGCATCCATTCCTGCGTGGAGGTGGCCTCAACCGTGCTCGAAAGGTCCGGTCCTGCCAAAAGTACCCCGGTCTCCTCAAACAGCTCGCGGATGGCGCCAACCACGTGGCGCCGCGCCAGCCCGACGTCGTCCGTCCCCAACTGCTCGGCCCAATGCTGCGGCGACGGGCCAAGCCAGCCCAGGGCGTCGTCGTCGGACGCGTCGAGGGAGCCTCCCGGGAAGGCCAGCACCCCCAGCGGCGAGGAGCCAGGACGGTAGCCGAGCCAGGTTTCCAGGCCAGTGGGGGAATCGCGCAGCAGGACAACGGACGAGGCCAGGCGTGCGGCGCGGGGCGTCCGTTCGCCGTGCTCCAGCCAGCTTCGTGCCGCCCCTTCAAGGTCGGGAGGGAGGACAAACAGGCGTCGGGCGAGGTGCGGCAAGGAAGTGACCGGTCCTAGCTGAATTCGGCGATCAGTTCGACCTCAACGGGAGAGTCGAGCGGAAGCACTGAAACGCCGACGGCGGAACGGGCGTGCTGGCCCGCGTCGCCCAGGACGCGTCCCAGCAGGTCCGACGCGCCATTGATAACACCCGGCTGGCCGGTAAAGGAGGGGTCCGAGGAGACGAAGCCCACCACCTTCACGATCCGGGTGATGCGGTCAAGATCGCCAATGACGCTCTTGACAGCGGCCAGGGCGTTGACGGCGCAAATGGCCGCAAACCGCTGGGCGTCCTCGGGGGACACGGTGGGCTCATCGGCATACCCTTCGGTGCCGGTGGACACTTTGCCCGTTGCTTCGAGTTTGCCGTTAATAAACGGCAGTTGGCCGGAGGTGTAAACGTGGTTGCCGGAGATCACTGCCGGAACGTAGCTGGCCACCGGGGTGGCCACCTCGGGAAGGGTCAGTCCGAGCTCGGCGAGCCGCTGCTCAACTGCTGAAACCGGCGCTGTTTCCGCGCCGGATGTGGTGTCTGCGGGGGTGCTCACTGTTACTGCTTCTCCCTCTTGAGGTAGGCAACCAGTCCGTTGCCGTCCGGACCGGTGACAACCTGGACAAGCTCCCAGCCGTCCTCTCCCCACTGGTCCAGGATCTGCTTGGTGGCGTGAATAATGAGCGGAATCGTCGCGTACTCCCATTTGGTCATGAGAGAAAGACTAGTCCTTGCCGGTAAAGTGGAAAACATGGTGACTCGTAAGAACCCCATTTTCGACACAGCCACTACCCTCGGAAAGATTTTAGGTTTCCTTGGCGTGAGCGCTATTTGTGGTGTGTTGGTGGCTGGCCTGCTCGTCCCCGCTGCGGCCGTCTCGGGCAGCGCGGCAAGCGGTTCGATCGAGTTCTTCGACACCCTCCCGGCGGAGCTGAAGGTGGACCCGCCCAGCCAGTCCACCAAGATCCTCGCCGCTGACGGCAGCCTGATCGCCAACCTGTATGAAGAGAACCGGACCAAGGTTGCCCTGGACCAGATCTCACCGTTCATGAAGGACGCTGTCATCGCCGTTGAGGACAGCCGGTTCTACGAGCACGGCGGTGTGGACACCACCGGCATCCTCCGGGCCCTGGTGAGCACCGCGCGCGGCAACAAGCAGGGTGCCTCCACCATCACCCAGCAGTACGTTAACAACGTCCTCAACGCCAACCTCGCCGCCGAGGGCAACGAGGACCAGATTAAGCTCAACGGCGTCAACAAGGGCGTTGGCGACAAACTCCGCGAAATGAAGCTGGCCATCGCCCTGGAGAAGGAGTTCACCAAGGAGCAGATCCTTGAGGGCTACCTCAACATTGTCTTCTTCAACCGGGACGCCTACGGCATCGAAGCCGCCTCCAAACTCTTCTTCAGCACCTCGGCCAAAGACCTCACCCTCCCCCAGGCCGCCCTGCTGGCGGGCCTGGTCAACAGCCCCTCTGCCTTTGACCCGATCACCAACCCGGACAACGCCAAGCAGCGCCGCGACCTGGTGCTCGGCCTGATGCTGAACCAGGGCAAGATCACCCAGGCGGACCACGACGCCGCCGTGGCCACCCCGGTGGAGCCCAAGGTCACTCCCGCCCGGCAGGGCTGCGCCTATGCCGCCACCGCACCGTACTTCTGCGACTACGTCCTGCACCTGCTGCTGAACAACCCGGCCTACGGCGCCGACGCCACGGAACGCTACAACAATGTCTTCCGCGGCGGCCTGACCATCACCACCACCCTTGATCCCAACGCGCAGAATGTGGCGCAGGCCGAGTCCGATGCGGCTGCCGGCGCCAACCCGGACAAGTGGGGTTCGGCCATCGTCTCGGTGCAGCCGAACACCGGCAAGATCATCAACATGGCCCAGAACACCTCGTTCCTGCCCGCGGACGGCAAGTTTGATTCCCAGGTCAACTTCAACGTGGACAAGCTGGACAAGGACGGCAACGATCTCAACGGCATGGGCGGGTTCCAGCCCGGCTCCACGATGAAGCCCTTCACGTTCGCGGAATGGCTCAACGAGGGCAAGTCCATGAACACGAACATCAACGCCTCGGTCCGTAAGTATCCGCAGAACTTCCCGTGGAAGAACACCTGCCCTGAGCCGACCGTCGGCTGGTACGACGCCAGGATTCCCGGCAGCTTTGACCTGCAGAACTCGGACGAGGGCTACTACCGGAACATGACGGTCCTGTACGGCCTGATGAACTCCATCAACACGGCCACGTTCGCGTCCGCGGCCCAGGTTGACCTTTGCGGCATCCAGAAGATCGTCGACGCCGTGGGCATCCACGGCGGCCTGCCGACGGCCGAGGATCCCAACCCGAAGGTCAAGATGACCACCCTGGCCAACCTGATCGGTTCCACCCAGACGGCTCCGCTGACCATGGCCGCGGCGTTCGCCACGTTCGCCAACGACGGCAAGTACTGCGAGCCCATCGCCATCACCTCCGTGACGGACCAGACCGGTGCCCAGCTTCCCGCCCAGTCCTCCAACTGCAAGGACGCCGTCAAACCCGAGGTGGCCCGCGGCGTTGCCTACGCCATGCAGGAAGTCCTTAATGGAGGCTCAGGCTCCCTGATCCAGCCGCGGCTTTCCACGAAGACCAACTTCCCGGTGGCTGCCAAGACGGGCACCAACGACACGAACGGCTCCACCTGGGTGGTGGGCTACACCACCGGCCTGGCCACGGCCGCCTGGTTCGGCGACCCCCTTGGCGACCAGAGCCGCCCGGGCCGGAACCTGACCATCAACGGCAAGAAGTACGACGCGATCGACGGTTACATGATCGCTGGCCCCATGTTCGCCAAGTACATGCTCCAGATGGCTCCTGGCTACGGCACCAACCCGTTTACCGCCCCGCCCACCAACATGGTGAACGGCACACCCGCCAAGACCACGCCTAGTTCACCGGCCACCACGGCACCACAGCCCTCGACCCAGCCGACAACTCAACCGGCTCCGGGCAATAGCGAAAAGAAGGGCTAGCTACTGATGGTAGTCAGCCCTGCGTTGGCCAGCCGCGTCCGGAACATCGGGCGCGGCTTTGCCGTCACCACTGCTGCCGGGGCCGCGGCCGGGCTCGCCGCCGTCGGATACGGCCTGTGGGAGAAGAACCAGTTCGTGCTGCGCGAGGAAACCCTGCCCATCCTTCCTGCCGGCCAGCAGCCGTTCACCATCCTGCACCTGAGCGACATCCATTTTGTCCCCGGCCAGGACACCAAGGCAGCATGGCTGCAGTCCCTGGCGTCGCTGAAACCGGACCTCGTGGTGAACACGGGAGACAACCTCAGCCACGTCAAAGCCGTTGATCCGCTGCTCAAGGCGCTTAGGCCGCTGCTGGAATTCCCCGGCGTCTTTGTCCCCGGCTCCAACGACTACTACGGACCGAGCCTGAAGAACCCGGCGTCGTACCTGCTGGGTCCGTCCAAGGTGAAACGGGAAACCACGGAACTGGACTGGCCGCGGCTGCGGGCCGGCTTTGGCATGGGCGGCTGGGTGGACCTGACCAACCGGAACCAGTCAGTGGTCCTGAGGGGCATGCGGTTCGACTTCTCAGGAGTTGACGATCCCCACCTGAACCGGGAAAGGTACGCGGGCTGGCCGCGCGGAACCCGGGGCCAGGACCAGAACGCACACCTGCGCGTGGCCGTCATCCACGCCCCTTACCAGCGGGTCCTGGACCATTTCACGGAAGACGGCGCAGACCTCCTCCTCGCCGGCCACACCCACGGCGGACAGATCTGCATCCCCGGCTACGGGGCCCTCGTTTCAAACTGTGACCTCCCCACATGGCGGGCCAAGGGCCTGAACAACTGGGAGAGCAACGGATCCACCACCCCGGTGAACGTCTCCGGCGGCATCGGCACCTCCCGCTTCGCCCCGGTCCGGATCGCCTGCAGGCCCGAGGCCGTGCTCCTGACTCTCACCTCCCCCTAGCAGGTTCCTTCCCGCCCGGGGTCCATTACGGAACGTGATAACTGGGCAATCCTTCCCAGCCCTGACGGATGCTGTGAATCGAATCACCCCATGGCATAAGGTAGTTGCTACGGGAAACTACATTCGTTTTAGAGCTTGAGAAGCGGGCATGGCCAAGCAGACTCCATTTTTCAGATCCATCAGCCGTCTTTATCCCCACGTCAGGCCGATCATTCCCCGGCTTATCATGGGGCTCCTCTGTGCCCTCTTGGCCAGCGTTGTGGCGCTGACCATCCCCCAGGTGCTCCGGGTCCTGATCAATGACTCCCTCCAGGCCGGAGGCGCCACGGACTCCGTCTGGATCGCCGCCGCCACCATCCTGGTCCTCGGTATCGCCGAGGCGGTGCTGGTGGCCCTCCGCCGGCAATTTGTCATCAACCCGGCCACCACGGTCGAAACCAGGATGAGGGTTTCGCTGTACGGGCACCTGCAGGACCTGACCGTCTCCTTCCATGACCGATGGGGCTCCGGCCAGCTGCTCTCCCGCGCCATGACCGACCTGAACTTCCTGCGCCGCTGGATGGCCTTCGGCGCCATCATGCTGGTGGTCACCACGCTCACCGTCGTGATCGGCATTGTGGTCATGTTCTCGATGAGCTGGCAGCTGGCCCTGATTTTCCTGGCCGCGGCCGCGCCCATCATGGCCTACAGTTTCCGGTTCCGGACCCGCTTCAGCAAGGTGGCGCGGCGAAGCCAGGACCAGGCCGGCGACCTCGCCACCACGGTGGAGGAATCGGTCCACGGCATCCGTGTCCTCAAGGCGTTCGGGCGGAGCCGTGAGGCCCTGGAAACGTTCAACGAACAGGCCGAGGAACTCCGCCAGACCGAAATCTCCAAGGCCCGGCACCAGGCCATGTTCACCCTGGTGGTCACGCTCCTGCCTGAACTCGCGCTGGGCACCGGCCTGGTGGTGGGAATCATGCTGTGCGCCAGCGGCCAGCTGAGCATCGGCGCCCTCGTGGCCTTCTTCGCCACGGCCGCCGTCATCGCATCCCCGGTGGAATTCTCCGGCATGCTGCTCGCCATGGCACTCACTGCCAAGACCGCCGTCGACCGTCACTTCGAAGTGATGGACTCCGCCAACACCATCACCAGCCCTCCGGAACCCCGCCGGCCATCCCGGCTGCGCGGGGCCCTGCGGTTCAACAACGCCACGTTCGCCTTTGAGGACGCACCGGAGCGGCCCATCCTCAAGGACATCAACCTGGAGGTCCTGCCAGGCGAAACAATGGCCCTGGTGGGAATCACGGGCAGCGGAAAGAGCGCCCTGATCCAGCTGGTCCCCCGGCTGTACGACGTCACGGACGGCTCCATCACCATCGACGGCGTGGACGTGCGCGAGTTCGACGTCGAGGAGCTCCGCCGCCTCGTGGCCGTAGCGTTCGAGGACACCACGCTGTTCTCCAGTTCCGTCCGCGACAACGTGCTGCTCGGTGCGCCGGACCGGTCCGAGGAAGCGCTGGACGAGGCCCTCGACGTGGCCCAGGCCCATTTCGCCTATTCCCTCCCGGAGGGCGTGGAAACGCTCATCGGCGAGGAGGGACTCAGCCTGTCCGGCGGGCAGCGCCAACGGATAGCCCTGGCCCGCGCCATCGCCGCCCGGCCCCGCGTCCTGGTGCTCGACGATCCGCTGTCCGCCCTCGACGTGCACACGGAGGAGCTCGTGGAAGCGCGGCTCCGCTCGGTGCTGAAGGACACCACCACGCTGATCGTCGCCCACCGGCCGTCCACCGTCGCGCTGGCGGACCGCGTGGCCCTGCTCGAGGGCGGCCGCATCGCCGCAGTCGGCACCCACACGGAACTGCTGGCGGAGAACCCGCACTACCGCTACGTCATCGCCAGCCTGGACCAGGAACCCCGGGACCTGGACTCGGAACTGTCGGAGCTCGAGGAAGCGGCGGACGCCGAGGCAAAGGAAATCATCAGATGAGCACCACAACCTTCGGCACCGCCAACGAGGACAACGCCCACCTCAGCAAAAGCGACAGCAAAGCCGTGCGACGGCGGTCTCTGGCCTTGCTGGGGTCCCTGATCCGCCCGGTGCGGCTCAGGTTCTGGCTGACCATCGCCACCGTGGTCCTGTCCCAGGCCGCCAGGGTGGCCGGTCCGGCGCTGATCGCGTTCGGCATCGACCACGCCCTGCCGGCCCTGCGGGCAGGTGACAGCTTCCCCCTGGTGCTCACCGGCGTCGGATACCTGGCGGCAGCAGTGGCAACCGCCGGGCTGACGGCGCTGTACGTCACCTCCACTGCACGGCTGAGCCAGGCTATGCTTCTGGACCTCCGGGTCCGGGTCTTCCGGCACACCCAGCGGCTGAGCCTGGAATTCCACGAAAAGTACACCTCGGGCCGGATCATCGCCCGCCAGACCTCGGACCTGGAGGCGCTGCGTGAACTCCTCGATTCCGGGGTGAGTTCCCTGGCCTCAGGCTTGCTGTTTATGGTCTTCACCGCCGTTACGGTGTTTGCGCTGGACTGGCGGAGCGGGCTGATTGTGCTGGCCGCCGGCGTTCCCATGTTCTTCCTCTCGCGCTGGTACCAGAAGCATTCCCAGATCGCGTTCCGTGAGTCCCGGGTAGTGTCCGCGAGGCTGATCGTGCACTTCGTGGAGACGATGACCGGCATCCGCGCAGTGAAGGCTTTCCGCAAGGAACGCGAAAACGCCGGGCAGTACGGCCAGCTGTCCGAGGACTACCGCCGGGTGACTGTCCGTTCCATCAACCTCAACGGCATCTTCCAGCCCGGCCTGGTGCTGATCGGCAACGTCTGCGTGGCAGCCGTCCTCCTGTTCGGCGGGTTCCGGGTCCTCGACGGCGAGCTTGCCGTGGGCGTGCTGCTGGCCCTGATCCTGTCCACCAAGCGCTTCTTCCAGCCGGTGGACCAGATGGCCATGTTCTACAACTCCTTCCAAAGTGCCCAGGCTGCCCTGGAAAAAGTGTCCGGCCTGCTTGAGGAGGTTCCCACGGTCCGTCCACCCAAGAACGCGGTGGCGCTCCGGGACGCCAAGGGCACCGTTGACTTCAAGGGTGTGGAGTTCCGCTACGGCGACGGCCCTGTCATCATTCCCACCTTGGACCTGCACATCCCGGCCGGCCAGACCGTGGCGCTGGTGGGCCAGACGGGTGCCGGCAAGTCCACGCTGGCCAAGCTGATCGCCCGCTTCTACGATGTCTCCGCCGGTTCACTCACCCTGGACGGAGTGGACCTCCGCAGCCTCAGCACCACGGACCTGCGCCGGAACATCGTGATGGTCACCCAGGAGGCGTTCCTGTTCAGCGGCTCCGTGGCGGACAACATCGCCCTGGGCCGGCCCGAGGCCTCCCGCGAGGAGATCGAAGAGGCTGCCAGGGCCGTCGGAGCCCACGGGTTCATCACCGAACTGCCCGAGGGCTACGACACCGACGTCAACAAGCGGGGCGGCCGCGTCTCGTCCGGCCAGCGCCAGCTCATCAGTTTCGCCCGGGCGTTCCTGGCCCGCCCGGCTGTGCTGATCCTGGACGAGGCCACTTCATCGCTGGACATCCCTTCGGAGCGGCTGGTGCAGACGGGCCTGGCGCGCCTCCTGCAGGCAACGGCCGACGCCGGCACTGGGGCAGGTGCCGCCGGTTCCGCTGCCGCTGGCGGGGGCCGCACGGCGTTGATTATCGCGCACCGGCTCTCCACGGTCGAAACTGCGGACCGCGTGCTGGTGGTCCATGACGGACGTGTGGTGGAAGACGGCACCCCGGCGGACCTGATCGGCGGGGGCGGACGGTTCGCCGACCTCCACGGCGCCTGGAAGGAATCCCTGGTCTGAGCCGGCTTCGGCGCGAACGTACATTTGAGGCCCCGGTTGCCAAGGGGCCTCAACTGTACGTTCGCGCCCTGGGGTGCGCGGGCATCCGGATGATCACGGCTGGGATAGCCTGAACCCCATGGGTGATGAGATGGAAAACGGCGTCGCTGAAGTCCTTGCGGAGCCATTGTCCGAGCGCGTTGCCGAGGTGCTGCGCGAGCGGATTATTTCCGGCCAGCTGCCAGCCGGCGGCAAGCTGAACGAGCGCGAATTGGCTGCGGACCTTGAAGTGTCCCGCATCCCGCTGCGCGAAGCACTGCCGTTGCTGGAGGCCGAGGGGTTCATCTCCACCGAGCCGCGGCGCGGCGCCGTCGTCCACGCCTTTACCTACCGGGACGCCCAGGAGGTTTTTGACCTCCGGCTCCAACTCGAACCGCTTGCCGCGTCATGCGCCGCACGCCGGGTGTCGGAGGGCGCCGATCCGTCGGCGCTCCTGGAAGCGCTGGAGGGTGCGCGCACCGGCGTGCCGGGAGCCCAGGCGTCGGGGCGGAACTCGGACCTGCACGAGGAGATCGTGAAGCTGGCGGACCACCACCTGCTCCGGCGCATGACGGGCCTGATGAACGGGAGGGTACGGTGGCTGTTCCGCCTGACACCCGAACGTGACACCCCGGGGATGTGGCAGGAGCACGCCGAACTGGTCCAGGCCATCGTGGACGGCCAGCCGGCCCTGGCCGCCGCCCTGGCCACTGCCCATGTGGAGCGCGGACGGCACGATTCGCTTCCGGCGCTGGCCGAGCGCCTTCCGGCCGCCGCGGATGCCTCCGCACCACGCAGCCGCCGGCGGCGCTGAGGGCCGCGTCTGCGGCCGTCCGATTTCGCATCCGGCCCCGGGATCGGCTATCCTTGTAAAGTTGCTTTTGCAGCGGATCGGGATGTAGCGCAGCTTGGTAGCGCGCTTCGTTCGGGACGAAGAGGTCGCAGGTTCAAATCCTGTCATCCCGACCAATTGAAGAGGGTCTCCCCCAGGGGAGGCCCTCTTTTGTGTTTCCGCGTGACAGCAATTGCCGTTGCCTGTCACAAATGCCGGCTGGACGGAGTCGCCGGCGATATGGCGGGGCGGGGTGAAAAGTTACAGTTTGGCAACGGCCACGCCGTCGCCGGGCAAAGGAATGGCCCCGGACCATGGGTTCCATGATCCGGGGCCTCGCCTCCTTTGGTGAGGAGTGATTACATCGGGTCTGGCCAGTTGCCCACGTACGTGGTGTAAGTGGTATCGCTGCTGGTGGTGTCCTTCGTCTTTTTGGACATGGGATCCGGCCAGTTACCTACTGCTATGGATGCACCGGTGGTATCAGCGATGGAACCTGCAGACAGGACGGCCGGAGCCGCCGCAGAAAACGCCAGGGCCCCAGCCAGAACGGCTGCGGCTGCAATCTTCTTCAACATATAAGTTCCTCAATACGAGTCGGATTCGTTACAAAGTCAGCACTGTCCTTGTTGACATACATTGTAAAATGTTTTCCACAGGGACTGTCAAGCATTGAGTACAAAGACTGTCCGGAATAAGGAGGAAATCCCGTGGGCAACGGATTCGGGGAGAAGCTCCGGGCGGAGCGTCTCGAACGTGGGCTGACACAGGCTGAACTGGGCAAGGACCTGTATTCCCCCAGCTATATTTCCCTGCTTGAGACCGGCCGGAGGGAACCCACGGCCGAGGTCATCGAGGAGCTCGCCCGCAGGCTGGAACTGGCGCCCAAGGCGCTGGAAGCTTGGAGCCAGCCCATCTCGGTCAGCGACGCCGAGTACGTCCTCGCCGGACTCTACGCACGCCAGGCCTGGGACCTCAGGGATTACCCGCTGGCCGCCACTCACGCCGCCACTGCGGCGCAGATCGCGCTTGAAGGCAAGAACACCAGCGCATGGTGGAACATGACCTACATGCAGGCCGAGTGCCTGATCAAGCAGGGCAACTGGCAGGAATGCCAGAAGATCATGCAGCACCTGCTGGAGCACCCGATGGCCACGGAGTCGGTGGGCCTGGGGGTGCGGGCACGCCAGATGCTCGCCGGCATCTGCCAGGGACAGGGCCAGCTGAGCACCGCAGTGGACCACGCCATGGAAGCCGTGAAACTGTGCGCCAAGCTGCCCAGGGGCTCCACCCTGATCATCGGCGCCCACCGGGCCCTGATCGGAGCGCTGGCAGAAAGCGGCAGGCTGGACGAGGCCTGGAAGTACTGCCAGGCCATGAACGACCAGGTGGACGAGCATTCGATGTCCCAGCTCGCAGGCGAGGTGGCGTGGGTAATCGGCAACGTGGCCTTCATGCGGCACGACTACGCCGAGGGCATCAAGTACCACGAACGCGCCGCCAAGATGCTCTCCCCCGCCAACGACATCGAACTCTGGGCGCGGTTCAACAAGGCATCCGCGGCGGTGCGCCTGTCTTCCGGGATCGTGGAGCCGGAAACGCTGTCCTCCATCGAGCGCGCCGAACTGGCACTGTCCATCGTCGGCGGCAACAAAACGGACCAGCTGGAAGTGGCCTTCATCCGCGCCCGCTGGCTTTACCTCACCGGCGACATCGTGGCCGCCATCAACAAGTTGCGGGAAATACATGCGGAATCAGACGCGCTGGCCAAGCACACCGCCGGCGAGGTTTCGCTTCTGCTGGGCAAGTCACTGAAGGCCGCCGGCGAGGCCGAAGAGGCCCTGGTCTACCTTGAGGAAGCACAAAAAGCCTTCAGCGCGGCAGGCGCCTCGGACCGCGTCCAGCAGGCACTCGATGCGGTGCTGGAGATCAGGCTGGCGCAGCAGCGCGCCGCCAAAGCCAGCAAGGCCCAGGCCAGCTAGCCACCGGCCCGTTAAACTCGGCAGGCCCGGCCGGAAGCCGGGCCCACCAAGGGGCTGCTAGGCGAAGGTTTGGCCCGTGAGCTTCTCAAAGGCCTCAACATAGCGGCTACGCGTACGGGCCACGACGTCTTCCGGCAACGCAGGCGGGGGCACGTCCGAGGACCGGTCCCAGCCCGATTCAGCTGACGTCAGCCAGTCCCGGACGTACTGCTTGTCATAGGACGGCTGCGCCTTGCCCGGCTGGTACGTGGCCGCGTCCCAGAAGCGCGACGAGTCCGGGGTAAGGACTTCGTCGCCGAGGACAATGGTGCCGGACACGGCGTCGTAACCGAACTCCACCTTCGTGTCAGCCAGGATGATGCCGCGTTCACGGGCGATCTTCTCCGCTGTGTTGTAGATCTTCAGTGTCAGTTCGCTCAGCCGCCCCGCGATGTCATCGCCCACCATGCCCACCACTGCGTCGTAGGTGATGTTTTCATCGTGGTGGCCCACCTCCGCCTTGGCCGACGGTGTGAAGATGGCGTGCTCCAGCCGCGACCCGTCCACCAGGCCCTCGGGCAGCGGGATGGCGCACACCGTGCCCGACGCCTTGTACTCCTGCAGGCCGGAACCGGTGAGGTAGCCACGGGCGATGCATTCCACCGGGAACATGTCCAGCTTCTTGCAGATCATGGCGCGGCCCTCGACCGCAGCGGGAACACCGCCCTCAACGGTGGACGCCAGGACGTGGTGCTCAACGTCCAGCTGCTCGAACCACCACAGGCTCAGCTGGGTGAGGATCTTTCCCTTGTCCGGGATCTCGCTCGCCAGGACGTGATCGTAGGCGCTGATGCGGTCGCTGGCCACCACCAGCACGCAGTCCTGGCCCAACTGTTCGCGGACGGACCCGTCGGCGGGTTCGTACAGGTCACGGACCTTGCCGGAGTAGACGTGCTTCCAGCCGGGCAGGTCCAGTGTTGCCGTGCGGAAGCCGCGCTTCGCTGCTTCCTGCGGGGTGTTCCCGGTCATATCAGGCCTTCGCTTTCGTCACGGGCAGGGACCCGGTGGAGTTGGACGACACCTTGATCTCGCCGCGGGCAGCCTTGCGGCCGATGTCCGTCCGGAACTGGGAGCCTTCCAGCTGAACCAGCTCCACGCCGTCGTACGCCCTCTCGCGGGCCTCCACGAGGTCGCTGCCGAGGGCAACCACGGCGAGCACGCGGCCGCCCGCGGAGACCACCTTGCCCTCATCGTCGAGCTTCGTGCCGGCGTGGATCACGTGCACGCCGTCGAGCTCATCCACCTTCTTGAGCCCCCGGATGCGGTCGCCCGTGCGGGGTGTGTCCGGGTAGTTCTCGGACGCCACGACGACGGCGACGGCGGTGTCCTTGGACCAGCGCAGCTCTTCTGCCTTGTCCAGTTCGCCCTTGGCAGCAGCCAGCAGCAGCGCGCCAAGGGGGGTCTTGAGCCGGGCCAGGACGGCCTGCGTTTCGGGGTCGCCGAAGCGGACGTTGAACTCGATGACGCGGGTGCCCCGCGACGTCAGGGCAAGGCCCACGAACAGGACGCCCACGAACGGTGTGCCGCGGCGCGCCATCTCGTTGACCGTGGGCTGCGCCACGCGGTCGATGACTTCCTGCACCAGGCCCTCGGGAGCCCATTCCAGCGGGGTGTACGCGCCCATGCCGCCGGTGTTGGGGCCTTCGTCGTTGTCGAAGATGCGCTTGAAGTCCTGCGCCGGGGACAGCGCCACCGTGTTGCGGCCGTCGCACAGGACAAAGAGCGAGACCTCGGGGCCGTCCAGGAACTCCTCGATCACCACGGTGCCGCCGGCGTCGAAGCAGGTCTGGGCGTGTGCGAGCGCTTCGTCGCGGTTGTTGGTGACAACCACGCCCTTGCCCGCGGCGAGGCCATCGTCCTTCACCACGTAGGGTGCGCCGAAAGTGTCCAGGGCGGAGGCTGCTTCCTCGGCGTTGGCGGCAACCATGGCCATGGCCGTGGGCACGCCTGCCTCAGCCATGATCTCCTTGGCAAACGCCTTGGAGGCCTCCAGCTGGGCCGCTGCCTTGCTGGGCCCGAACACGGGAATCCCGGCCTCCCGGACAGCGTCTGACACTCCGGCGGCGAGAGGCGCTTCGGGGCCTACCACCACCAGGTCGACGGCCAGCTTGGTTGCCAGCGCCGCGACGGCGTCAGGATCATTGCCGTCAATGTTGTGGGTGGGGACCAGTTTGCTGATGCCGGCGTTGCCGGGAGCTGCGTGGACCTCGGACACGTTGGGGTCGGCGAGCAGGGAGCGGACAATGGCGTGTTCGCGGCCTCCGGGGCCGATGACGAGTACCTTCACAGTCTCCAAGGGTACTTTGTGCACCCTGCAGGCTCCTAAGCTGTGTCAGCCCCCGAACCGCCCCGGAACAATCCCCCATGCCGTCCGCTACGAACCAACGGCATGAAGAAGCTCATGAAGTGGCTCAAGGGTCCAACTGCCATGGCCGCGCTGGCCGGTGTGGTGGCGGCCGCCGTCGTGCTTGCCGTGGCCGAACTGATCGGTGCGTTCTTTACGGCGCGGGCCACCCCGGTGATCGCCCTGGGGTCCACGTTCATCGACTTCACGCCGCCGTGGATGAAGGACTTTGCCATCGCGACGTTCGGCACCAACGACAAGGCGGCCCTGTTTGCCGGGATGGGCCTAACCATCTTCCTGCTCGCCTGCGTACTGGGGGTGGTGGCTTACCGCAGATGGGTCCTGGGCGTGGCCGGGGTGCTGCTGATGGGGACCGTGATCGTGGCCAGCGTCGTGACGCGCGCCGGGGTCAAACCCCTGGACGCCATCCCCACTGTCCTGGGAACCCTGGCGGGCCTGGTGGTCCTGCGGCTGCTGATCGCTCCCCTGTGGCGGACAAGGACGTGGCCCGAGGCGCCCGCGGACACCGCAGCGGCGGAGCCGGGACGTCCCGGAACGAGCCGCCGCAGGTTCTTCGCCGCCGCAGGCATTACCGCAGCTGCGGCCGGGATCGCCGCCACCGGCGGCCGGCTCCTCAGCGCAGCCCGCAGCAACATAGCCCAGGCACGCAGTGCCCTGCAGTTGCCCACCCCGGTGAAGGCTGCGGCGGCCGTACCGGCTGGAGTGCAGTCCGCCGTTCCGGGCGTGGCACCCTGGCTCACCCCCAACGGCGACTTCTACCGGATTGACACCGCGCTCAGCGTTCCTGAGATCAACGCCGACGACTGGGAACTCCGGGTCCACGGCCTCGTGGAGGAAGAGGTGCGCCTCAGCTTCCAGGACCTGCTCGACGCCGACCTGATCGAATCGCACGTCACCCTCACCTGTGTCTCCAACCCCGTGGGCGGCAACCTCGCCGGCAACGCCAAATGGCTGGGGCTCCCCCTCCGGGAAGTCCTCAAACGGGCGCGCCCCACGGACGGCGCGGACATGGTGCTGTCCACCTCGATCGACGGCTTCAGTGCCTCCACGCCGCTGGAGGTGCTCCAGGACGGCCGCGACGCGATGCTGGCCATCGGTATGAACGGTGAGCCGCTGCCGCTGGAGCACGGCTATCCGGTGCGGATGGTGGTTCCGGGGCTGTACGGGTTCGTCTCCGCCACCAAATGGGTGGTGGACCTGGAGGTCACCCGCTTTGCAGACAGCAAGGCCTACTGGACGGAGCGCGGCTGGTCCGAACGCGGCCCCATCAAGACCATGGCCCGGGTTGAGGTTCCCAAATCGTTCGCCAAGGTGCCCGCCGGCCGGATGGCCATCGGAGGCACCGCCTGGGCACAGACCCGTGGCATCACCAAAGTCGAAGTCCAGGTCGACAACGGCGACTGGGCTGAAGCCACCCTGTCCGCCGAGGCGTCCGTGATCACGTGGCGGCAGTGGTCTTACGAATGGGAAGCCACTCCGGGGCCGCACTACATCAAGGCCCGCGCGACTGACGGGACCGGCGAGATCCAGACTGACCAGCGCGCCGAGCCCGTGCCGGACGGCGCGTCCGGCTGGCAGTCGGTCATGGTCACCGTGGAGTAGTCCGGTATTCCCAGGACATTCCCCGGGCATTCCCTCCGGGGGCCATAGACTGACAACATGCCGCACAATCCGCATGCCACCTTCACTGTGGACTCCGCCGTCGAACTGGCCGTTGTCGAACGCAGCGGTTTTGTGGAGTCCCGGCACATCGGCTCTGCGGTGCTCCTGGCCGCCGACGGCACCGTGGTCACCGGGCTCGGCGACGTCACCACCCCCATCTACGCACGGTCCGCCCTCAAGCCGTTACAGGCGCTGGCCTCCATGCAGGCCGGCGTACCGCTGCGCGGCGCCCAGGTGGCCTTGGCCTGCGCCAGCCACGTAGGGTCACTGGACCACATGGACGTGGTGGAGGGCATGCTCAAGGCCGCGGGGGTCAAGGAAGAGCAGCTCCAGTGCCCGGCCGCGTGGCCCCAGGACGAGGCGGCCCGCAACTGGCTGGTCCGCTCCGAGCGCGGCAAGTCCAGGCTCGCCTTCAACTGCTCCGGCAAGCACGCGGCGTTCCTGTGGGCCTGCACGGAAAACGGCTGGGACACCCACAGCTACCTGGAACCCAACCATCCGCTGCAGCAGCGCGTCCGAAGCGTCATCGAAGAATATGCAGGCGAACAGATCGCGCATCTCGGGATCGACGGCTGCGGGGCTCCGGTGGCTGCCATCTCGCTGACAGGCCTGGCCCGCGCGTTTTCCCTGCTGGCCAAGGCTCCGGGGGACAAGAATTCCAATGCCCGGGCCGCCACCATCACCACCTCCATGCTGGACTACGCGTGGGCGGTGCAGGGCCGCGGGGAGGCCAACACCATCGTGATGGACGAACTCGAAATCATCGCCAAGATCGGCGCGGAAGGCGTGCTGGTGATGGCCACCCCGCAGGGCGTCGCGGTGGCCATCAAGATGCTGGACGGCAACCTGAGGGCCACGTCCCTGGTGGGCCTGACGATGCTCGCAGCCGCCGGGGCGGTGGACATCCCCGGCGTGTCCAGCGTCCTGGAAAAGGTGGTCGAACCGGTGTTGGGCGGCGGGCGGCCCGTAGGCAGGATCCGGCTGGGTCCTGCAGTTTCCGCGCTGCTGGACTGACACCTTGCCCACTTCTCCCAAACCCGCACCCAAGGAGGCCGGCCGGATGGCTGTAGCGCGCCGTCGTATCGGCATTGAAGAAGGCAGCGCGGCACTTGCCGCGTGGCGCGAAGGTGCCGCGCCGCCGTCGGACGTTCCTGTCCCCCGCGCCGTGACAGCAACCGCGGTCCGGTACACGCTGGAGGAGGTCACGGCCCGGGCGCCCGGCAACTCCGTGGAGGTGCGGGTGCCGCCGTTCGGCGTCACCCAGTGCGTGGAAGGTCCGCGGCACACCCGCGGAACGCCTCCCAACGTGATTGAGTGCGACGCCGCCACCTGGCTGGGGATGGTCACCGGACAGTTGAGCTGGGCAGACGCGGTGGCGGCTGGCCGGGTGGCCGCCTCCGGGCTGCGGGCGGACCTCTCCGCCCTCCTGCCGCTCTAGTCCGCGGGCTCAGCCCGTTTCACTCGGAACCCGGTGCCTGCCGGTGGCCGGCGCCGTGGCCGGGTGCGGGACCGTGTTCTGGAGTTTGGTAGACCACGCGGCGACGACGGCGAATGCGAAAGCAGCCAGCGCGATCAGCACCGACATCACTGCGACTGTGCCGTACCCGCCTGCCCGCGGGTCCAGGAACGGTAGGGTACCAGTCCACGATGGGGCCGCGGATCAGGCTGTAGACCAGGTATACCAGGGGGAACGCGAGCCAGCAGCGAGGTCCTGATGGCGATCCTAGGCGAGCCGCCGGGCGGCCGGCGGCCAACGCGCAGGCCCCGCCCCGGCGTATTCCGGGACGGGGCCTGCAGGCTAGGTGCGCGGTGCCGCTAGTCGTGGACGGCTGTAGAGCTCTCCTGCGCCGGAGCAGCGTGGGAGCCGGACGGACGGCTCATCTGGAAGCCCGGAATGTCCTCGGGGTTCGGGCCGCCGCGGAACTTGGGGGACGGCTGCTGGCCGCCGCTGATCCGCTCAAGCTCCTGGTCCTCGAAGTCGTCCTCCACGCCGAGCATGATGGCCGAATCGTGGTTGGTGATTTCACCGCGGAATGCCCGGACCATCACGCTGCGGTCGAACTGGCCTTCCCATTTGGAGACAACGAAGGTGGCCACGCAGTTGCCCAGCAGGTTGACCACCACACGCATGGAATCCATGAGCCGGTCCGCGCCGAGCAGCAGGGCGACGCCGGCCACCGGGAAGATGCCGAGCGCGGCGGCGGTGGCGGAGAGTGCCAGGAAGGATGACCCGGGAACGCCGGCCATGCCCTTGGAGGTCAGCAACAGGACACCGAGCGCGGCGAGCTGCTGGCCCAGGTCCAGGTTGTGGCCGAAGGCCTGGGCCAGGAAGAGCAGGGAGATGGACAGGTAGATCGCGGCGCCGTCGAGGTTGAAGGAGTAGCCCGTGGGAACCACCAGTCCGGTGGTTGCCCGGGAGCAGCCGGCGTTGGTCAGCTTGGTCATGATGCGCGGCATCACAGCCTCTGTGGAGGCGGTGCCGAGGGCCAGCAGGAACTCTTCCCGGGTGTACTTCAGGAACTGCCAAAGCGGCACGCGGGCGAAGCTCCAGGCTACGAGGAACAGCAGGGCGATGAAGACGACGGCCGCACCGTAGCAGGCGGCGATGAGCTTCGCATACGTGCTGAGGGTGCCGAGTCCGTATTGGCCGATGATGAACGCCATGGCGCCGAAGGCACCGATCGGGGCCACCTTCATGATCCAGGACATGATCTTGAAGATGAGCTCCAGGACGGTCTCCATGAGGCTGATGACCGGCATGCACCGCTCGCGTCCGATCACTACGATGGCCGCTCCGAAGAACACCGAGAAGAACAGCACCTGGAGCAGGCTGTTGCTCGCGAAGGCGCCGATGACGCTGGTGGGGATGATGTCCAGGATGAAGTGGGCGGCGTCCTTCGGCGGCGTGGTGCCCGTTTTGGCGTTCAGCGCATCCTGGGAGAGGGTGTTGGGATCGATGTTCAGCCCGGCACCGGGCTGGACGATGTTGCCTACGACCAGGCCAAAAACCAGCGCAAACAGCGTGGCCGCGGTGAAGTACAGAAGGGCTTTGACTCCGACCCTTCCGACCGCCTTGACGTCGCCTACGGCTGAGATGCCCGTGACGATCACCAGGAAAATCAGCGGCGCGATGATCATTTTGATGAGCTGGATGAAACCATCACCGAGCGGCCTCAACTGCGAGCCGAGGTCCGGCCAGAAATGTCCGATAAGAACACCTGCCACGACGGCGATCAGAATTTGGAAGAAGAGCGACCTATACAGGGGCTTCTTCTTCGACGGCGCCGAACTCGCCTTCAGCGCCGCGGAATCTGGGATCTTCATTGATCTGTACCTATCAATCGGGGACAGCCCCGGAAATCGGGGTCTGTTTCCAAAGTAACCCCGCTCACATTATTCCGCAAGAGGAAAATGAATTTCCACACTGCGGAAACCAAGGAGCGCATCCGGGCGCGCCAAAAGCCGCTGCGTGTCCGGCTGTCCGTCAGGGGAAGCCCTCTGGCGGATGCCCGGAAACGCAGCGGAAGGGTTCGGGTGCTGCCGCTAGCCGCGGCCGATGAAGGGCATGCCGGCGGCCGTGATAACCACGGAGCCCACACTCGCCGAGGCCGGCATGCCGGCCATCAGGACGACGGCACGCGCCGCATCCTCTACGGGGAAAGTCGGCTCAACGCGGCGGCTGCCGTCAGCCTGGAGGGCTCCCGAACCCACGCCGATGGTGTCCATGATCTCGGTGGCGGTGTTGCCGATGTCGATCTGGCCGCAGGTGATGCCAAAGCCGCGGCCGTCCAGCTCGATGCTTTTGGTCAGCCCGGTCATGGCATGTTTGGTCACGGTGTAGGCCACCGTGCGCGGCCGGGGTGAATGCGCGGAAATGGAGCCATTGTTGATGATCCGCCCGCCCTGGGGCCGCTGCGCCTTCATGGCACGGACCGCAGCGGCAGCGCAGAGCATGGAGCCCGTGAGGTTCACCGCCACCGTGGCGTTCCAGCCGGCGAGGCTGATCTCATCAACGGAGGCCGCGGGCCCGAAGACTCCGGCATTGTTGAAGAGCACATCCACCCTCCCCCATCGCCGGCGGGTGGCCTCGAAAAGCCGTTCGACGTCGTCGGGCGCCGTGACGTCGCAGGGCACCGCCAGTGCGTTCCGGTGCCCGTCCGCCGTTTCGAGAAGCTGCGCTTCCCGCCGTCCGGCCAGCGCCACGCGGTAGCCGTCGGCCAGCATCAGCCGGGCCACAGCCCGGCCGATGCCCGATCCTGCACCGGTGACGACGGCCACCCGGGAGTCTGCGGACGGGCTGGAGTTCGTCATACTGGGGCCTTTCAAAAAGGGGCTGCCGTCAGCGCGCTGCCACGGCGGACAAGGGCCAGCCTATGACAGTCTTCGGCCGCGGTGCCGCGTAGGTGCGGATCTTGGAGGTGGCACATGGTTTCCTTTGGCAGTTCAGTGAGTCGGTGCGGGCGGGCGTGTCAGTGCGTGCTGGCCACGGCGATGGCCTCGCCGTCGACGTCGTCGAACTGCTGCGTGCGGTCGGCGATCAGGTAGTAGGTCAGGGCACCCAGGCCGGCGCCGAAGAACCAGGCAAACGGCGCCGCGGGTTCCAGCACGGGGACAAAGGCAATGAGGATCGCGACGGCGGACGCGGGCAGCAGGGCAATGATCGCCTTGGGATTGACGCCTTTTTTGTAGAAGTACGCGCCGGCCGGGCTTTCAGTGTAGAGCTCAGGGACGTTGACCTTGCCGCGGCGAAGCAGCCAGTAGTCCGCCATGACCACGCCGAACAGCGGTCCCAGCACGGCCCCGAGCCCGCCGAGGAAGTACACAATGACCAGCGGATTGTTGTAGAGGTTCCACGGCAGGATGACCAGGCCGGCGATGCCGCTCACCCAGGCGGCTTTCCGGAAGCCCAACTGCTTGGGGAGTAGGTTCGTCAGGGCATAGACGGGAGCCACGAAATTGGCCATCAGGTTCACGGCGATGGTCAGGATGAGGATGGCGAGGCACGCGAGCACCAGGACCAGCGTGTTCGGAATGCTCTCCACAATGTCCGACGGCGTTTCGATGATGGTGCCGTTGACCTTGTACTGCCCGCCCGCGAGGACCACCACAATGGCGCCGAACAGCAGCATGTTGATGGGGATGCCCCAGGAGTTGCCCCGGACGATCGACTTTTTGGACACGGCCGATCGGGTGAAGTCGCAGAAGTTCAGGACGAACGTGCCGTAGATGGCCACCCACAGGGCGCCGCCGGCGAAGATCTTCCGCCACATCTCTCCGCCTTCGAGGCCGCGGATGCCGGTCCACTGGACGGCGCCCCTGGCCTCGACGAAAACCCAGGCTGCCAGCAGCACCATGGTGATGAGAATGACGGGTCCGGCGAATGCCTCGTACTTGCGGATCAACTCCATTCCGAAGCTGACGATCACCAGCTGCACGATCCACAGCGAAACGAAGGCGATCCAGCCCAGCGTGGACAGGCCAAGGATGGAGTTGATGTCCAGTTCATGCAGCGACGGAACCATGGCCACGAGCATGACCCGCAGCACCACCGAAGCAAGGAAGGTCTGGATGCCGAACCAGGCCACAGCAACTGCCCCGCGCAGCAGGCTGGCAAGCTGTGCTCCCCGGATGCCGAAGCTGATCCGGCTCATGACCGGGAACGGCACGCCGGTCTTTTGGCCCATAAAGCCGGCGAAGCTGAGCAGTCCAAGGAGCAGGACGGCGCCGATGGCAAGGGCTGCAAGGATCTGCCAGCCGCCAAGGCCCCAAGAGAAGAGCCCGACGGCGAACGCGTAGTTGCCGAGGCTGTGCACGTCATTGGCCCACAGGGTGAAGATGCTGTAGCCGGTCCAGCGGCGGCCCTGCCGCTTCGTCGGGGCGAGGTCCGCGTTGTAAAGGCCCCGACTGATGGCCTGGCCGGCGGCAGTGCTTGCTGTTTCGCACAGGGCGTCGATGCCCGTGGCGGGGTGGACCGGCTGGCCTGACAACACTGTCGGGGCGGGAGCCGGTTCGACGCCGACTGGTGGAGTCGTGTGCATCTGGAGCTCCAGTTCTGGGATTTCCGCGGTGGCAAGCCCTGATCAGACGATCGCCGCTGTTATTCCACATCGCAAAATCAAGTTATTGAATAGTGAAATAAGAATATGAGCTGGCTCACCCCCGATCAAAGCTCGAAGGCCCGGCCGGCGGTCACAATCGGTCGGCAGTGCAGCCCAGGCATCCGGGCTGGGCTGATGACGAGGGTCATGTTGACCGCCGCCCATCTACTGGATAATCTCGAATGGCAAAATTGTTTTCTCACAATACGAAAACAAGAGCCCAACATTCAAAGATGAAACGAGGTTGGACGTGGCTGCAGGAGAAGATACCTCCCATATCCTCAGCGGGTTGACTAACCAGCTGCCTGATCGTGATCCGGAAGAGACCGCCGAGTGGGTTGAGTCCCTGGATTCGCTGATCAGGGAACAGGGCACCGAGCG
>DATFAE010000326.1:0-16065 GCA_035254945.1 Arthrobacter sp. | reverse complement strand
CTCCGGCTTCGGCGGCGCATGCGAAGGCGGACAACACCTCGCTCGGTGACCTGCTTGGTGAGGTGACCCGTGACCTGTCCACGCTGATGCGCCAGGAAGTGGAGCTCGCCAAGGCCGAACTGAAACAGTCCGCCACGAAGGCAGGCAAGGGCGGCGGGATGCTCGCCGGCGCCGGCGTCGCCGGGCACTTCGTCCTGCTCTTCCTCTCCATCGCCCTCTGGTACGCCCTGGGCGCGCTGATGGGACTGGGCTGGTCCGCCGTCGTCGTCGCCCTGATCTGGGCCATCATCGCCGCCGTGCTGGCCTCCATGGGCCGCAAGAACCTCAAAGAGGTCAAAGGCATGCCCCAGACAGGCGAAACACTCTCAGAAATCCCCCCAACCCTGAAACCCGGTGAGGTAAAACGATGAGCGAGAACCCGGACGCAATCCGATCAGACATTGAAGCAACCCGAGCCCGGCTCGGCACCAACGTGGACGCGGTGGCAGACAAAGTCACCCCTTCCAACATCGTGCACCGGCAAACGGACAAGGTGAAAGACGCCGTGTTCGGAGTGAAGGAGAAAATCATGGGAGCCGCTGACCACGCCACCGCCAACATCCACACCGGCACGGCACACACCGGCAACGCCATGGGCCACGCCGGCGACACCGTGGGCTCCACCCTCGGCGACGCCGGCCACGCCATCGGCGAAGCCCCGGCCCAGGTCAAAGCCAAAACCCAGGGCAACCCGCTCGCGGCCGGCCTGATCGCCTTCGGCGCCGGAATGCTGCTGTCCTCCCTGATCCCGGCCAGCGAGAAGGAACGCGAAGCAGCCGACGCCCTCAAAACCGCCGCCGAACCACTCACCACCGAACTGACCGACGCCGCGAAGGACATGGCCCAGGGACTGAAGGAACCAGCCCAGGAAGCCATGGAAAACGTCAAGGCCACCGCCACCGACGCCGCCGAACACGTCAAAACCGAAGGCCAATACGCCGCCGCAGACGTCCGCGACAAAGCCACAGACGCCAAAGACCACGTCCAAAACGCCTGATCCCCAAGCAACAGACAGGCCGGTTTCCGCCTCCCCCGGCGGCGCCGGCCTGTCTGTTTTCCACCCTGGTTTTCACCGCGAGAGAGGACTCCGATGGCAACTCATGATGCCCCCGAAACCAGCACCGCCAAAGCCTCCAAAGCCCCGGCGCCGGACGATCCCCGCAAGCCGGACAGTCCCACCGACGTCAGCAAACCGTCCTGGCAGTACATAGCCAAAAAGACCCTTCGGGAGTTCTCCAAGGACCAATGCCCCGACCTGGCAGCAGCCCTCACCTACTACGCCGTGCTGTCCCTGTTTCCGGCACTCCTGGCACTTGTTTCGCTGGTGGGACTTTTCGGCGATCCCGAAAAGACGACGGCGGTCCTTCTGGAGATCGTCCGGGGCATCGCTCCCGCTGACACCGTTGATACCATCAGCGGCCCGCTTGAAGAACTCGCCGCCTCACCGGCCGCCGGCCTCACGCTGTTCCTCGGCCTGGCCACCGCACTGTGGTCAGCTTCCGGATATGTCGGCGCGTTCGGCCGGGCCATGAACCGTATCTACGAGGTGGACGAGGGCCGGCCCTTCGTGAAGCTGCGCGGAACGATGCTCGCAGTCACCCTCCTTGCCGTGGTCATCGTTGCCCTGCTCGCCGGAATGCTGGTCCTCAGCGGACCGGTATCGGAGGCAGTCGGAGGTGCCATCGGGCTGAGCGGAGCCATCCTCACTGTCTGGAACATCGCCAAATGGCCGGTCATCGTGGCGCTGGTCATCGTGATCATCGCCGTCCTGTACTACGCCACCCCGAACGTGTTGCAGCCCAAGTTCAGGTGGATGAGCATCGGCTCCCTGATCGCCCTGGTCATCTTTATCCTGGCGTCGTTGGGCTTCGCCTTCTACGTGGCCAACTTCGGCAACTACAACAAGACGTACGGCGCCCTGGGTGGCGTGATCGTGATGCTCCTGTGGCTCTGGATTTTGAATATGTCCCTGCTGTTCGGCGCAGAGTTCGACGCCGAGATGGAACGCGGACGCCAGCTCCAGGCCGGCATCGAGGCTGAGGAGACCATCCAGCTGCCTCCGCGCGACACCAAAAAGAGCGAGAAACTGCAGAAACAGGAGGAGGAAGACATCCGTCACGGACGCGAACTCCGCGAGCGCCACAGTAATGACGCACACGACGGGGACGCGAACCGGCGGGGCTAGGCAGGCGTCCCAAACTGGAGGAAAATCAGATTGAACAGGTCCTGTTAGCTAGCCCGGGCCATCGGTGGCCCGGGCGTCAGGCGGGGCCGGCGGTGAGTTGGCCTCTTCTGAGACCGAGGCCAGTCCCCCCAGTCGCCGTCGGCCCCCTCGATCCGGTTTCTTCCATGCTTTTCCTGCCATTTTTGGCCCTTTTTACCGCTGCCGTTGCTGGCTAGCATGGAAGAACCACCGGCGGCATTCCGCCGCCGCCAACAAGCCGCAGGGAGAATCACCATGGGTTTGGATGACAAGATCGAGAACGCCGCAGAGAAGCTGGGCGGCAAGGCCAAAGAAGCCGCGGGCAAGGCCTCGGGCAACGAGCGCCTCGAGGCCGAAGGACAGATGGACCAGTCCAAGGCGGATCTGAAGCAGGCCGGCGAGAAGGTCAAGGACGCCTTCAGGAAGGACTGACGCCTTCATTACCCTGACCCACGGGCCGGGACAGCGGGCCCAACCTGCTGTCCCGGCCCGGCTGCTTAAACACCCGTCACGAATCCGGCGCCCGAATCAGCTCTCCAGGGCAACTGCCGGTTCCAGGCCCAACGCCAGGAGGTAGGCGCCAAAACCGTGGGGTGCCCGGGCATGGAGACGGCCCGACGTCAGAACCCGGATGCTGTCAGTGGCCCTGACCGCGAACCCGTGGCGGTGCAGGTTCTCCACAAGTCCCCGGTCCTCATGCGAGCGCTGGCGCGGGAACCCTCCCGCCAGCTCATACGCCGAAGCCCGCACGCCAAAATTGGCCCCGTAGACGTGGGCGTGGTTCTCCTCGAACGGATGCCTCGCTCGCCATCGCCTCAGGATCTCGGGATCCATGCCGTCCGGGTCCGGTTCCACGGTTCCGAGCACGGCATCCGCTCCGGCGTCCGCCAGCCCGACCTGGCGCTGCAGCCAGTTCACGGGAACGCAGGAATCGGCGTCGGTGTTGGCCAGCCACAGCCGCGGGCCGGGAAGGGGCAGGGAGTACGGACCTGCGGACGAAGGGCGGGCAGCCGAAGGGCACGCAGCCACCGGGCGGGAAGCCAGCAGTGCCTCGATTCCGGCCCGGCGGCTTTTCCCAACGTTCCTGAACGCAACCTCCAGCATGGACAGGCGCGTATCGGCTGCCGCGAACCTTGCGGCGATCCTCCGGGAGCCGTCCGTGCAGCTGTCCAGGACCACCACCATGGTGACGCCTACGTGAGGCTGGCCGGCCTGCAGCGCATTGGCTGCCACGCGGACCCCGTTGAGGGCACGGGCCAGGTGCTGCTCCTCGTTATGGACCGGCACCACCACGCCGACGTGCCCGATGCGGTCCACTTCAAGGCCCCCCGGGCAACGCAGTCACAGGGTCAACCTGGGAGCCCTGGGCAACCGGTGCCACCAACGTTTCCAGCACGAAGTCCAGTTCCCGGTAGAGGGCCGCGGTGGGCCAGCGCAAACGGTCCCGGGCCATCGCGTGGACGGTCTCGCCGTCGAGCTCCCAGCCAGCCACCGGGTGCCGCCAGTGGCACAGCAGGAGGGTGCCCCCCGGCGCCATGGATTCTTCGATGCGTTCCAGCAGCAGCCCGAACTCGGCCGGCGCCAGGTAGTAGCCCACCTCGGACACGACTACCAGGTCGAATGTCCCGTCAGGCCAGGACCCGGGGAGGGTGAGTTGCCGGGTTTTCACGGCGGGGAACGGGGCCAGCCTCTCTGCGGCCTGTTCCAGGGCGGTGCTGCTGGCGTCCACGGCGAGGAGGCTGGCGCAGCGGTCCGCGAGCTCTACGGTGAGCGTGCCGATGGAACAGCCAACCTCAAGGCCGGATTGGTAGTGATCCTGCGGCAGTGCTGCCAGGGTCAGCGCGCGCTTCCGGCGCTCGTACCAGCTGGTGGTGTAGTTCCAGGGGTCTTCGGAGGCCGAATGGACGTCGTCGAAGATCCGTTCGGCGTCGGCACTGCTGTGCGGTGCGGCAGCGCCGGTTTCTGCACCATGCGGGGCGGCAGGCATCCACGCGAATGTCTCAAAGGCACGGTCGAAATGCCGGAGGAACTCCGGAGTCAACAACACTTCATCCCCCGGCCGGGGCGAGAGCGGGAGCACCTGGCTGGCATGGGTGCGCATCGCCGCGGCCTTGGACTCCTGGGCTGCCGGGTCCAGCGCAAACCGGGCCCAGGACTGCCACTCCGGATGGTCCGGCGTTGCCCACAGCCAGTACCAGATGGGGTACTCCAGCAGCCCGTGGCCGCCGTCGTGCGCCACCTGCGCGGCGGCCGCACCCAGGGCGTCGTGGTCCGCGTGGCCATCGTTCCGGTACGGGGCCACGATCACGAGTTGCCCGGGCGGCCCGGCGTGGCGGCCGGCGGCTTCACGTAAGTGGTCCGCGATCTCCCTCGCGTGCCCGGCCAGGCCGCCGTCCGGAAGTCCCAGGAAGTGCCAGTTGCCTGTGTGGCCGAGTGCCGCCAGGGCGGCGCTGAACTCGTTGACACGCGTGGTTCCCAGTTGCGTCGGGGAGACGGTTTCGGAGCCGGGATGCGATCCCTCACCGGCGGTGCACAACAGGACCTCGACGTCCGCCCCGAGGCTGTGCAGCCTGGCGAGCAGGCCGCCGGCGCCCAGCGTCTCGTCGTCGGGGTGGGCGGCGAGGACCACAAACGTCATGCCGGCCAGCTCGTCCGGGCCCAGCGGCAGTTCGGGAATGGCAGCCAGTCCGCTGGCTGCCCAGGTGGCCTCGTCCGTTCCCTCATCGGTATGCGAAAACGTCACCACGGCTGCTCCCCTTCGAGGGTCAGTGCCCCGAGCTGCGCGTCGTCCCGCTGGGCGTGGTGCTGGCGCACGTAGAGCGCGAGATCGGCCATCCGCTTGGCGTACGGTTCATCGAACGCCAGTGGTGCCGGTCCGCGGTTCCGGCTGACAAGGGATAGAACGCGCTCGACGGCGGCAGCCACCGTGCCGCGGACGCGCAGCGCTTCGCTCCACGGGCTGCGGTCCGCAGCAGGATGGTCATCACTGCCGGGCGGGTGATGACCGCCGCCGGCGAGTCCGCCGTCGTCGATCAGTGCCGCGGTGCGCGCCAGATACTGCAGTGAGGACGAAAGGATGCGGTCCGCCTCCCCCAGGCCGGCGAGCGCGATCTGGTCCGGTTCACGGCCCCGCTCCGCAGTTGCCCGCAGGGATTCCCGGTAGTCGCGGGCTACGGCAACGGCCCCGCCAAGCCAGCACGCGGCCACGCCGATGCCGCCCCAGGCGAAGCCGGGCCGGCTGAAGTACCAGCCGTCGCCGCCCAGCTGCCCGGCCGGCACCTGGTTGAAGTGCACCGTCCCGCTGGGGATCTCCTGCAATCCGCGGGCAATCCAGGCCGGTTCCTCACAGGTCACTCCGGGATGGTGCAGGTCCACTGCGAAGGCGGCCCTGCCGCCTGTTTCGGTGTGGGCGGTAACCACCGCATGGTCAAGCATTGGCGCCAGGGAGCACCACGGCTTCGAACCGCCCAGGAGTATCCCGGCGTGGTCCTGTTTGGCCTCCAGCCTGGCGCCGGGGCCTTCGGCGGCGAACACACCCCACGCGCCGTCCACCCCGCGCGGATCCCTGCCCGCCTGGGCGAGGATGGCCAGCGCGTCGAGGTGGGGTTCAAAGATCCGGCCCGCGGCGACGTCCACGGCTGCAACGGAGGCCAGCAGCTCCCAGAGT
Source organism: Arthrobacter sp. (assembly GCA_035254945.1). Lineage (GTDB taxonomy): Bacteria > Actinomycetota > Actinomycetes > Actinomycetales > Micrococcaceae > Arthrobacter. Next base: position 10,156 of record DATFAE010000326.1, on the reverse strand, counting down.
ACCGCGGTGCCGCCTTGGCCCGGTTGGGGCCATGCCTTTCCCGCTTGGCGCGCCAGCGCCAGGAGTGCGGGCACGTCGCCCACGGCTGATGCCACGGCGTCGAGCAGCGGGCTCAAGGCGGGATCCTGTCCTGGCTGTGATCCACCCGAGGCTGGTCCGCCTGGCGGGATGGAGAAGCTGACGGCCTGCGGACGGCCGGTCCCGGCGGGATTGGTCCGTGTGCTGGATTCCTTCATGGGCGCGGGTTCATGGGCGCGGGCCTGCCTGCAGGCTACTTGCCGGCCGGTGCGGTGACTGCGGCCGATGGCGACATGGTCTCGGCATTCACCATCCAGGCGAGCTGCTCCAGGCGTTCGATGGCGGCGTGAAGCAGGTCCGCGCTGGTGGGATCTTCCTCATCCACTTCGTCGTGGACGTCCCGCATGGTTTGGACCGTCCGTTCCAGCCTTGCCGTGACCAGCTTCACGGCGTCCTTGGTGGACGTCAGCCCTGCGGGGAACTCATCGAGGCGCGTATCAGCGGAGACCGTCTGGCTCCGGCCGTCCGGAAGGGCATGCAATGCGCGCATCCGCTCAGCTGCCTCGTCCGCGAACTGCCGGGCGGCCGCGATGATTTCGTCCAACTGGAGGTGGAGGTCGCGGAAGTTGGTTCCCACGATGTTCCAATGCGCCTGCTTGCCCTGCATGTGCAGTTCGATCAGGTCCGTGAGAACCATCTGAAGGTTGCTGGCCAGGGTGGGTGACGCTTTCATCGATTACCTCCGCTGCAGGCTTTCCGTCCCGTCCGGGGATCCGGGCGGGAAACTATTCTAAGCATACTTAGCAATTCTCGGAGGGCGCCATTATGAGGGCCTGCAGTTTCCTCGGGCGCACGGCGGTCAGCGGATCACGGCCAGTGCGAACCCGTCCCATCCCTTGGAGCCGACTGTCTGGATCACCGTGGCATCCAGCTTGGGGTGCTTGCCCAGCAGTTCCAGCGCACTGATGATCCCCGGCGCGTTCACCGGGTCCAAGGCCGGCTCCAGCACGGCCCCTTCCCACACCGCGTTGTCCAGGATCACCGCGGTTCCCGGACGGCCCAGCCGGACGGCCCACTCGAGGTAGTTGGCGTCGTTCTCCTTGTCCGCGTCGATGAAGACCACGTCGAAGGGCTCCTGGCCTTCAGCCTCCAGCGCGGCCAACGTATCCAGCGCGGCGCCGACCCGGATTTCCACTTTGTGGCCCACGCCGGCGGCGTCCAGGTTGGCCCGTGCCACGTCAGCGTGTTTGGTGAGGTATTCGCACGTGACCAGCCGGCCGTCGTCGGGAAGGCCCTGGGCCATCCAGATAGTGCTGAAACCGGCCAGCGTGCCGATCTCCAGAACCCGCCGCGCGCCGGAGAGCTGTACCAGGAGCTTCAGGAGTTTCCCGGCATTGGGCGTCACTTCGATCGGCGGCATCCCGGCGTCGACGGCGGATTGCACCGCCCGCTGCAATGACACGTCGGGATGGACCACCGAGTCCGTCAGGAATTCCTCCACGGCAATCCAGCCCGGCTGGGGCTTGTGCTCGAACATTGCCACAGTCTGGCACGGTGGCAGGCGCGGGTCCAGACTTACCGCCCGGCCGGGTGGCGGAGGCTGTATCTTGTGCGCGCCATTGCGCGTAGGCTCGAAATGAGAGCGCAATCCAAGGGATTCGTGCGCAAGCATCCCGTCAAAACGGGGCTTCGGCTCCAGAACGCAAGTTCGGGAGCGCACCAGGCTGTGGCCCACCATGCACAGCCGCTCCCGGCCCATACGGCGCGGGACCACAACAGAATCGAGGCCACCATGGCCTCCGGACCCGACTCCACTTCCACTTCCACTTCCACTTCCACTGTCGACCGTCTTCAGGACCTCTTGCTGCAGAGCAAGGACTTCGAAGCCTTCCTCCTGGACCTCACGCGCTATTCAGCCGCGCGGATTGGCAATCCGCCGCCCATGATGTGCACCATCGCGGTCCAGCGCGGCAGCGCACCCGTCACTGCCGCCAGCAGCGGGGCGGGCGCCCGGCAGCTGGACGAACGCCACTACGGGCTCGACGACGGCCCCTGCCTGACTGCTTTGGCTGAAGGGCGCACGGTGCTGGTGCAGGACCTTGCGGCAGAGTCCCGGTGGCCGCTGTACTTTGACGCCGTCAGGAACTCGGGAGTCAGGGCCGTCCTCGCCGTCCCCATCGACGCCGGCGCGGCCGCGTTGGCGGCACTCAACTGCTACGCCCGCCAGCCTGCCGCATTCGGACCCGCCACCGTGGCCGGCGTCGAGCTGTACGCGCAGTCCATTTCGCGTCCCCTTCGGCTCGCCTTTCTGGTCCATCCGTCCCTTGAACTGGCAAGCTACCCTGACGGGCTGCGTGCCCCGCTGCGTTCCCGGGCCACCATGGACGCGGCCCTCGCGCTGGTCATGGCACATACTCGCTCCAGCCGGGAAGCAGCCGTCAGCCTGCTCGTGGAAGCTTCCACGGCCAGCAAGGCGAAGCTGCCGGCGCTGGCCCTGGACATCGTCCGGGGCGCGGCAATTCCGGCCGCCTCATCCTAGGCCAACCCTTGCGGTCTATGCTGGAACCAACGGCAGCCCACGTATTCCTCCTGCCGGTCAAGCGGCAGCTAGGAGACAACCCGTAATGCGCAGAGAGTCCGTGACCGGAGAACTTCAGGCGGTCTTCGCGCGCATTTCCGGCCTGCTGCTCACCGAACACGTTGCCGGTCCGGCGATCACCAAAATTGCGCAGGCCGCGTTTGAAAACACCCCCGGGAGCATCGGCGCCGGCGCCACGCTAATCGATGCCCAGGGCCGTCCCACAAGCAGGGCATCCACCAGTGCACTGGTGGAAGAAGCCGACCAGCTCCAGTACGAATTTGGCGAGGGGCCGTGCCTTTCAGCCTGGGCGGGAGCCTCCACCGTCCGCACGGACGACGCCACGACAGAAACGCGTTGGCCCAAGTGGAGCGAGGCGAGCGCGCGGCGCGGCCTGCTGTCCTGCCTCAGCGTTCCCCTCCTCCTTCCCGGAGGCAACGGAACGGGACCTGCCGAAGCCATCGGCACGCTGAAGGTCTACGCCTACCGCCCGAATGCCTTCGACGCCGGCAGCGAACGCCTGCTGGAACTGCTCGCCACCCCCGCCGCCATAATGCTGGCCAACATCCAGTCGCATGAAAGCGCCGAGAAGCTCAGCGCCGCCCTCAAGGAGTCCCTGCACAGCCGGAGCGTGATCGACATGGCCAAGGGGGTGCTGATAGAGCGTCTGCAGCTGGACGAGCGCGCTGCACTGCGTGCCCTGACCAAACGGTCGCGCCAGGAAGGAGCTCCCCTCGTCGCCGTCGCCCTCAACGTACTTGACCGTCCCGCGGAACCTGACCTCGAACGGCCATGAACGTTGACGAGACTGCCGAGGAGCAGCGGGAGCGGACGGCGGCGGCCTACCGCCGGGCCGGCCTGACACTGGAGGCGCTGTGGCTGCATTACTTCAGCATCGGGGGCGACGCCGGCGAGCTGGAAATCGACGCCTACCTGAACCGCTCCTACATGCTGCGGCCCGTCCAGCGCGACCTCCTGGACCACGCCGTCCATGAACTGGACGGCCACTGACGCATTAGCCGTCAGCTGCGAGGGCGCTTTCCAGCCGGTCCACCTTCGCGGTGAGCTCGCCGGTGTAGCCGGGCCGGATATCCGCCTTGATCACAAGGGATACCCGGCTTCCGTACCGGCCCACCGCCTCGGTGGCCTTCTTCACCACGTCAAACACTTCGTCCCATTCGCCCTCGATGGTGGTGAACATCGAATCCGTCTGGTTCGGAAGCCCTGAATCCCGAACGATTTTCACGGCGGCGGCAACGGCGTCGTGCACTGACGCGTCGGTGGGGCGGGATCCGCCGCTGGGCGTACCGGACGGGGCAACAGAAAATGCAAGCAACATACTGCCAGTGTGCCACGGCACCGGAGACGGCAAAGGGGCCGTCCCGCGTCGCGCACGTCACATAACCGCCTACCCTCCAGTAACGGTGATCGCCCCGGGCTGCGTTGCTACCCTGATCGCATGAGCATCGCAGTCGACCGCAAACCGCTCCGCGCTGACGCAGCGCGGAACGTGGACAAGATCATCACTGCGGCCCGGCAATGCTTCCAGGAATTCGGTCCGGAAGTGCCGCTGCAGACCATAGCCGCCACCGCCGGCGTCGGACCCGCAACCCTGTTCCGCAACTTCGCGGACAAGGAGGAACTGGTCCTCGCCGCCCTCAACCGGCAGCTGAGGCTGACGGTGGATCCGGTCATCGACGACGCCCTGGCGGACATCGACGCGGCTGCAGGACTGTTCCGGGTCATCGAGGCGATCATGGCCGCCGCCAGCACGGACGCAAACCTGCTTGGCGCGGTCGCCGGGCGCCGGCAGCTCCTCGTCGGGATCACGGGCTCACTGATCGATTCCATTGGCATCCTGCTGGGGCGCGGGCAGGGACAGGGCACGCTGCGCGCGGATATATCCATGACTGACATCTTCCGGTTGCTGGCCATGCTGATCGGCGTGGTGGACACCATGGAGCCGGGTTCGGACGCCTGGCGCCGTCCCGTTGCGCTCGTCGAGGACGCCATCCGCTCGGAACGGCCGAACCGGCCGCTGCCGGCCCATGTCCCGCTGCCGGCGGCGCAACTGCCCGGCAACCAGCTGCCCGGCGGGTACGTCTCCGGGCGCCGGTTCAGCTAAGGCAGCCACCTACCCGGGAGCGTCCGGGCTGGATTACTGGCCGCACTGGGCGTATTACTTGCCGCTCCAGTCGGGTGACCGGCCACTCAGCCGCGCCGCCGTCGACCCATTGTGGGCATCCAATCGTTGGAATAGACTCAAGTGGGGTTACGCAGCCAGCCTCTGAATTCCCAGATGGAGCGACCCATGAACAGTTTCCCGCGTATCCGATCCGACGAAATCACGCCACGATGAACAGTTCACAGCTGTCCCATTTCATCAATGACTCCCGCGGACCGGAAGAAGTGCTCCCGAACCTGTCCGCCGAAGAACTGGCAAATCTCCTTGACGCGCTGTTCCAGAACCTTGATACGGCAACCCCGGAATTCGGCGCCCAGGTCTGGTACGAGCTCGCAGTCGAAGAAAGCGGCCGCCGGGCCGGCTCCATTGATGGGGCAGCCCACGGAGTAGCCTGACCGACACGCCGTGCCCGCGGGTCAGAGCGGACCCCGCGGGCACGGCGTTAGTTTCGCTGGTCTTCTAGCTGTCGTCTTCCGGCGAAGCATCCGGGTGGGTATCGGAATGGGGAGTGTGTTCCTTGGCTTCCAGCAGGTGCTGCTGGAGCTTTTCCTCGGCATCCCGGCGGCGCCTCGACTGGTCGCGAAGTTCCCGGGTTGATTCCGAGCCGCTGGAGTCGATATAGGCGGAACGCACCTTGGAGTGACTGCCGGTACCGGGAGCGTCCATCCCATCATCCTGGGCTGTCGCTTGAGGCTGTTCGTTCATGATGTTTCCTCCTTCCGGCCGCCTGAGTGGGCGGCGGCCCCTTCCCAGTGACCATACATCAGTCCCGAAAAGGTCAATCGTCGAGGGCTGACTCCCGGTTTCGCAGTTCATGACGTACCGCTGCATGGAGCGCCGTGACGTGGGGCTCGTGCCCCAGGTCAAGCGCCAGGGTGATGCGCTCTGATAGCTGCTCCAAGTCCGACGCAGGGACGTCTGACAGCGACCTGAAGCGGGAGAAGAACCTCTTCACGGGCAGTCCCGCGCGTCGTCGGGTGGACGCCATTCTTACTGGCGTCCCGGATCTGTCGCCGGCCAGATACAGTGGGTTTTCCATGGTTACCGTCCAAAAAAGTAGTCCATGGCCAGCTGCATAGCCACCCTCATAGTACCGCCGCCGTGTTCCGCGTCACCAGAGGCACACGTTGGTGGAGTCGTGCGTCAGCTCCAACCCATCAGCCGAAGGACTGCCGCGGCCCCCGCGCCGGCCAGCACCACCACCAGGAACGGAGCCCGGAAAGCCAGCGCAATGGCGGCCGCTGCAAGCGCTCCCAGCCTGGCATCGGCTGCAAGGGACTGGCCGGACGCCACCGCATTCACCACAGTCAGGGAAGCCAACAGTCCGATGGTCATGGTGCCTGCAACGCGCGACATGCGGGGATTCTTGAGCAATTTTGCGGGCACAAAATAACCCACCAGTTTCCAGGCATATGCAAGGCCACACGCAAGCAGCAGCCAGATCCACAGGCTCATGCGCCCGCCTTCGTTGGACCCGCGGCGCCGTGATGGCCGTGGTGGTGCTGGGCATAGGGGTCAACGTCAGGTTCCAGGCCTTCGTCGCTCCGGCCGTGGCTGAACCATCCGATCACGGCGGCCACCACGGCAGCGATCAGGATGGGCACGCCGGCCGGCACGAACGGCACCGCAAGAACCGTGGCCAGGGCGCAGACGACGGCGATGGCCACCGGCTCCCGGCCCTTCAGCCGGGGCCACAGGAGTGCCAGGAACGCGGCAACCGCGGCCCCATCCAGTCCCCACTGTTTCGGATCGCCCAGCCCTTCACCGGCAAGGGCGCCCACTGCGGTGAAGAGGTTCCACAGCACGTAGATGCCGATCCCGGCGGCCCAGAAGCCGCGCAACTGTTCGTCCGGATCGGCCTGGCCAGTGCTGGTGGCTGTCGATTCGTCGATGGTGAGCTGAGCTGCCACATATTTGCGCCAGCCGGCCGGGTGCAGGAGCGCATTGAGCTGCATGCCGTAGATGCCATTGCGCATGCCCAGGAGCGTGGCTGCGCTCATCGCCGCGACGCCGGATCCCCCTCCGGCCACCACCCCAATGAACGCGAACTGCGAGCCGCCACTGAACAGCAGGAGGCTCAGTGCCATGGTCTGCCAGAAGTCCAGGCCCGAGGTGACGGACAACGCGCCGAAGGAAACCCCGTAGAGCCCGGTGGCGATGCTGATGGACAACCCCACGCGGACGGCCGGGGAAGCCAGGAGTTTCATGAGCCGCGCCGGCCGGCGTTCCGCAGGCTCCAGGCCCAGAGAATCAGCGGCACCTGCAGGGGCAAGCGGGCGGTGTGCACTTTACGCTGGGTCGGCGAACCCTCCGGGCCATAGGCGCGGCGGATGGCGTCCACGTGGCCCGCCAGGAACACAACAAACAGGGCAGCCGCTCCGGTTGCCGTGGCACGGCGTGTGGGGGGAATCAGCAGGCCGACGGCGGCACCCGCCACCGCAAGCCCGCTCAGCGCGATCCACTCCTCCCGGGTCATCACGGCAAGGGGCCGGGCACGGCGGGGTTCGCCGGCCGCCGCGCCGTCATCGCGGCAAAGGTAGTCCGGGACCACCTGGCGGTAGAATCCGGGATCGCGGAAGTGCGTCATGGCGCTGGTCATCAGCAGCGCGCTCAGCGCCGCTGCGGAGACGGTCTGGGTGGCGGTGCTGGACCAATGAACGGCCCCGGACCAGGAAAAAGGCATGGTTCCACTCAATCACAGCCCCGTCCTGCGCATGAACCGGTCCGGCAGGCCTAGAGCTGGGACAGCACCCGGGCGGGCATGTTCGTGGTGATCTCGTGGATGCCAAGGCCCTGGCAGAGCGCCACGTCCCGCTCGGAATCCACCGTCCATACCCGGAAACGGCGGCCCGATTCCAGCCAGCGCTGCACCGTGCGGGCGTGCTGGCGCACATAATCGATGCCCGGGCCGGCCAGCCTCACTTCGCAGTCGTCCAGGATGCGTTCGCCTTCCAGCTGGGCAGCCTTCATCACATTGGCGATTGCACTGCCGGTGAGCACACCAAGCCCCAGCTCCTCCCGGACTTCGTCAACGTCGATTTCGTCCACCAGCTGGCAGATGAACTCCGGTGGCACTGTGCGGAGCAGGTGCTTGACCGAATCCGGGCTGAAGCTCATGAACGTGACGCGGACGTTGTCCACCGTCGAGGTCCGGGGGTCCCAGCCTTCGCTCCGGAGGACATCCAGGACGCGGTCCTCCAGCTTCAGCTGGTACGGGCTGGGGTGCTTCAGTTCGATGGCCAGCCCCACGGGCCGGCCGGCTGTGCGGAGGATGCCAAGAAGGTCGGCGAGGGTGAGGAACTGTTCGGACCTGGCTCCGTACTTCTCGGGAATCCGCACGCCCTTCCAGGACGAGAAATCCAGGAGCCTCAGCTCCTGGAGCGTACGGTCCGCAACCGGCCCGGTTCCATCGGACGTGCGGTCCAGGTTCGCATCGTGGAGCAGGACGACGTGCTGGTCCCGGGTGAGGTGGACGTCGCACTCAACGCCGTCGGCGCCGTCGGCCAGTGCCTGGAGGTAGGCGGCCCGGGTGTGCTCGGCAAAAGCGGCGCTGGCGCCCCGGTGGGCAAAGACCAGGGGCCGGTGGGGTGCAGACTCGTCGATGGTCATGCAGACACGGTAGCCGACCCTGCGGGCGGATGCGGGACTAGGCTGGGCACATGCAGGTGAACTCTGAGCCAATTACCCGGCAGGACCCCACCCGGCCCGACGTGGCCGCCCCGGGGGGCGCCGCCGTCGTCGGCCACCAACTCAGTGCGGGTGACGCAGAAAAAGCGGCAGCGCTGCGGAAAATGAAGCTCCTGGCGTTGGGCCTGCTCATCGCCATGGCCATCATTTTTGTGTTCGCGTTCGCGCTCCAGAAGGAGTATCCGTGGCTGCAGTATGTCCGGGCGGCCGCCGAGGGCGGCATGGTGGGCGCGCTGGCTGACTGGTTCGCCGTCACCGCCCTGTTCAAGTACCCCATGGGTATCAAAATTCCGCACACCGCCATCATTCCGCGGCGCAAGGACCAGATCGGGGCGTCGCTGGGAGAATTCGTCGAGACCAACTTCCTGTCCGAGCAGGTGGTGCAGGACAAGCTCGCCAACGTGAACATTGCCCGGAAGGCCGGCGAATGGCTGGCCGCGCCGGGCGGCGCCGAGCGCGTGGCGAAGGAGGGTGCCGCCGTAATCCGCGGTGCCTTCAAGGTGTTGAACGACGACGACGTCCAGGCAGTTATTGAGGGCATGGTCCGTAAGCACCTGCTCACACCGCCGTGGGGACCTCCCGTGGGCAGGATGGCGGAGCGGATCTTCCACGACGGCCACCACCACAAGCTGGTGGACCTGTTGGTGGACCGCGCCGCCGACTGGGTGGACGACAACCACGAAACTGTTACCCGGCTGGTCTCGGACCGCTCCCCCACCTGGGTTCCGCAGTTTGTGGACGGGCTCGTGGGCGACAAGGTGTACGTGGAGATCCTCAAGTTTGTCCGCGCGGTGCAGGCGGATCCCAACCACCAGGTGCGGCAGTCGATCGATAAGTACCTCAACGACCTCGCCCAGGACCTCCAGCATGACCCGGTGATGATTGCGCGGGCGGAGGACATCAAGGCACAGGTCCTGGGCGATCCGGAGGTCCGCGAACTTGCGTCCCGGACCTGGGGCACCGTGAAGAACGCGCTGCTGGGCGCGGTGGATGATCCCGACAGCGAGCTCACCATCAAGTTCAAGGCCGCGGTCCGGGACTTCGGTTCGCGCCTGGTCAACGACGCCGAGCTTGCCGGCAAGGTCAATGCGTGGATCGGTGATGCTGCGGGCTACCTGGTGCGTACCTACCGCTCGGACATCGCCGGCGTCATCACGGATACCGTGGCGCGCTGGGATGCCGAAGAAACCTCCCAGAAGATCGAACTGCAGGTGGGCAAGGACCTCCAGTTCATCCGGATCAACGGGACCGTGGTTGGTTCACTGGCGGGGCTCGCCATCTTCAGCGCAGCGCATCTGGTCTTCGGTTAGGTTCCCTGCCACCCGGCGCGAACGTACACTTGTGGCCCTGCGTCCTAGCGCGAACGTACACTTGTGGCCCCACTTCTCAGCGCGAACGTACACTCGTGGCCCTGCCACATGCAGCGTAAAGCCCGTCCCGAAGTGCTTTTTGGACGGCGCCGCTGGTTATCCACATAGGGCATTTGCTTTGCGGTTTTTGCCGGTGCCTCGCTCGATGATTGGGGTATGGGAAGCAGAGCAGGGGTGGATTCTGTGGAGGCCATGATGGCTTCGATGGCTGCGCTTGCGGTGTTGACGGACCGCAGCGAGGGCCGCTCTGAGTCCACCAGCCCGAACCCGCTGCGTGACCAGGCGGATGCGTGCCTGGAGGGTCTTGAAGTGACGGCC
>DATFAE010000325.1:0-23259 GCA_035254945.1 Arthrobacter sp. | reverse complement strand
TTCTTGGTCACGGCGGTGCCGCAGCGTTCGCAGGCACCGTTGACCACCTGCTCGTTGGCCAGCACGGTCTGGTCCTTGGGGCACCAGTTGACGGGCGAATCCTTGCGGTAGGCCAGGCCACGCTCGTAGAAGCGCTTGAAGAGCCACTGGGTCCAGCGGTAGTACTCCGGATCCGAGGTGTGCAGCCGGCGTGACCAGTCGGCGGAGATCGCGTAGCGCTTGAACGAGGCCGCCTGCGTGTCGATGTTCGCGTAAGTCCACTCGCTGGGGTGGGCGTTGCGCTTGATGGCGGCGTTCTCCGCCGGCAGGCCAAAGGAGTCCCAGCCGATCGGGTGCAGGACATCGAAGCCCTTCTGGCGCAGGTACCGCGCCACCACGTCGCCCATGGCGAAGGCCTCCGCGTGGCCCATGTGGAGGTCGCCCGACGGGTACGGGAACATGTCCAGCACGTAGCGGCGCTCGCGGGAACCGTCATCGGCGGGGGTGAAGACCTTGAGGTCCTCCCACACCTGCGGCCATTTGGCCTCCATCGCCGCGAAGCTGTAAGTGCCCTCCTCGGGCCCTTCCGCTGCCACTGCTGCTGTTCCGGTCTCTGTCTCCGGCTGAACGCTCACTGCTGCCCTCTTCTGTTCTGTCATGGCATCTGTGCGGCCATGACTTCTCTGATCCCTTCTGCTGCCGGCCCGGCAAACCTGCCCGGACACACAAAAGCCCCTCTCCATGGAGGGGCTGCCGCGCGGCGGTCCGGTTGAATCCGGATACCGGGCGGCTAGCTAAGCAGAAGGATCGCACGCATGGAACTACTTTAGCGCACCGCGGACGGACGCCGCTGTGCCCGCCGCCTATCCGTTGCGGCCGGCCCTGAATAGACTGAAGGCCGCTGCGCAACAACCGACCGGACCGGTGACCCTGGTGACTGAAGACATCCTGTTTCCCCCTCTCGGCCACCCTGCCGCCATGGCCAGGGAGGCAGTCGGCAGCAAGGCTGCGGCGCTTTCCGCCCTGGTGGCTGCAGGCTTCCCGGTTCCGGCAGGATTTGTGGTCACCGCCGCTGCCCTCGCGGCCGCAACAGCGCACCAATTGGACGCGGGACTCCAGGCCGCCGCTGCCTCTTCCGGGCCCGGCCCGTACGCCGTGCGGTCCTCGGCGGCCGCGGAAGACCTGCCAGGCGCTTCCTTCGCAGGTATGTACGAGAGCTACCTCAACGTGGCCGCGGCTGACCTGCCGGCGGCGGTGGAGCGCTGCTTTGAATCCGCCAAAGCAGAACGGATCCGGGCCTACGAAGCATCCCTGCGGATGGAAACCGGCGCCGCTGAATCTTCGGCGGACGCCGGCATGGCGGTCCTGGTGCAGCAGATGGTGGATCCCGCAGCTGCCGGGGTCGCCTTTACCGCCAACCCGCTGACCGGGGACCGCAACGAAACCGTCGTTTCCGCGGTTCCTGGCCTCGGTGAAGGCCTCGTCTCCGGGGTGGAGACCGGCGAGGAATGGGTGGTGCGCGCGGGGCGGCCCGCGCTGGCCCCGCCCGCCGGAGGTGTCCTTTCGGCAGAAAGCGCGACGGCGGTGGCAGCCAGCGCGGGACAGATCGCCAGGCTTTTCGGCTGTCCCCAGGATGTCGAGTGGGCAGTGGACCAAGCGGGCCGGGTGCAGATTCTGCAGGCCCGGCCGATGACCGCACTCCCTGATCCCGTGAGCTGGGAGCCGCCGGGCAAGGGCGCCTGGCTCAGGAACTTCCGGCTGGGCGAATGGCTGCCCGAACCCGTGACGCCGTTGTTCATGGACTGGGTCATACCGAGGATTGATGCCGCGTACAACGCAGCCGTTTTCGCGTCCGCCGGCATTTCCGTGGCCATGGGACACGGGCAGGTTAACGGCTGGTACTACGTCTCCCCGCCGAATCCCAGGGCCCTGCCGCACCTGCTGTTCGGCGGAGAACCGCGGTCATTGCCCTACTTCTTCAACTCCGTCGTGCGGCCCATGTTCGACCCCGCGGGGGCCGACAGGACGGTCCTGCGTGGGCTGGAACGCGAATGGCGCACCGAATGCCTGCCGTCGTACCGGGCCCTTGTGGAGTCCTCGGCGGCGGTGGTCGGAACGGCCACCCTGCCGGAACTCATCGACGTCGTGGACCTGGTGGCGCGGAAAGCCGGCGAGTACCTGTGGTTCTTTGCGGCCACCGGCGGTGCCGCCTGGAAGATGGAGCTGGTTCTGGCCCGGTTCTGGCGTAAGCATCTCGCCGGGGCCCTCGCCGGCCAGGCTGCACCCGGGGCACAGGAGGGCATCGGATACCAGACGCTTTTGGGCGGACTGGCTCCCGCCCTGCCTGCACGTGTTCCGCACGCCGTCTACAGCATCGACTGGTACCACAAGACAGCGGGCGAACAGCCCGGCACGAACGCCGGGGTCCGAGGCAACAACAGGCCACAGAGTCCCGCCGCGCCATCGGCAGCTGAACGGCGCCGGACGGCTGAGGCCGCCTGCCGTGCGGTGCTGCGACGGAACCGCCGGCTGCACGGGTTCGATACCCTCCTCAGCCTGGCCCAGCACTACGCCCTGCTCCGCGAGGAGCAGGCCGCGGACTTCACCCTGGGCTGGCCGCTGTTGCGCCGCTGCGCCGCAGAGATAGGTGCCCGCCTTCGGGACCGCGGGATCATCGCGCACGCCGGGGACGTCTACTTCCTCACGTTCGACGTCCTGCACCTGGACGCGCCGCCGCAGCAGGCAACTGTTGACCGCCGCCGCCAGGCATGGCTGCGGCAGCGGAAGCTCGCTGCCCCGCTCTCCCTGGGAAACCTGCCGCCCCTGCTGGGGAACACGTTCGACCGGATCGCGGACAGCGCCCGCAGCAGCCGGGACCTGCCGGCCGGCGCCCTGCAGGGGCACCCCGCCAGCCCGGGCCGGGCACAAGGCCGCGTGCGGGTGGTGGACGGGCCCGAGGAATTCCCGCGGTTCCTGCCGGGCGAAATCCTGGTGGCCAAGGCCACGGCACCCGCATGGACCCCGCTGTTCGCCGACGCAGCCGCCGTCGTCACCGACGGCGGCAACCTGGCCGCGCACGCCTCCCTGGTGGCACGCGAATACGGCATCCCCGCCGTCGTAGGCACCGGCAACGCCACCCAGGTCCTGCGGACCGGCCAGCTGGTAACAGTAGACGGCAACGCAGGAACAGTAATTACCCACGAAGGCTGAAGCGGGTTAAGCCGAAAAAGGGGCCGGTGACTCCCCGCCATGGTGTGGTGGGCACCGCAGACCGGGCGGGCGGGAGTCACCGGCGTCCTTTCGGTGGCTCAAGGGCTACTTCACGTCGTCGTCCACCCAGTCCATCGACTTCGTGACCGCCTTCTTCCAGAGGCGGAGCTGGCGGTCCTGCTCGGCCTGGTCCAGTTGCGGCTCCCACCGCTTGTCCTCGGACCAGTTGGCGGACAGCTCCCCGAGGTCCTTCCAGAACCCGACGGCGAGGCCTGCTGCGTAGGCGGCACCCAGGGCAGTCGTTTCAATGACCCTGGGCCGGATCACCGGGACGCCCAGGATGTCCGCCTGGAACTGCATGAGGGCGTCGTTGGCGACCATGCCGCCGTCGACCTTCAGCCCGGTGAGCGGAACGCCGGAGTCCGCGTTGACCGCGTCCAGCACTTCTCGGGTCTGGAACGCCGTGGCTTCAAGGGCGGCGCGGGCGATGTGGTTTTTGTTGGCGAACCGGGTCAGGCCTACGATGGCGCCGCGGGCGTCCGGACGCCAGTACGGGGCAAAGAGGCCCGAAAACGCCGGGACGATGTAGACGCCGCCGTTGTCTTTGACAGACGCTGCCAGGGTCTCCACTTCGGGGGCACTGTTGATCATGCCGAGGTTGTCCCGCAGCCACTGGATCAGGGAGCCGGTGACGGCAATGGAGCCCTCCAGTGCGTAGTGCGGCGCCGCATCCCCCAGCTTGTACCCCACGGTGGTCAGCAGCCCGTTTTTGGAGTGGACGATCTCCTCGCCGGTGTTGAAGATGAGGAAGCATCCGGTGCCGTAGGTGTTCTTGGCTTCACCCGCCTGGAACGCAGCCTGGCCGAACGTGGCTGCCTGCTGGTCGCCGAGGATGCCCGCCACCGGAACCTCACGCAGCAGCTGTGACGTATGTACCCTGCCGTACACCTCGGAGGAGGACCTGATCGCGGGCATCATGCTCAGCGGGACACCGAAAATCCCCAGGATCTCCTCGTCCCAGCCCAGGGTCTCCAGATCCATGAACAGCGTGCGGGAGGCGTTGGTGACGTCAGTGGCGTGCACGCCGCCGTCGACGCCGCCGGTCAGGTTCCAGAGAATCCAGGCGTCCGTATTGCCGAAGACAAGGTCACCGGCCTCCGCCTTGGCCCGCGCACCGTCGACGTTGTCCAGGATCCATTTGATCTTCGTGCCCGAGAAGTAGGTGGCCAGCGGCAGACCCACCTTGTGCTTGAACCGTTCCGGCCCGCCGTCCCTGGAGAGTTCGTCAACGATGTCCTGCGTTCGGGTGTCCTGCCAGACGATGGCGTTGTACACCGGCTCACCGGTGGTCCTGTCCCAGACCACGGCGGTTTCGCGCTGGTTGGTGATGCCGACGGCGGCGATGTCGTGCCGGGTCAGGTTCGCCTTCGAGAGCGCGGCGGCGATGACCTCCCGGGTGTTGTTCCAGATCTCGACGGCGTTGTGCTCCACCCAGCCCGCCTGCGGAAAGATCTGTTCGTGCTCCATCTGGCCTGACGAGACGATGTTGCCGCTATGGTCAAAGATGATGGCCCGGGAGCTGGTGGTGCCCTGGTCGATGGCGATTACGTACTGGTCCATGGTGACGTCCTTGTCGGTCTTCAGGGCGGGGGTGTCAGGGGGCGGCATAACGATGATCCTAGCGCTGTGGCGCCCCGGCGGGAGCCGGGCGGGACTAAGCGACCAGGCTGTGGATCTGTACTCGGTGGAAACGCTTCAGTACTTCCTGGGCTGCACGTATCTCGGCCGCCTTGGCTGCTGCGTCCCAGCCCAGCGGGCCGGCCAGCACATCCGCCGCCTCGTGGAGCAGTTCGCCCGTGACCAGGCCGCGGAAGGCCAGGGAAGTCCTGCGGATCAGCACATCCGCAAGGTGCCCGACCTGCTCATTTCCGGCCATGAATTCCAGCTCGCGGACGCTCAGCTCATGGGTGGAGTGCAGGAGCCGGTCAGGGCCGGCGTCGAGGTAGCCCATGACTTCCTCCGCCCTGGTGCCGTAGCGCGTCAGCAGGCCCGCGGTCCTGCCGGCATCGCGGCTGGCGGACATGTGGGCCTTGATCCATTTCTGGACTCCTGCCTCATAATCGGGGAAGCCCGCTCCCCCACCAATTGGAAGCTTCGACGTCGACACCTTCCGTTCCAGCCCCAGTTCGGCCAGGACGTCGTTGGTCAGGTGCTCGGCCAGCGCGCGGAACGTCGTCCACTTGCCGCCAACCAGGGAGAGGACGACGGCGCCGGCAGCACTTTCGCGCCGTTCGATCCGGTAGTCCCTCGAGACGAATCCGGGCTGGGTTGCGTCGTGCCGGGGCAGCGGGCGGACGCCCGAGAACGTGTAAACGATCTGTTCGCGGCCAACGGGGATGTCCGGGAAGACATGGCCGATGAGCTCAAGGAAGTAGTCGATCTCATCGTCGGTGCACACGGCATCCTGGCCCATGTCTGCGTCCACGTCGGTGGTCCCCACCAGGACCCTGTCACCCATCGGGTAAATCAGGACGATCCGCCCGTCACTGTGCTCGAAGAAGATTTCACGGCCGCTGCACGCTTCGAGGAGCCCCGGGTGGTCCAGGACAATGTGCGAGCCCTTGGTGCCGCCCATAAAACGGGAGGCATCCCCGAGCGCTTCGTTGGTCAGGTCCACCCACGCGCCGGTGGTGTTCACGATGACGTCCGCGGTGAAGTCAAACACCTCGCCCGTCAGTTCGTCGCGGAGCTGAACGGTGCTTCCGGCGGCAGGACGGGAGCTTTCCGGCGCCGCTTTGCCTGTCATCGAATGGAGCGAGAGATAGTTGCTGGCCCGCGCTGTCGCGTCTGCGCGGCCGGCAGCGCCCCGGCCGGCCTTTTCGCCGTCCTGCAGCACATCCAGGGTGAGGCGCTCCGGGTTGTGCACGGAGGCATCGAAGTACGTGGCCGCATATTTGATGCCGGGGTGCAGGTGCGGCAGCTCGGCCAGTGCACGCCTGCGTCCGCGGAACTGGTGGCGCGGAACGGAGCCGCCGTCGCGCGAAAACGAGTCATAGAGGCTCAGTCCCAGCTTGATCAGGAACGCACCGCGCTCCTTGGGCTTGCCCTGCTGCTTATGGGTCAGGAAGCGCAGGGGCGCGGACAGCACGCCGGAGAATGTGCTGAAGATCGGAATGGTGGTCTGGAGGGGCTTCACGTAATGCGGCGCAATCCGCAGCAGGCGGTTCCGTTCCACCACGGATTCCCGGACCAGGCGAAACTCGCCGTTTTCCAGGTAGCGGATGCCGCCGTGGATCATGTGCGAGGAGGCGCCGCTGGCACCCTGGCAGTAGTCGCCGCGCTCCACCAGGGCAACGTCAACTCCCTGCAGGGCGAGGTCGCGGAACGTTCCCACACCGTTGATCCCGCCTCCGATAATGAGGACTTTGGCCTGCGGACGCTGCCGCAGCGCCTGTACTGATGAGCGCGGTCCGGCGGCCGGGGAAGGCGTGGCTCCGCCCTTACCGAAAAAATCCTTGGTTCCCAAAACAACTCCCGTGGGTCTGGTGTGCGCGGCTGCCGCCTGGCGGGCCGCGGGTCTCCAACTATTGTTCGCAGTAGTGGAAAATAGAGTCAACCTCTATGCACAAACGTGCAGAATGGAATCCGGATGTCACCTTCACGCCACGCCGATGCCTTGCGGGCTGCACAGATGTACTACCTGCAGGACCTCACCATGGACGCCATCGCACGGGAGCTGCGCACCTCCCGTTCGACGGTTTCCCGCCTCCTGTCCTCGGCCCGGGATTCCGGGCTCGTGCAGATCCAGATCCGCAACCCGCTGGATACCGGCCCGGAACTGGAGGAAATGATCGGTGACCTGTACGACGTGGACGCGCACGTTGTTCCGGTCCTGGAAACACTCAATGAGGCGGAAACCCTGGACCGGGTGGCCATGCAGGCCGCCCGGACCATCGGCCCACTGGTGGATTCCAACGCCATCATCGGAGTGGCCTGGGGATCCACGCTGAGCGCAGTCAGCCGGCACCTGACCCGCAAGGTCACCCACGACAGCGTCATTGTCCAGCTCAACGGGGCGGGAAACATGCACACCACGGGCATCACCTACGCGAGCGACATCATGCGCCGCTTCGGCAGCGCCTACGGCGCGCGCGTTGAGCAGTTCCCCGTACCGGCCTTTTTTGACCACGCCGCGACCAAGACGGCCATGTGGAATGAACGCAGCGTGCAACGCATCCTTCAGCTCCAGTCAAGGATGAGCATCGCGATCTTCGGCGTTGGCTCCGTGGACGCGGACTTTCCCAGCCACGTCTATGCCGGCGGCTACCTGGATGAAAGCGACCTAAGAATCCTTGCGGGCTCGGATGTTGTGGGCGACGTCGCCACGGTCTTTTTCCGCGAGGACGGGTCCTCTGACGGGATTGTCCTGAACGAGCGCTCCACCGGACCGGCGCTCGCAGAACTGAAGCAGGTCAGGCGCCGCATCTGCGTGGTGTCCGGGGCCTCCAAGATCAACGGGCTCCGCGGCGCCCTGACGGCAGGGCTGGCAACGGACCTGATTCTTGATGAGGCAACCGCACGCCGCCTGGTGGCCTTCAACGGCGCCACCTGACGGAGTCTGTGTACAGAATGGGTAGAGTCGTTGCTATGAAAACCTCACCCCGGCTCAGCCTGAACAACGGCGTGCTGATCGACCAGTTGGGATTCGGGCTGTACAAGGTTCCGGTGGCGGAAGCGTCCGGCCTGGTGGCGACGGCCCTTGACGCAGGCTACCGCCACTTCGACACAGCGGCCATGTACGGAAACGAAACCGGAGTGGCCCGCGGGATCAGCTCCCTCTCCGGCTACGGCGACGGAATGGGCACCGGAACCGGCGGCTCGGGTGAAGCGGCAACCCCGTTGGGCCGTGAGGACGTTTTCATCACCACCAAGGTCTGGAACGATGACCAGGGCTACGACTCCACACTCCTGGCGTTCGATAACTCGATGGTGAACCTCGGCCTGGACTACGTGGACATGTACCTCATCCACTGGCCCTGCGCCCGGCGCGGGCTGTTCACGGACACCTACCGCGCACTGGAAACGCTGTACCGGGAAGGCAAAGTGCGTGCCATCGGTGTCTGCAACTTCCAGCCTGCCCACCTGGACCGGCTCCTGCAGACGGCGGAAGTGGTGCCGGCCGTCAACCAAATCGAACTGCACCCATGGCTCCAGCAGGCTGAGCTCCAGGAGTTGCACAAGTCACTGGGGATCCGGACTGAGGCGTGGAGCCCCCTGGGGCGCGGACAGGTCCTTTCAGATCCCGTGGTCCTGGCGTGCGCCGCTGAACACGGCGTGACGGCGGCGCAGGTCATCCTGCGTTGGCACATCCAACTGGGCAACATCGCCATCCCCAAGGCCAGTTCCGAGGCCCGCATCCGGGAAAACCTGGACATCTTCCGGTTTGCACTTTCGGACCGCGACATGGCTGCACTGGCTGAACTTGACCGTGGACACCGCACCGGCTCCCACCCCGATAACGTCAACTAGGACCAAGGCCAATGAAAACAGCTGACTCGCAGCCGTCCACCACGCCGTCCTACTTCAGCAGGGAACTCACGGCCCGGACCCGGGCCACCGACATTGAGCTTGACGGCAGCACCGTGGCCTACTGGACCTACGAGCCGGTCCAGGTCACGCCGGAGACCCGGACCATCCTGGTCATCCACGGCTTCCGGGGCGATCACCACGGGCTGCTCCGGGTCGCGGACCAGCTGCCCGGGATGCGCATCATCATGCCGGACCTGCCCGGCTTCGGCAGCTCCGACGCCTTTGCCTCGGGACCGCATTCCGTGGAGCATTACGGCACATTCATCACCAATTTCATGGCTGCCCTGAACCTCGGCCCGGACACCGTGCTGCTGGGCCATTCTTTCGGTTCCATCGTCGCCGCGCACTTCGTGGCGGCCCACCCGGGCGCCGTGTCACAGCTCATCCTCATCAACCCGATCGCCGCACCTGCGCTGGAAGGGCCGAAGGGGATCATGACGAAACTCGCCGTGCTCTACTACCGGCTCGCCGCCCGGCTTCCCCGCCGGCTGGGCCTGGCGCTGCTTCGCAGCCGCCTGATCGTCCGCGTCATGAGCGAGGCCATGGCCAAGACACCGGACAAGGAGCTGCGCCGGTTCATCCACGGCCAGCACCATTCCTACTTCAGCGCCTTCGCAGACCGGGACAGCCTCCTGGAGTCGTTCACCGCCTCTGTCAGCGGGCATGTGGCCCAGGTGGCCCCCCGGCTGACGCTGCCGGTCCTGCTGATCGCCGGCGAAAAGGACGAAATCGCGATGCTGCCGGACCAGCACCGGCTCGCAGCGCTGCTGCCGGACGGAACGCTCAAGGTGATTCCCGGCGTCGGGCACCTGATCCATTACGAAACGCCGGCGCCGGCCGCCGGGTTCATCATCAGCTTCCTTAAGGACCACCCCGCGTGAAAATACTCGTCGATGCCCGCTTCACCCGGACCGACCACCACGACGGAATCAGCCGCTACGGCGCCAGCCTGATCGCGGCAACGGCAAAGATCGCCGACGTGTCCATGCTCATCAGCGATCCCCGGCAGCTCACCCTTCTCCCGGACGTTCCCTACACGCTGATCAACAGCCCGCTCTCCCCCATGGAGCTGTTCGTGGCGCGGAAGATCAACCCGCTCGGCGCGGATGTAGTGGTCTGTCCCATGCAGACCATGGGCAGCTGGGGCCGCAAATACGGGCTGGTCCTGACCCTTCACGACCTCATTTACTACGAGCACCCCGCACCTCCCGGCTTCCTCCCCGCGCCCGTGCGGATACTGTGGCGCCTGTACCACAAGGCGTTCTGGCCGCAGCGGCTCCTGCTCAACCGGGCAGACATCGTGGCCACCATCAGCAGCACCACGGAAGCGCTGATGGCCAAATACCGGCTCACCAGCCGTCCCGTGCGGATCATCAGCAACGCGCCCCAGCCCGGGCAGGAACCGCGTGACCCCGCCGCCGGGGCCGAGCATTCGCTCGTCTACATGGGTTCGTTCATGCCGTACAAGAACGTGGAGACCATGGTGGCGGGCATGGCCGGGCTGCCGGACTTCACCCTGCACCTGCTGAGCAGGATCACGCCGCAACGCAGGGCCGAGCTGGAGATCATGATTCCGCCGGGCGCCAAGGTGGTGTTCCACAACGGCGTGACCGACGACGAATATGCCACATTGCTCAGGCGTGCCACTGCCCTGGTGAGCCTCTCCCGGGCCGAGGGCTACGGGCTGCCGCTCGTCGAAGCCATGGCACTGGGCACACCGGTCATCGCCAGCGACATCCCCATCTTCCGCGAAGTGGGAGGCCACGCCGCCTCCTACGTTGACCCCGGCTCCGCCACTGATTTCGCTGCCGCCGTAAAGAAACTTCGCGACGACGACCACTGGCGGGATGTCTCCCGCCTCTCCGTGGCGCGGGCTGCGGAGTTCAGCTGGGACGAATCGGCCAGGCAGCTGGTTGACGTGGCCCACGACATCGTGGGGACGCGCTCACGCCGGAAACGTCCGGCCTAACCGATTCGCCGCCCCTTACCGGGCTAAAGGACGTCCACGCCATCCAGCCGGAGCTGGACCGGCTCCTCGCTCCGCTTGGCCGCCGCGGCAGCCCGGGTGGCCCGCAGCACCCGGGTCACCACTGCCGCCTGCCCGTAGGGGAAGAACAGCAGCGTGCGGACGTCCTCGCCGAGCCGCTGGGGAGCGGGGGCGCCGACCAGCAGCACCGGCGCCGGTCCGGCGGTCCGAAGCGCCACACCGGCTGCTGTCAGCTGCTTTTCGACACCCTCGGTGAAATGCACGACGGCGGCGCGCGGGCCTGTCACGGACGCTATCCGGACCGCCGGGGGCAACTGGAGTTCCACGCGCAGCGCCAGTTCGCGCTGGGCATACCCGGCGGGATCCCAGCGAAGCAGCGCACCGACCGCCGCGGTGTCGGCTGCCGTGATCACCACGAGACCGCCTTCGGAGGCCGGCCGCACCAGGGCGGCGGCATTGAACCAGCGCCGGACGGTGTCTTCCCCCGCCCGGAGGTTTTCGCGCCGGAGCAGCGAGTCGCCATCGAGGAGCAGGGCCGCGGCATACCCGCCGCTGGCCACCGGCTCAGCACCCACGGTGGCAACCACCAGGGCCTTCGCCTCTCCAACGTCCGCTTTCACGTGGTCCCCGGAGGAGGTGACCACTGCCTTGCCGGGGAAAGCCCGGCCCAGCTCCTCGGCCGTCCGTATCACCCCGGTGGCACCCTTGCGGAGCCGGCGGCCGCCGCAGTGGCTGCACTGCCAGTCCGGGGCCGGGGTGGAGCACCAGCGGCACTGCGGAAGGGCGGCACTGCCGCTGGAACCGGCGACGGCCAACGGCCCCTGGCAGGAGCCGCAGCGTGCCGGTTCGCGGCAGATCTCGCATACCAGGGACGGTGCATAACCGGCGCGGGCCACCTGGACCAGGACCGGTCCGCGTTCGAGGCCCTCCTTGGCGGCGCGCCAGGCAGCCCCGGGCAGCCGCGCGATCCGGGCCAGCGGGTCACGTTCCTGTTCGAAGCTGTCCGCGGTGTTCAGCACCCTGGGTACGGTGGCGCGCAGGGCCGGACGTTCGGCGTCGATGGGTGTGGCCCAGCCGGTTTCCACCAGACGCTGCAGTTCGGTGCTGCGGGTGTGGCCGGCCGTCAGGCAGGCCGCACCCTCCTGGCTGGCGCGCAGCAGCAGGACGTCGCGGGCGTGGGCGTACGGGGCGCGCTGCTCGATATGGAGATCGTTGCCGTCATCCCAGCAGGCCACGAGGCCGAGGTCCCGGACCGGCGCGAACGCCGCGGACCTGGTGCCGATGGCCACCCGCGCCGAGCCGTCGAGGACACGCAGGAAGTTACGGTACCGCGGAGTGGGGCCGTCATCGGCGGTCAGCCGGGCGATGTCGACCGCCGGCAGGACCTCTTCCAGCGCCGTTTCCAGCCGGTCGAGGTCCCGGTAATCAGGAACCACCACCACCGCACCACGGCCGGAGGCACGAACGGCGGCAACTGCCTCCGCAATCAGCCGGGGCCATGCCGCAGGCCCGAAGCCCTGGAGCGGGCTGAACACCGCACGCGGGGAGCCGCCGTCCTTCAGGTGCCGGACGAAGGCTCCGCCGTTGCGGTAGGCATCCCACCCGCCGGGCGCTGTGCCGTCAGCGGTTCCGGGCCCGGGCGGCACAGCGTCAGGCTCTGTGGCCTCAGCTCCGGAGGTCCGGGCCAGGAACTCCTTCTCAAGCTTGGCGACGCGCGGCGGCACCGCAGCGCGCAGCACATCGCTGACGGTTCCGGCGTAGCGGGCGGCAACGGCCGAGGCCAGGTCCCGGACGGCGGGGGTGAGGACGGGCACCGGCGAGATCACCTTGTGCAGCGGAACCAGGGTATGGCCGGCTTCGGGTTCCGCGGCTCGTTCCATGATGAAGCCGCCCAGTTCCTGCCCGTTGAACCTGACCTTGACCCGCACGCCGGCCTGGGCAGCGGCATCGAGATCGGCAGGCACACTGTAGTCAAACGGCCGGTCAAGGTGCGGCAGCGGCGATTCCACCAGCACCCTGGCCACAGGGAGCTTTGTTGCCAGCGGGGGGCCTGCCTGCGGCTTGCGCGCCGGGAATCCCTGGAGCAGGGACATCTGCACGGCGCCAGGGAGGACCGGCTCTGCCAGTAAAGACTCATCTTTTGCCATGGCGGCTACCCCCTTTCGAAAACAGCCAACCACCTGGCCCCGACATTTAGCCGGGACCAGGTGGCTGGACTGGACGTTTCCTGAAGGCTAGGCGTTGAAGAAGGCCTTCAGGTCATCCACGCGGTCCAGTCGTTCCCAGGTGAAGTCGGGATCGTCCCGGCCGAAGTGGCCATGCGCCGCGGTCTTGGCGTAGATGGGGCGCTTGAGGTCCAGGGCGTCGATGATGGCACGCGGGCGGAGGTCGAAGATCTCGGCGATGGCGGCGCTGATCTTGGCTGGGTCCACGGTTTCCGTCCCGAAGGTTTCGACATAGGTGCCAACCGGCCGGGCCTGGCCGATGGCGTAGGCGATCTGGATTTCGGCGCGTTTGGCCAGGCCGGCGGCCACCACGTTCTTCGCGACCCAGCGCATGGCGTAGGCAGCCGAACGGTCCACCTTGGACGGGTCCTTGCCCGAGAAGGCGCCGCCGCCGTGGCGGGCCATGCCGCCGTAAGTGTCAACGATGATCTTGCGTCCGGTCAGTCCGGCATCGCCGACCGGTCCGCCGATAACGAACTCGCCGGCGGGGTTCAGGATGTTTGCCGCCCGGGAGATGTCCAGGTTGGCGGCCGCCAGCACCGGTTTGATCACGAAGGAGGCGAGGTCGGCGCGGAGCCGGTCCAGGCTGGTTCCTTCGGCGTGCTGGCTGGAGATGACCACGGTTTCCACAGAGACCGGGACATCTTTGTCATAGCCCACGGTCACCTGGGTCTTGCCGTCGGGGCGGAGGTAGGAGAGCTCGCCGGACTTGCGCACCTCGGTGAGGCGTTCGGACAGGCGGTGAGCGAGCCAGATCGGCGTCGGCATGTAGGACGGGGTTTCATCGCTCGCGTACCCGAACATCAGGCCCTGGTCGCCGGCACCCTGGAGGTCGTAGTCGTCCTCCTGGCGTCCTTCGCGGGCTTCGAGGGAGTTGAACACGCCGCCGGCGATGTCGTTGGACTGCTGGCCGATGGAGACGGACACGCCGCAGCGGGCGCCGTCAAAGCCGTTGGCCGACGAATCGTAGCCGATGCCCAGGATGGTCTCCCGGACGATCTGCGGGATCTCAACGTAGGCGTCTGTGGTGACCTCGCCGGCCACGTGGACCAGGCCCGTGGTGGCCATGGTTTCGACGGCGACGCGGGACTCCGGGTCGGCGGCCAGCAGGGCGTCCAGGATGGCGTCGCTGATCTGGTCGCAGATCTTGTCCGGGTGGCCTTCAGTCACGGACTCCGAGGTGAAGAGCCGCAGGGCGGAGGGCGTGGCCCCGTGGGTGTGGGGAATGTGCAGCGGTAAAGTCACTCAACTACCTTACTGGTTGGGAATCGGACGTCCGGCAGCGTGTGTCCCCGTGCTAAGGAAACGTTGCCTGGCCTGCCGTCAGGCGCGGGGCGAAACGTGGTTCAGCTCATAGCCGATCCGGTTGATAACGGCGGCCGAGACTTCGGTTTTGGTCCCGGAAGCCTCCTGGGGTTCGGAGCCGGAGCGGGACAGGATGACTACGGCGTTGGTGTCCTGGCCAAAGACCTTGTCCGTGCCCACATGATTGACCACCAGAAGGTCGCAGCCCTTGCGCCTGAGCTTGGCCTCGGCATACGCCAGGACGTCGCCCTCGCCGTCACCGGTCTCGGCCGCAAAACCCACAATGAGCTGGCTGCGGCGGACCTGGGTTTCGGCGGCATCGCGCAGTTCCACCAGTTCCTGCAGGATGTCCGGGTTCCGGACCAGGGAGATGACGGGGTCGGCGGCGTTGTCACGCTTCTTGATCTTTGTGCCGGAAATCTCAGCGGGACGGAAGTCCGCCACCGCTGCGGCCATGATCACGACGTCGGAATCGGCTGCCGCCGCCAGCGCGGCTTCCCGCAGCTGCAGGGCAGTCTCTACCGCCACCACCTCGACGCCGGCGGGCGGGGGGACCTCCATGTGCGCGGCCAGGAGCCGGACCGTGGCTCCCGCGTTGCGGGCGGCAACGGCCAGGGCGACGCCCTGCTTGCCGGAGGACCTGTTTCCCAGGAACCGAACCGGGTCCAGGGGTTCGCGGGTACCGCCGGCACTGATGGTGACCGTCTTCCCGGCGAGTGGGAGCTGGTAGTCGCTGCTGCCCTGGGTCAGGGCGATGGCGGCATCGAAGATGGCCTCCGGCTCCGGCAGGCGCCCCGGGCCGGAATCGGAGCCCGTGAGCCGCCCACTGGCGGGCTCCAGGACGGCAACTCCCCGGCCCCGCAGGGTTTCCACATTGGCCCGGGTGGCGGCGTGCTGCCACATTTCCGTGTGCATGGCCGGGGCGAACAGCACCGGCCCGCTGGCCATCAGCAGCGTGTTGGTCAGGAGGTCGTTGGCCTGCCCGGTGGCAGCACGGGCCAGCAGGTCCGCGGTGGCCGGCGCCACCACAATCAGGTCTGCTTCATGGCCGAGCCGGACATGGTTGACCTGGTGGACGTCGTCGAACACGCTGTTGCTGACAGGGTGCCCGGACAGGGCCTCCCAGGTTGCGACTCCGACGAAGCGGGTAGCCGCTTCGGTGGGGATCACCGTGACGTCATGGCCGGCTTCAGTAAAAAGCCGGAGGAGCGATGCCACCTTGTAGGCGGCAATCCCTCCCCCGACTCCGAGGACTATGCGCACGTGACCTCCGTCAACAGGCAGTCTGTGTTGATTTACTCTGCGGCTTCGATCGGGGTGGAAACGAGTTTGCCTTCGTTGATCTCGCGCAGGGCGATGGACAGCGACTTCTCGTTCAGCTTGGTGTCGACCAGCGGGCCGACGTACTCGAACAGGCCCTCGTGCAGCTGGGCGTAGTAAGCGTTGATCTGACGTGCACGCTTGGCACCGAAGATCACCAGGCCGTACTTGGAATCAGCTGCCTCGAGCAGCGAATCGATCGGCGGGTTGATGATGCCTTCAAGGTTCGTGGACACGAATTCTCCAAATTCTAACGGGCCGACTGCTACCGGCGACTAGTGCGGGTGCGGTGTCAGCCCCATGAGTGAAACTAGCTCGTCCGCTGCCCGGCGAACGTCATCATTGATGACGGTGTGGTCAAACTCCGGTTCAGCGGCAAGTTCTAGTTTAGCGGTTTCCAGCCTCCGCTGCTGTTCCTCCGGAGTTTCGGTGCCACGGCCAACCAGCCGGCGCACCATTTCGTCCCAGCTCGGCGGCGCGAGGAAGACAAACTGGGCGTCCGGGACGGCCGCTTTGACCTGCCGGGCACCCTGGAGGTCAATCTCCAGCAGGACGGATTTGCCGTCGGCAATGGCCTGGTTCACGGTGCTCTTCAGCGTGCCGTAGGTGTTCTGGCCGTGGACTACTGCCCATTCCAGGAACTCGCCGGCTGCCACCAGGGACTCGAACTCTTCCTTGGCCTTGAAGAAGTAGTGGACGCCGTCCTGCTCACCGGGCCGCGGGGCGCGGGTGGTGGCCGAAACGGAGAGCCAGACTTCGGGGTAGTTATCGCGGATGTAGGTGGACACGGTGCCTTTGCCAACAGCCGTCGGACCTGCGAGGACTGTCAGTCCCGGTTTCTTGCTCACGTATTCCTTTGCGGCGTGGTTCGGATGGGGCGAACCGTGGCACGCCCTACTTCTCGTCTATAAAATCTACCAGCGCCTGGCGCTGGTGGATGCCCAGCCCCCGGACCCGGCGGGAGGCGGCGATTCCCAGCTGCTCCATGATCGCGGCGGCCCGGACCTTGCCGATGCCCGGGAGCGCCTCAAGCAGCTCTGCCACGCGCATCCTCGCCAGGGCGTCGTCGCCGGCCGCCGAACTGATGATGTCGGCGGCCGACGTCTCGCCGTTCTTGAGCCGTTCTTTGGCCGCTGCCCTGGCTGCCCTGGCAGCGGCTGCCTTCTGCAGCGCGTCCGCGCGTTCCGACGCGGATAACGGTCGCAGGCTCATGGAGGACACCCCCGGGTTCGTCGGATGCATCCAAGGCGGCCGCCATTGGACTTGTCCTGAAACCTACCCTCTGGTGCCCCGCGAATCAATGGACGGCGCAAGGGCAGGCTAGCCTTCGCGAAGTCCCTCGAGCGTCCGCAGGGCGGCCTCCCGGAGCCCGCGGATACCGGGGCCTGCTGCGAGGATGTCGCGGCTGGATGTTCCCAGCACCTGCGGGTACGCCGGGCCGAACGTCCGGCGCAGATCAGCCGCGGTGGCACCCTGCGCCCCCAGCCCCGGGGCAAGGATGGGACCCCGGACGGCCTGCAGGTCCAGCTGCAGGTCAGTCAGGGCGGTACCAACGGTGGCCCCCACCACGAGTCCAACGGACCCGAGGGGCCCCTCGTAGCGGCGGTTCTCCGCTGCTGCGGCGTCGGTGATCCGCCGGGCCACGGAGTCGGTCCCGCCGATGTGCTGGACGGATGCCCCCTCCGGGTTGGAGGTCAGCGCCAGGACGAACACACCGCGGCCGTATTCCGCGGCGAGGTCCAGGGCCGGGCGGAGGGACTCAAACCCGAGGTAGGGGCTGAGCGTCACCGAGTCCGCAGCCAGCGCCGACCCGTCCCGCAGCCAGGCGTCCGCGTAAGCGGCCATGGTGGAGCCGATGTCACCGCGCTTGGCATCGGCAATGGTGAGCACTGCCTCGTCCCGGGCGGCAGCCAGGAGCTCCTCAAGGACCGCAAAGCCGGCCGAGCCGTGGCGCTCGTAGAGCGCCACCTGCGGCTTGACCGCGGCAGCGAGCGAACCGACCGCCTCCAGCACTGTCAGCGAGAAACGCCTCAGCCCGGCGGCGTCGTCGTCCAGTCCCCAGCTCTTCAGGAGCGCCGGGTGCGGGTCAATGCCCACGCACAGCGGCCCTCGGGCGGACATGGCCGCCCCCAGCCGGGAGCCGAACGGCTCCCGGCCTGTGGACCTGGTCACTGCGGATCCGGTGTCAGGCATTCTGGCGCGCAGCTTCCTGCGAGGCTGCCAGGGCCGCGGCGTGCTCCTGCAGGCTGGTCACGGACCACTCGTACGTGCGCATGGCCTCGATCGCCTGCACGGCGGCGTTGAATTCAGCAACCGTGGTGATGCAGGGAATGCCGATGGACGTGGCGGCTGCGCGTAGTTCGTAGCCGTCGCTGCGGGCTTCGCCGCCGGACGGGGTGTTGAACACCATGTCGATGTCGCCGGCGATGACGAGGTCCGCGATGGTGCCTTCGCCTTCGGCGCTGCTGCCTTCGGCGACCTTGCGCACGGGGGTGGCCTGGATGCCGTTGCGGCGCAGGACATCGGCCGTGCCGCCGGTGGAGACGATCTCGAAGCCGAGGTCGGACAGGCGCTTGACGCCCATGATGACCGACCGCTTGTCCCGGTTGGCCACCGACACAAAGATCTTGCCCTCGGTGGGCAGCGCGTTGTTGGCGGCGGCCTGGCTCTTGGCGAACGCGGTGTCGAAGTGCTTGTCGATGCCCATCACTTCACCGGTGGAGCGCATTTCCGGGCCCAGCAGGGAGTCGACGACCTTGCCTTCCGGGGTGCGGAACCGGCTGAACGGCAGCACGGCTTCCTTGACGGACACCGGCGCGTCCAGCGGCAGCGTGGAGCCGTCGCCGGTTTCCGGCAGCATCTTGTAGGCGCTGCGGAGCTGGCCGATGGTGACGCCGGTGCCGATCAGGGCAGCGGCCTTGGCCATCTGGACGCCGGTGGCCTTGGACACGAACGGCACGGTGCGGGAGGCCCGAGGGTTCGCTTCCAGGACGTACAGGACGTCGGAGGCGAGGGCGAACTGGATGTTGATCAGGCCGCGCACGCCCACGCCTTCGGCGATGGCACGCGTGGCGGTGCGGACGCGCTCCAGGACGTTGTTGCCCAGGGTGATGGGCGGCAGGACGCAGGCGGAGTCGCCGGAGTGGATACCGGCTTCCTCGATGTGCTCCATGATGCCGCCCAGGTACATGTCGGTGCCGTCGAAGAGTGCGTCGACGTCGATTTCGACGGCGTCTTCCAGGAACCGGTCGATCAGGACCGGGTGGTCCGGGGTGATCTCGGTGGCGTTGGCGATGTAGCGGGACAGGTTGGCCTCGTCGTAGACGATTTCCATGCCGCGGCCGCCCAGCACGTAGGACGGGCGGACCAGGACGGGATAGCCGATCTCGTCCGCGATCTTCTTGGCGTCCTCGAAGGACACGGCGGTGCCGTTCTTGGGCGAGATCAGTCCAGCCTTGTCCAGGACGCGGGAGAACGCGCCGCGGTGCTCGGCCAGGTCGATTGCCTCCGGGGACGTTCCCAGGATGGGGACGCCGGCGTCGGCCAGCTGCTGCGCCAGCTTCAGCGGGGTCTGGCCGCCGAGCTGCACGAAGACGCCCATGACGCCGCCGGTGCGCTCTTCGGCCGCGATGACCTCCAGGACGTCCTCGAGCGTCAGCGGCTCAAAGTACAGGCGGGTGGAGACGTCGTAGTCGGTGGAGACCGTTTCCGGGTTGCAGTTGACCATGACGGTCTCGTAGCCGGCCTTGCGCAGGGCCATGGAGGCGTGGACGCAGGAGTAGTCGAACTCGATGCCTTGGCCGATGCGGTTCGGGCCGGAGCCGAGGATCAGGATGGACGGCTTGGCGTGCAGCGCCACCTCGTCCTCCTCGTCGTAGGACGAGTAGTGGTACGGCGTGTAGGCGGCGAACTCGGCGGCGCAGGTGTCCACCGTCTTGTAGACCGGACGGATGCCCAGGGCCTGGCGGACGCCGCGGACCACGGCCTCGGAGTTGTGCGTCAGGGCGCCGATCTGTTCATCGGAGAAGCCGTGGCGCTTGGCGCGCTTGAGCATGTCCACGGTCAGGGCACCGGCCTGCCGGATCTCGCGGGAGATCTCGTTCAGCAGCTGGAGCTGGTCCAGGAACCAGGGATCGATCTTGGTGGCCGCGTAGAGCTCCTCCACGGTGGCGCCGCCGAGGAGGGCACGCTGGACCTGGTGCAGGCGCTCGGTGGTGGGGCGCTTCGCCTTTTCGATGAGCTCCGGGACTTCCCATTCGGGGACGGAGCTGAAGTCCAGCTGGGAGCCCTTCTGCTCCAGGGAGCGGAGCGCCTTCTGAAGCGCCTCGGTGAAGTTGCGGCCCATGGCCATGGCCTCGCCCACGGACTTCATGGTGGTGGTGAGGGTGTTGTCGGCGGCCGGGAACTTCTCGAACGCGAACCGGGGAACCTTGACCACCACGTAGTCCAGGGTGGGTTCGAAGGACGCGGGGGTCTTCTGCGTGATGTCGTTCGGGATCTCGTCCAGGGTGTAGCCGAGGGAGAGCTTGGTGGCGATCTTGGCGATGGTGAACCCGGTGGCCTTCGAGGCCAGCGCCGAGGAGCGGGACACGCGCGGGTTCATCTCGATGACCACCACGCGGCCGGTGTCCGGTTCGATGGCGAACTGGATGTTGCAGCCGCCGGTGTCGACGCCCACTTCGCGGATCACGGCGATGGAGATGTCACGCAGCCGCTGGTATTCGCGGTCGGTGAGGGTCAGCGCAGGAGCCACCGTGATGGAGTCGCCGGTGTGGACGCCGACGGGATCGAAGTTTTCGATGGAGCAGACCACAACGACGTTGTCGTTCTTGTCCCGCATCATCTCGAGCTCGTATTCCTTCCAGCCCAGGATGCTCTCTTCGAGCAGCACCTCGGACGTGGGGCTGTACTGCAGGCCCTGGCCCACGATGCGGCGGAGGTCCTCCTCGTTGTAGGCCAGGCCGGAACCCAGGCCGCCCATGGTGAAGGACGGGCGGACCACCATCGGGTAGCCCAGGTCCTCGGCAGCCTTGAGTGCCTCGTCCATGGTGTGGATGATGTGGCTGCGCGCTGATTCGGCGCCGCAGCGCTCCACGACGCCCTTGAACTTCTCGCGGTCCTCACCGAGCTCGATGGCTGCGATGTTGGCGCCGATGAGCTCCACGTTGTACTTCTCCAGCACACCGTTCTTGTCCAGTGCGATGGCGGTGTTCAGCGCGGTTTGGCCGCCCAGGGTGGGCAGGACGGCGTCCGGGCGTTCCTTGGCGATGATCTTCTCCACCACCTCGGGGGTGATGGGCTCGATGTAGGTGGCGTCGGCGAACTCGGGGTCCGTCATGATCGTGGCCGGGTTCGAGTTCACGAGGATGACGCGGAGGCCCTCCTCCTTGAGGACCCGAAGTGCCTGGGTGCCGGAGTAGTCGAATTCGGCGGCCTGGCCGATGACGATCGGGCCGGAACCGATGACCAGGACGCTTTTAAGGTCAGTTCTCTTAGGCATTACTTCTTGTCCTCAGTGTTGTTGTCAGTCTTGTTCGGTGCTGCAGGGTGCTTTGCGTCCACGGGTTCCCCGGAAAGGTTGGCGGTCCTGCCTTCCCGCGTGCCTTCCATCAGGTCGATGAAACGGTCGAAGAGGTAGGCGGCGTCGTGCGGGCCCGCGGCGGCTTCGGGGTGGTACTGGACCGAGAAGGCGGGGATGTCCAGGCAGGCCAGTCCCTCCACGACGTCGTCGTTGAGGCTGACGTGGCTGACCTCGACGCGGCCGTAGCGTTCCTCCGGTGCCTGGGTGGCGCCGTCGAGCGGTGCGTCCACGGCGAAGCCGTGGTTCTGCGAGGTGATTTCCACCTTGCCGGTGCGGCGGTCCATCACGGGCTGGTTGATGCCGCGGTGGCCGTAGCGCAGCTTGTAGGTTCCAAAGCCCAGGGCGCGGCCCAGGATCTGGTTGCCGAAGCAGATGCCGAAGTACGGCAGCTTCTCGTCCAGGACGGAGCGCAGGAGCTTGACCTGGGTGTCCGCGGTGGCAGGGTCACCGGGACCGTTGGACATAAAGAAACCGTCCGGGTTGACGGCCTTGACGTCCTCGAGGGTGGCGGTGGCGGGCAGCACGTGGACGCGGACGCCGCGTTCGGCGAAGCGGATGGGCGTCATTGCCTTGATGCCGAGGTCGATGGCGGCAATGCTGAACCGGGCCTCGCCCTCCCAGCCATGGTCCTTGGGTTCGACGACGTAGGCCTTATCGACGCTGACTTCCTCAGCCAGCCGTGCGCCTTCCATCGCGGCGCTGGCCAGGACGGCCTCGAGGAGTTCCGTGTCGGTGGCCTGGGCGGCGTCGCCGGAGAAGATGCCGGCGCGCATGGTCTTGTGCTCGCGAAGGTGCCGGGTGATGGCGCGGGTGTCCACACCCTGGATGCCTACGATGCCCTGCTCGACGAGTTCCTCGTCCAGGCTCCGTTCGGAGCGCCAGTTGGACGGGCGGCGGGCGGCGTCGCGGACGATGTAGCCGGCCACCCAGATTCGGCGGGACTCAGCGTCTTCGCTGTTGACGCCGGTGTTGCCGATGTGCGGTGCGGTCTGCACCACCAGCTGGCGGGCGTAGGAGGGGTCCGTGATGGTTTCCTGGTAGCCGGTCATGCCGGTGGCGAAGACCGCCTCGCCCAGTGCAGTGCCGGTGGCGCCGTAGCTGGTGCCGCGGAAGATGCGGCCGTCCTCCAGGACGAGCGCTGCCGGCGAGGTAGGGGTGGAAACTGCTGGAGTGGCATCCACTTTTTCTGCTGTTACTTGTGTTTCTGTCACTTTTTTACTTTCCACTCTGGGGATCGGCCTGGGGGGCCGCGGAGATCAAATGCTGAAGGGATTCGAAGAGGGTGGCTTTGTCCGCCGCCCGGCGGGTACGGAAGCCGGTGTCCAGCTCGTGGGAGCCGAGCTTCCAGCTGAGCACCAGGAGGCCGTCCTTTTCCACGAACTTGCCGGCCATGCCGCTGTCCTGCCGCACTGCGGTGAGGTCCGCGGCCGGAATGTAGACCGCCGGCGCTCCGGAGCGGTCAAAAAGGACGCCGTGCGGATAGACGGCGAGGGTGGCGTTGGTCCGGAGGCCGAGGCCGTGCACAGCGATCCGGTCCAGCCAGTCCCCCGCGGTGGTTGAGGCGACATACTGGCCTTCGGCTGACTCAAGCGCTGTTCCGGGTGCCGCAGGCACGTCAGGCAACTCTTCGACGTCGGCCTGCCGCTTGAGGCGGTTCCGCCAGCCTGTCCAGATCATCAGCAGGACGACGGCGATGATCGCCAGGGTGCTGACCAGCGTGAGTGTCTTGGTGTCCATCAGGAGGCGCCTGCCGCAGCCGCCGTCGATTCCCGGTACGGCGTGTTGAGCTTGCCGTCCAGGACAGTGGGGTGGCCCTTGTAGAAGGTGGCCACCACCTTGCCGGGCAGTTCCAGGCCTGCGAACGGCGAATTGCGTCCCATGGTTGCCATCTTGGCAGGGTCAACTGTCCAGCGGGCGGCGGGGTCCACCAGGATGACGTTGGCGGGCTCGCCGACGTCAAGGGGGCGGCCCTGGTCCGGCAGCCGGCCGATCTGTGCCGCGGCGGTGGAGGTTACCCTGGCGAAGTCGGCCCAGGTCATCAGCCCGGTTTCGATCATGGTGTG
>DATFAE010000324.1:0-2027 GCA_035254945.1 Arthrobacter sp. | reverse complement strand
AACCCGCTGGCCACCAGAACCTGGCAGTTCACCACCGGTTCGTTCTAGACGATATGAAGTGTGATTCAGCTCCACCCGTCCGGGTCGGCCATTATCGCCGGGGCGGCCCCGCCCGCAGCGCCGGCTTGAGCGTGCTCCGTTGCCTCATTGTGGAGGGCGGGCGCTGCCGGGGCCTGATCCCCGGGCGGTGATGTCCTTTATCCCGGGCGGGCAGGGAGCGGGCTCAAGGCTGGTGGGGGCCGGGGCCTTCTGTTTCACAGGGTTCGTGGGTTGCCTTTGACGACTCCCTTGGCCTGACGGCCCGTCGGGGGTGCAATGGTAGTGCCACATGTGAAGTTTGGGAGGTCCCGGCTATGTTTGAGCATACTTTCATTGGTCTGGATGTTCACGCGGTAAACGTCGTGGGCCATGCGCTGAACCCGGCCACCGGTGAAATCAGCGGCCACACGATGGTCTCTGACCCTGCTGTTGTGCTGGAGTGGGTCCGCCGGTTCGCCCCGCCGGTCAAGGTCGTCCACGAGTCGGGCCCCACCGGGTTTGTTCTGGCCCGGTACCTGCGGGCTGCGGGCATAAACTGCGTCGTCGCTGCGTCCTCGAAACTGCTGCGGGCACCTGGGGACCGGATCAAAACCGACCGGCGGGACGCCCGGGTATTGGCCGAGATGCTCGCGGTCGGCTCGGTCACCGAGGTGCGGATCCCGGACCCGGACGAGGAAGCGCTGCGGGACCTGTCCCGGTTGCGGTCCGGCACGGCCAAGGACCTCGCGCACGCCCGCCAGCACGTGAACGCGATCCTGTTGCGCCACGGCATCCGCTACCCCAAAGACACCAGATGGACGAAGGAACACATACTGTGGCTGCACCGCCAACACTTTGATGAACCGGCGCTGCAGTTCACCTACGAGGCCGATCTCGAGCAGGCCGAGTTGCTCGCCGGGCACCTGGCCCGCATCGACAAACACGTCGCCGCCACGGCCGCGGCATGCCGATACGGCCCGGTGATTGACGCATTGATGTGCCTGCGCGGCATCCGGATGACGACCGCGTTCGGGCTGGCCGTGGAGATCGGGGACTGGACACGCTTCACCGGCTCGTCCATCGGCTCCTACCTCGGGCTGGTGCCCAGCGAGAGCTCCTCCGGCCAAACCCGGCACCAGGGCCCGATCACCAAGGCCGGGAACACCTATGCCCGCAAGCTCCTGATCGAAGCCGCCTGGCAGCACCGGCGTCCCTACGCCCGGCCCGGGGAACGGCTGCTGCGCCAGCTCGATCTCGTCACCCCGACAACCCGAATCCGAGCCCTGGAAGGAAACCACAGACTCCACCACAAATGGGAAGCCTTCGATGAACGGCACAAAATGTCAGTCAAGGCCAACACCGCGATCGCCCGCGAGCTCGCCGGCTGGTGCTGGTCCCTGGCCGCCCCGCTCCAACAAGGAGAACGCATGACTGCGGCCTGACAAGAACGTGCCCCCGGGACGTGGTGGAAGTGCGATGGCCAGCAGCGGAGCTAACCCGAGACCCGGCTATGAGCAGACGGCACTGACCCCCGTCGACGCTCGATTCTAGACACCCGGTAAGCTCCAGCCGAACAGATCGTCATGCGGTAACCAACCCGCGCATGTCAGCCTGACACTGCAGTCGAGAAAGACTCGCCAACACCCCTCACCACGACCGGCCGGCACACGATGAGCGGCCCCAGGTACCAAAAGCCAGGAGCCGCTCATCCATGCCTATTGACAACCGGACCTACATATCAGCCGACCAGTTCCGACGGGCCAGGCAGGGAGTCCGACGGCGGCAATTGGGGGGCGCCGCCGGACTCTGCCGGCTGCCGCCCCCGTGCGTCCGCGGCGCCCGGGTGATGTTCGGACCAGATGGTGCCCACTTCCTCGGCGAACTGTTCCACTATCCTGCTCATGGCCGCGTGGGCGGCGGCGGCCTCACCACGCTGGATGGCGCTGGCCACATCCACATGCAGCTGCAGCGCCTGGTGGTCCGGCAGGTGGGGCATCAGGCCGTGCTGC
>DATFAE010000323.1:0-16885 GCA_035254945.1 Arthrobacter sp. | reverse complement strand
TAGGAGTCCTTGGCCGGGGCGGGGCCCAGGAGGACGGCCTCATCCGCGAGCCTGACGTGGCGGGCGCCCCGGTCCGCCTCGGAAAATACAGCCACGGTGCGCAGGCCGATTTTCCGGGCGGATTCGATGATGCGGCAGGCGATTTCGCCGCGGTTGGCCACCAGGAGGGCGTCGAAACGGTTCTGGGTCATGGACGTATTCACAGTGCAGCCTCCGGCCGGGTGACGATCATGCGGACAGGGGTGGGGTTGAAGCCGTTGCACGGGTTGTTGATCTGCGGGCAGTTGGACACCAGCACCAGGGTGTCCACCTCTGCCCGGAGTGCCACGCGCTTCCCGGGAGCGGAAAGGCCGTCCACAATGCCCAGGGCGCCGTCCGGGTCCACGGGCACGTTCATGAACCAGTTGATGTTGGACACCAGGTCCCGTTTCCCGAGGCCCCAGCGTGAGCCCTCGATCAGGAAGTTCTCCACGCAGGCGTGCTGTTCCCGGGTGTGCTGGCCGTAGCGGAGGGTGTTGGACTCCTGCGAGCAGGCGCCGCCGATGGTGTCGTGCACGCCCACCTCGTCGGCCACCACGGTCATGAGCGGCGCGCCGGTTTCCGCCCGCAGGACCGACCCCGTGGTGAGGACGATCGACTGCTGCCGGGCGATGGTGACGGCTGCCGAGTAGCGCACGGTGGTGTCCCGGGCGGCGTACAGCAGGCAGTCCACTGCCTGGTTGCCTTCGAGGTCAACGATGGTCAGCACGTCCCCGGCGGCCACGACGGCGGACCAGGGGCCGCGCGCTTCAACGTATTCGTCAAGGACAACTTCTCCGGCGGCCAGGGCTGCTTCACGGGCGGCGGCGGGAGCGGCGTAGGTGGCGGTGTTCATCGGGCATTCCTCGCGGTCAGATCGTGTTCGGTGTTGTGCAGTGCCTGCAGGAGCTCGGGAGCCAGGGGCCCGTTGAGTGCACCGGATTCCAGTGCCGCCAGGTCCAGCGGCGCGTGCCAGGCAACGATGTCCACGGCGGTGCCCGTGAAGTCCGGGCGGGGATCCAGCGGGTGGGCCGTATTGGCAAGGACCAGCACGGCGTCCAGCTGGAGGAGAAGTTCAACGGCGGCGCCCGCTCCCGCACTGCCGGTGAAGGTGATGCTGCCGGCAGGGTCCACGCTGACGCCCTTGAAGAGCGTCAGCGACGGCGGCACATCACGCAGGCCAAGCCCATTCTTGAGTGCTCCGAGGGTGAGCAGTTCGCGGGCGGCAGGGGACGCACTGTGTGCGGTTCCCGCACTGTACCGTGCCGTGTTTCCCTCCAGGGTGGTGGCACCCGTCAGAGCGTCGTGGCGGGAGGATGTATCGGTGACGATCGTGGCCATCAGGCGGCCGGCGTCGGAAAGCAGCGGGTGGCCCGTGGAGGGATAGGCCTGCCAGGGGACCTTGACAGTGTCCGCGATGTTGAGCCGCTCGTGCAGTGCTCCGGCGCGGTACAGCAGGGCGTGCACGCAGGCATCGCCGGATGTGTCCGTGAGCCTGATCCTGGTGCCTCGGGCCAGTGTCATCGTGGTGTAGCGGCCGAAGGCCAGGGATTCGGCCCAGGTGAGCGCGGCGGCGGCGTCCTCGGTGAGTCCGGCAGTCAGGCGCTCGGGGGCGGAGGCGGTGGGCACGTACCGCATGGTGTCAACGGTCCTGCCGTGCTGCTCCCTGGCGTGGGCGCGGGCGCCTGCCGTGGTGGCGGTGCCGGCTGCTGCCGGGCTTTCGGTTACTTGTGTCATGTCAATCCCGTGTTCTTCTGAAGCGTGGTTTATTGCCCGTGGTCGTTCCGGAAAGCCTGTGTGAAGCGCCGGCGCGTCAGGCCTTCGGAGCCAGGTTCCGCCGTCGGACCCACACCCCCAGGAGCAGGACCACGGCGACCATCAGCGGCGCTGAGTAAAGGAGAAGTCCGTTTTCGCCGGAAGGGTCGTAGACCTCGGCCCGGGGCCACGCGAGGTTGACCACCATCAGGGCGCCGTAGAGGACGGCGAGGATATTTACCGGGAGCCCCCAGCGTCCCAGGGAGAACAGTCCGTCCGGCAGCCCCTGCCCCACCCGGTTCCAGTCTCCGCGGAGCCTGTTGAGGAGCTGCGGCACGGTGACCAGGAGGTAGGCGATGTAGACCATGACGATGCAGACGCTGCACAGCGTGGTGAACAGGGCCGCGTTGCCAACGTTGATGGCAAGGACGCCGACGGCCAAGGCACCGATTGCGATCGACGGCCACATGGGAGTGCCGCGGGTGGGGTGTACCGAGGAGAGCAGGGCGGATGCGGGCAGCTTGCCGTCGCGTGCCATGGAGAACACCAGACGGGAACCGGCGGTCTGGATGGCCAGGGTGCAGACGAAGATGGCGATGGCTACGTCCACCAGCAGGACCTTGCCCCAGAACGTGCCCAGGACGGCGGTGAGGACGTAGGGCAGGCCCTCGGTGGCGAGGCGTCCGTCGTCGAGGCTGGGTGCGGCCATCAGGGCGGTGATGATCATCAGGGCTCCGCCGATGCCGGAGATGAGCAGGGCGGAAAGGATGGTGCGCGGGGCTGTACGGCGCGGGTCCTTGGTTTCTTCCGAGAGCTCGCCGGCGGAGTTGAAGCCCACCATGACGTAGGCGGCCATCAGGCCGGAGACAAGGAAGGCTCCCACGGCGCCGAGGTCCGAAGCCTGGAGCGCAGTGGTGTCCGCGACGACCTCAGGTCCGCGCTGGGCCGCGCTGACGAGGGCGAGGATAACGGCCGCGACGCCCACGATCTCGCAGGTGACGCCCACTGAGTTTACGTGGGCCATGAGCTTCACGCCGAGTGAGTTGATGATGGTGGTGGCCACCAGGAGCACTGCTCCGAGGATGACGGCGTTGGCGGCACCGCTGACGGTGTTGAGCGCGGGGTCGCCGCCAACAATCTGGAAGCCGTCCCAGAGTTGGGGCAGCACCACCTGCAGGGCGATTGCGGCTGCTGCAGCGGTCACCACCTGGGCAATGGCCATGAACCAGCCGGCGAACCAGCCCACGCCCTCTCCCCCGACGCGGCTGGCCCACTGGTACACGGCTCCGGACAGCGGGTAGCGGGCTGCCAGTTCGGCAAAGTTCAGGGCCACGAGGAGCTGGCCCACCAGGACCACCGGCCAGGTCCAGAAGAAGGCCGGCCCCGCGAAGGAGTAGCCGAAGGCAAACAGCTGGAAGATGGTGGTCAGGATCGAGACGAAGGAGAAGCCGGCAGCAAAGGAAGCGTAGCGGCCGAGTTTCCGGTGGAGGGTGGGTTCGTAGCCAAGGGACGTCAGATCCGCGTCGTCCGGGTGGACGGCGGGAGCAATGGTTGAGGTCATCGGATTCTCCGGGGGCTGGAATGGCGAGGGGCCGCCGGTATTGCAGCACGCGGCCGAAAGCTGCGGAATACCGGTCAATTGATAGTTTTCCAGCCTGATGTCCCCAACTAGTTTCACCTTTGTAAAAGGCGCGTGGACATCTTGTTTCCGCCGTATTTCCGGCTCCTCACTTCGGACCCGGGCGGCGAAGGCGTGCCCGCCTGGGTGCAAGAATGATGCCGTGACTTCAGCCGGACCGGGACGCCCCCGCAGCCAACAGCCCTCCAGGCCAGGGGCAACTGCCCGGGACGAAATCCTGGACGCGGCGGCCGAGCTTTTCACGACCCACGGCTTCGCCAACACTTCCACCCGGTCCATTGCCGACGCCGTGGGGATCAGGCAGTCCTCGCTGTACCACCACTTCAAGACCAAGGACGACATCCTCGAGGACCTGCTTGAGGGCACCGTGCTGGCCGGGCTGGCGTTTGCCCGCGCGGTAGCTTCCCTTCCCCACGGTGAGGCGACTCCGGGAAGCCGGCTTCACGCCGTCGCGCTTTACGACGGAACCCAGCTGTGCAACGCCCGCTGGAATCTCGGAATCCTCTACCACCTTCCGGAGGTGCGCAGCGGCCGCTTCACCCGGTTCCTGGCCGACCGGCAGGAACTGCGCGATCTGTACCGGGGGTTGGGCACCGGCCTGCCTCCTGCCGGCACGGCCGCCTCGTGGCAGTCCAGCCTGGGGGATTTGGCGTTCCGCCTGGTGGAATCGCTGATCAACCTGCGTGCGGACGGCATGGCAACATCCGATTCTCCGCTTCAGGCGGCCGATGCTGGGCTCATCCTGTGCGGGCTGGGCAATGAACTGCCAGCCATCCGGGGCCAGAGCACTGCACTCATCGCACGCCTGGGCTGAACAGTCCGTGCGCCCACTGCGGCTTCTGTCTCCATGGAGGGCAGCGTCCATGGTGCCTGCATGCAGGTTGCTCGGCTAGGCTCGGAACATGACGCGCGAGAACATCAAGACCCCCGACGGCGGCACACTCGAGCTCTTCTCCACGGGCGCCGAACTGGCGTCCGCAGGCTCCGGCGTGGTGGTGGTGCCGGCCTCCATGGTGACCGCCGCCGACTACACAAAGTTTGCGCAGAAGCTCAGCGCAGCCCTGGGCCGGCCGGTGCATACGTTCAACCGCCGCGGCCGCGGTTCCTCCTCGCCCCAGGCCGAGGACTACACCCTTGACGCGGACATCCGGGACCTCGACGTGGTAATGAAGCACACGTCCAGCACCGACGTCTTCGGCCACAGCTTCGGTGGTGCCGTGGCCCTGCACGCGGCCCGCACGCTTCCCGTGGAACGGTTGGCCGTCTATGACCCCGCCGTGTCCGTGAACCACAGCGTCAAGGCGGACTGGACAGCGGAATACGAACGCGCCACCGCTGCCGGGGACGATGACCGTGCGCTGGCCGTGCTCACCAAGGGCCTGGAAACCGGCGGCGCGTTCTCGAGGATGCCTCTGTCCATGCTCACCATCGCCAACAAACTCACCGCCGGAACACACGTGGGCAAACAGATGCGTGAACTGATGCGCACCGGCGTCCGGGAAATCAAGGCGATCATCGCCGCGGACATGCCCGCCGAGCCGTTCCTGGAACTGCCCCTGGAAACCCTGATCGTCGTTGGCGAAAAGAGCCCGGCGTACTTCGGTGTGGCCTGCGGCCAGATCCACGACGTCCTGTCCGGCTCCAGCTACACCATCCTGCAGGGCTCCGGCCACGACGGCGTGCTCCGCGCACCGGACAAGCTCATCACCGAACTCAGCGACTTCTTCGCCGGCTGAAACCCCCGGGCTGCGCCGCGCGCCGCCGACTAGAGTGTCGGTGTGGACAACCGGACCCTCTTCAGCGCGGCAGCGGCAGTTGCGGCAGCCTTGCTCGCGGGCTGGGTTCCCTTTCACATTGCCAGGACCCTGGTTACCCCGGTGGAGCAGCGTCCTGAACGGATCAGGGTCAAGGCTGCCGGTGACGGCACCGTGACCCTCGTGGCTGACCGGGACACGGTGGCTCCCGGCGTCTTCAGCCTCTTCTGGGGCAAACGCACCGGTCATGCCCGGATCGGTCCCGTAGTGTCCAGGGACCGGAGGGCAGGCACGGTCACCCGGCGCGTGGAGGCCATGTACAGCGGCCGGCTCACGCCGGGCACCAGGGGCTACTGGTCCGGTTATGTCTACCCGGACCCTGAAGCGGCGGGCCTTCCTTTCGAGGACGTCACCCTTCCGGGACCGGCTCCGGCCTGGCTGATTCCCGGCGCCGATCAGGGTTCGTGGGTAATCCATATCCACGGCCTCGGCGGCCGGCGGACCACCGGTCTTCGCACGGCGCCGTTCTTTCATCGGCGGGGGCTCAGCCAACTTCTCATCTCCTTTCGCGGAGACGGTGACGCTCCCCCGACGCCGGACGGCAAACACCACCTCGGGGCCAGCGAGCAGGCCGATGTTGAGGCAGCCCTGGCCTTCGCTGCGGGGCGGGGTGCGACGTCGGTCATCCTGTCGGGCTGGTCGCTGGGTGCCACCATGGCGCTGGCCGCGGCGCACACCTCCAAGCACCGGGACCTGATCTCTGGCCTCGTGCTGACAGCGCCCGTCCTGGACTGGCACCGGACGCTGTTGGCCAACTCAACAGCGGCGCACCTGCCGGCCGCCTTGGCAATCGGGGCGTCGCGGGTGCTTGGCGGTCCCCTGCACCGGCTGGTCGGTCTGAATCAGCCATTGGACCTCCGGGCATTGGATTTCACGCAGGTTCCGCCGCCGGTTCCGGTGAACATCCTTCATGGCGGCGACGATGCCCGTACGCCGATCCGCATCAGCGAGGATTTCACCGCCCGCTTCCCTGACCACGTAAGCCTGGTCAGGTTCCCGGCCTGCCGGCACACACAGGAGTGGAACAGCTGGCCCGGGCTCTGGGAAGAATCGGTCGCCGCGTGGCTCGACAACAACGCGGGGTCACTTAAGGCCCAATATGAGCCTCCCGATGGGCATTAAGTGACCCCGCGTTGGTCTGAGGTTGTTGGACTGGGACTGGATCAGTGGGCGCCGTGGGCCGGGGCGGCACCTTCCGTCTTGCGCATCATCGCGGAGAGCACGACGGCGGCCACGGCTATGACCGCCGCCGTCATGAACGCCGCACTCATCCCGGCAACGAGGCCGGACGCGGCGGAGACCACGGCGAAGATGGACACCAGCAGGGCCGTGCCCGCGGCACCGGCGACCTGCTGCGTGGTGCTCATGATTGCCGAGCCGTGGGAGTACAGGTGCGGCGGCAGCGGGTTCAGGCCGGTAGTGAAGGCCGGGGTGAACAGCAGCGCGAGGCCGAAGCTCAGCACAACGTGCAGGGTGACGATCCACCAGACCGCTGTTCCGGCGTCGAGCATGGAGAACTGCCACAGGGACAGCACCATCAGGACCGAACCAGTCACCGTGAGCGGCAGCGGGCCCACTTTGTCGAAGAGCCGGCCGATGAACGGGCCCAGCAGGCCCATGGCCAGGCCGCCCGGGAGCAGGGCCAGGCCCGTCTCCAGCGAACCGAGTCCGCGGATCTCCTGCAGGTAGAGCGGCAGCAGGATCACGCCTCCGAACAGCGCCATCATGGCCACCACCATCAGCAGCACGGAAACCGTGAACATGCGGAAGTTGAAGGCGCGCAGGTCCAGCAGTGGGGCCTCGGCCTTCTGCAGCCGGAGCTGGCGGAGTACAAAGACCGCCAGGCTGGCCACGCCGATGACCAGCGCCGCGATGGCGACGGGACCCGGTCCGCTCTGGCCGCCGTGGCCGCCGCCGATCTGGCTGAGGCCGTAGACGAGCCCGCCGAAGGCCGGGACCGTCAGGAGCACGGAGAGGAAGTCGAGCTTGGTCTTCTCCGTTTCGCCGACGTTGGTCAGGTACTTGGCGCCGATGGCCAGGGCAGCCAGGGCCACCGGGAGGACGAACACAAACATAAAGCGCCAGGTGAAGTGCTCCAGGATCAGCCCGGAGACAGTGGGGCCCATGGCCGGCGCCACGGAGATGGCGATGCTGACGTTGCCCATCACGGCACCGCGCCTGGCGAGCGGGACCAGGGTGAGGATGGTGGTCATCAGCAGTGGCAGCATGATGGCTGTTCCGCCGGCCTGGATGATGCGGGCCAGGAGCAGCACTTCAAAGCCCGGCGCTACAGCGGCCAGCGCAGTGCCTCCGGCAAAGAGGCCCATGGCCAGCATGAACACCGCACGGGTGGACAGGCTCTGGAGGATGAATCCGGTGGTGGGGATGACCACGGCCATGGTGAGCATAAAGCCGGTGGACAGCCACTGGACGGTGGGTGCGTCCACGCCAAGGTCCACCATCAGCCGCTGCAGGGCAACGTTCATGATGGTTTCGTTGAGGATCACCACAAATGTTGCCACCAGCAGCGTGGCGATGATGGTCACCGATTCGCGGGACATCTTCACCGGTGCGGACGGCTGCGCCTCAGCGGCCTGCACGGGCTCGCCGTGGGCGTCAGAAGAGACTTTTGTAGACATAAGTGTTCCCTCAGGGAGTTTGAGTTTGGTGGCAGGCGAGCATCGTCGCTGCAGATTCCAACACTCTACCCGGTGGAGTAATTCCTCCGGCGGATATTTTTCTCAGGCCCTGAGGGAACACTTCCTGTTATGCGGTCTGGCCTGCGTGCCGGCCTTCGGAGATTTCCTCCACGAGCTTGCTGTTGAAGGCGGCCAGGTCCTTGGGGCTGCGGCTGGTGACCAGGCCCTGGTCCACCACCACTTCCTCATCGCTCCAGTTGGCGCCGGCGTTCTTCAGGTCCGTCTGGAGTGTGTGGTAAGAGGTGACGTTCCGGCCGCGGACCACGCCGGCGTCGATCAGCAGCCACGGCCCGTGGCAGATGGAGGCCACCGGCTTGTGCTGTTCAAAGAAGGCGCGGGTGAAATTCTGGGCGTCCTTATCCACCCGGAGGTGGTCGGCGTTCACCACCCCGCCGGGAAGCACCAGGGCGTCGAAATCGGAGGCATTGGCCTCCGCGGCCCTGAGCTCGACGTCGAACGTGTCGCCCTTCTCGGTGCCCTTGAAGCCCT
Organism: Arthrobacter sp.; assembly: GCA_035254945.1. Lineage (GTDB taxonomy): Bacteria > Actinomycetota > Actinomycetes > Actinomycetales > Micrococcaceae > Arthrobacter. The sequence goes on along the minus strand of DATFAE010000323.1, from coordinate 8,471 downwards.
GTAGCTTGCCGCTCTTGAGGGCTACCAGGGTGGGTTCGCCGCCGGCATCCTTGACCGCCTGCCAGGGGCTGGTGAGTTCAACCTGCTCCACGCCGTCCGTCAACAGGAATGCGACCTTCTTGCCTGCGATGCTGTGTTCTGACATTTTTCCTCCTCTGGTGAGGCGGGCGGAGCACAGGGAAGCGCGCCGGTATCCGCCTGGAGAGTTGTTTGCCTGACAGCACCCAGCCTAGGAAAACCCAAAGTAATAAGCAAGCTGACTACTTTTCCCGCCGAGGTGGTTGCGTTCCTGGAAGCCGTCACCACGGAAAAGTTCCAGCCAGGCCTCTCAGGAAGCCCAGTCGGCGTCGCCGTAGGGGCGGCCGCGGAAGTGGGCGCGAAGGTACTCCCCCACTACTGCCGCGCCCAGGTCCCCGGTCTCGGGTGCCACCACCCGGCCACCAATCCGGCTGACCATCCGCTGGACGAACCGTTCCAGGCCTGGGTCATCGCCGAGCCGGAAGAACGTGGCCTGCGTGCCGGCACGCCCCAGGCGGTCCAGCTCGGCCACGGTCAGCCGGATGGTCTCCGGGTCCGGCGGGTAGTCGAACCAGGTCTCACCGTCGGCCAGCAGGTGGGCTGTGGGTTCGCCGTCGGTCACCACCAGCAGGACCGGCTGCATCGAGGGGTGCTTGCGGAAGAACCGGCCGGCCAGCAGCAGGCCGTGGTGCAGGTTGGTTCCCTTGTCCCGGAAAGCCGGCAACGCGGTGAGCTCGCCGATGTCCATGGTCTGCGCGTAGCGGCCGAACGTGATCAGCTGCAGCCGGTCGCCGCGGAAACGCGTTGAAATGAGGTGGTGCAGGGCGAGCGCGGTGCGTTTCATGGGCACCCAGCGTCCCTGGGCGGCCATGGAGAAGGATACGTCCACGAGCAGGACCACGGCTGCCTGCGTGCGCGCCTCCGTCTCCGCCACCTCGATGTCATCCGCGGTGAGGCGCAGTCCGCGGGCCGGATCCCCGCCGTCGGCTAACGTCCGGCGGATCGCGTTGGTGATGGTCCGGGTGACGTCCCAGGGCTCGGCGTCGCCGAACTCCCAGGGGCGGCTGGAGCCGGTCTGGTCCCCGGCAGCCCCGGAAACGCGGGTGTCGCGCCGGCCCTGTCGGCCGGAGAGCTGCCTGGCGGTGTCCCGCAGCAACGCCCTCCCCAGCCGCCGCATGGACTGCGGTGACAGCCGCAGGTCCCCGTCCGCCCCGCGTTGGAGGAACCCGCCGTCGTGCATTGCCCGCTCGATCTCCGCAAGGGTGCGGGCCGTCACGGCGGCATCCTGGCCGAGCTGGCGGGCCAGGGCGTCCAGGTCCAGGTCGTCCAGGCGGGACCCATTGTAGGACTGGGAGAGCTGTTCGGACAGTTCGTCCAGCTCGGCGAGGTCCTGCAGCACGCCGGTGCCGTCGCCCAGGCCGAGCCCTTCCTCACCCTCGAAGCGTTCGGAGCCGGTCCAGTCCTCACCGGGGCGCAGGGCGCGGAGGGTGTCGTCGAGCTGGCCGAGTTGGGCCATGAGTTCGGGTGAACCGAACGCCTGGGCGGACAGGCTCATCAGTTCTTCCCGCTGCTCCCGGGACATGGACTGCAGCAGCCGCTGGGCCGCGGCCGCGCGCTGGGCCAGGGCGTCGATCAGCTCCTCCACCGACTGCGGATTCTCCGGGAAGAAGTGGCCGTGCTTTGCCATGAAGTTTTGGAAGTCGGCGTTGGTGTCCTCGCCCCGCCGGTGCTTGTCGAGCAGCCCGTTGAGGTCCTGCAGCATCTCGCTGACGGCCGCGCGGTCCTCCTCCGTGGCGTTCTCGAGCGCCTGCTTCATGCCGGCGAAGCGCTGGTCCAGGACCTCGCGGCCCAGCAGATCCTTGATCCGCTCGTAGGCTTCCCGCGCGGTGCTGGACTGCCAGTCATAGGAGGCCAGTTCGTTGACGGCGGCCGCCGTGGACCGGGGCAGGTTCTGCAGCTGCATCTCCCGGAAGGAGCGGTCGGTGTTGTCCATCATGGCGTCGCGGGCCAGCTGTTTACGCTCCTCCAGCACCGCGGTGTCCAGCAGCTTCTGGACTTCGTTGAGGGTGCCGTCCAGCTTGTGCCGGCCCAGAAGGTCCTTGCGCCGCTGCTGGACGCGGCCGGCGAGGTCGTCGAGGCCTTCCCTGCTGCGGCCGCCGCGCCGCAGGAACTCCTGCAGGGCGTGACGGGGCGAGTAGCCGGCCATCACGTCCTCGGCGACGGCGTCGAGGGCCTCCGCCAGGTCCACCGGCGGGGCGAGCGGGTCAGGTCCGCCCTTGTACCGGCTGTACCTGGACCGGTTGTGCACGCTCATGGGCCCTCCTCTGGCGTTGCTGGGCGGCTTGTCAGCCGTAAATCGTCGCCTCGTCGTCGGACTCCTTGGCGATCCGCCGGGCGAGGTAGAGTCCTTCCAAAGCGAGTTCGACGGCGGCGGCGCGCTGTCCGTCATTCGTCGCGCCGAGACGCGCACTGATTTCGTCGTAGAGGCCTGAGCCGTTGAGATTCGGGAGGTTCTCCAGGAATTCCCGCGCGGTGACCAGTTCCCCGGTGGTCACCGTAGTGTGGCCGTCGAGCGCAGCCACGAGTTGCCCCATGTCGATGCCGTGGAAGTGCGCCCGCACGGCTTCCGCAGTGGCCATCCGCAGGAGATGGTCCAGGATGTCCTGTTCCCGTCCTTCCTCACCGGACTCGAACTCGATCTTGCCCGCGAGGACTTCCACCGCGGCGTCCAGGTCGATGATCCGGGCCACGGCCTCGTCCTCGCCGCGCACGCTGGCCCGGCGCAGGGCTGCCGCAGCAACCGTTTCGGCGCCGGCGATGGCGAACCGCGCGGAAACTCCTGAGGTCTGGTTGATCGCCGGGGACTGGCGCAGCGCCCGGGTGTAGCGGGCCAGGATCTCGAGGATGACAGGAGGGACTCCGGCCACCAACTGGCCTTCCTGGCGGATGACGGCCACCTCGTCGTCGAGCTCAATCGGATAGTGGGTCCGGATTTCGGCGCCGAAGCGGTCCCGCAGAGGCGTGATGATGCGGCCGCGGTTCGTGTAATCCTCGGGGTTGGCGGAAGCGACCACCAGGACGTCCAGCGGCAGCCGCAGCACGTAGCCCCGGATCTGGATGTCGCGTTCCTCCATGACGTTGAGCATCGAAACCTGGATGCGCTCCGCGAGGTCGGGCAGTTCGTTGATGGCGATGATTCCGCGGTTGGAGCGCGGGACCAGGCCGTAGTGGATAGTTTCCGGGTCACCGAGCCGGCGGCCCTCGGCCACCCGCATCGGGTCGATGTCGCCGATCAGGTCGGCGACGGAGGTGTCCGGCGTCGCGAGCTTTTCGACGTACCGTTCGGAGCGGTGGCGCCATGCCACCCGCAGCCGGTCCCCCTCGGTGAGGACGCGGGCACGGGAGTGTTCGGTGATGGGTTCGTACGGGTGTTCGTTGAGTTCCGAGTCCTCGATCACCGGCGACCACTCGTCCAGCAGCCCGGCCAGGGTGCGCAGGAGCCTGGTCTTGCCCTGTCCCCGTTCACCGAGCAGGACGACGTCGTGGCCGGCAAGCAGTGCGCGCTCGAGCTGGGGCAGGACGGTCCGGCTGAAGCCGAACATCCCGGGCCAGGGATCGCGGCCGCCGGCGAGCGCGGCGAGCAGGTTGTCGCGGATTTCGCGGCGCAGGTCTTTGTGCACGTGGCCGGAGGCACGCAGTTCACCAACAGTGAAGATATCGGGGCGATCGCTCACCCCTCTACGGTAGACCTCGCGCCGGAACATGGCACCCCCTGCCGCTCCGCGGAGGCGTGCTGCCGGTTGACCGCACCGGCCTGCGCTACCCGTGGCCGCTCGTGTGACGCAGGCTGGAGGCGCTACAGCGCCGTCAGACCGCCGTCCACCGTGAAGATCCCGCCGGTGGCATAGGCGGAGTCGTCGCTGGCGAGGAACACCATGATTCCTTCCACGTCGGCGGCTGTGCCGGGCCGTCCCAGCATGGTGGAGTCCACCAGGCCGGCGCGGCTGACGGGGTCGTCAGCAATGGCCTGGACCAGCGGGGTTTCGGTGTAGCCCGGCACCACGACGTTGACGCGGATTCCCGCGTGCGCGTAATCGGCCGCCACCACACGGGCCAGGCCGTGGACCCCGGCCTTGGAGCTCGTGTACGCGGTGAACGTCCGGCCGCAGGCCACTACGGCGGTGGGGCTGCCCGTGCAGATGATGGAGCCGCCGCGCCCTTCCATGGCCCGGACGGCGTGCTTGAGCGTGAGGAACGCCCCACGCTGGTTGATGGTGACGGTCTTCTCCCAGACCGCCAGGTCCAGGTCGCCCACCTTGGCGTCCTGCCCGAACAGCTGAACCCCGGCGTTTGCCACCACCACGTCGAGCTGGCCCGCCCCTGCCAAGGCGGCGTAGGCGGCAATGACACTCTCCTCGTCCGAGATGTCCATCCGGAGGGCGTGCGCACCGGCCGCCCCCGAAGCGGCAGCGGCCTTTTCGGCAGCCTCCACATTGATGTCCGCAAAGTAGACCGTGGCCCCTTCAGCGACGAAACGCTGGGCAACGGCCAGCCCGATCCCGGATCCCGCCCCCGTGACCAGGGCAGTTTTTCCTTCAAGACGCAGACCCATGGGGTCTCCTTTCGCTAAGGAGGCGCCGCTGTCGGAAGGCGGCGCCAAAATATGGCTGAATCAGCCCGCTGCGGGAAACCGGACGACGCCGGCGGACCAGGGTCCGAGCGTCAGCCGCCCGCCTGCGGGGCCGCCGTCGTTGTTCGCGCTGAAGCCGATGACGGAGGAGGCGTCCTGCCCGAAAACACTGCACTCGCCGCCGGCCGCGCTCAAACCGTCCGGGAGGCGGACGTCAGCGGCAACCGCCGAGCCGGACAGATTTCCGGCGAAGACAACGAGGCCTTCCGGCGACTGCACGGGGTAGAGCGTCACAGGACCCGCACCGACGTCGACCTGCAACACCGCAGCGTCCCGCAGCGGAGCGAGCGCCTTCAGCAGTTCACCGGCCGGATTCAGCCGGCCACCGGCGTCGGAGATGCCCCTGGGGCCGGACGCCTCGAAGTAGCTGACGGACACCACCCCGTCCATGGTCAGTGCGCTGATGCTCGCCAGCATCCATGCCGCCGTGAACGGCTGGTCCTGCAGTTCATCCGCTTCGGCTTCATGGTCAATACCGGACGTGGCCACGTCATTGAACCGCGGCAGCAGCGTCACCGGCCCGACGTGAATTGGCCGTCCGCCGCCCAACCGCAGCGCATTCCCGGCCACGAGCCGCTGCATGGGCAGGCTTTCAATGATATGCGCGGGGCCTGTGCTGTGCATTTGCGGCGTGATGCTGAACGTTAGGGCATCGGAGCCCGACGGCACGCGGCCGCTGTCGCGGTTCAGTTCCGTGAAATGCGCCCGGGATCCGGCGAGGAAGCTCCCGCTGAACCCTGCGGTGCGCGCTGATGCCTTAAGTTCCTCCCACGTGTCCGGTTCGGTGATGTGGCTGGCGGGGTGGAAGACAGCGAGCCGTTTGGCCTGGCCCAGGTGGGCGGCGAGGTCTGCCACGGCGCCGGCGGGGTCCGCGGTTACTGCCCGGATGTCCAGCCCGGCCCCGTGGGCCGCGGCCGCCGCCGCCTGCAGTTGCGCAGCCCAGCCGGACCGGGGCGCGTCACCTGGTCCCTCGACGAGCTCCACCAGGACGGCGTCGAGCCCGGGGATCGCAGGGAGCAATCCCGGCTGCGGCCCGGCCCCCACGGCGAGCGCCGGAACCCGCCCGGATTCCCCCGCAACGTGTGCGGTGATCACCCTCGGGCCGCCTGCCTTGCGCGGACGGGCCACGGCGGCGGCTTCAACGGCCTCCTCCGACTCAAGGGTGGCGGCTTCCAGGAGCACGGACTGCCGGACGGTGTCCCCGGCAGCGACATCCACCGGAAAGGGCCGCGACAGCGGAGTGCCGTAGGTCTTGAAGGAGGCATCCGTCCAGTTCCGCTGGTCCTCGGTCTCAAAGACGTCACCGGTGAAGGAGAGCCGGAAGGCCGTACCGGCGTCGGCCCAATCGAGGGCGGCGATATCCATAAACGGCTGGTGGGGGCTGATGTCGCGGGGAAACTGCGCGGCCGTCGTGTCGCCGTCGGGGTGTTCCACCAGGACCTCCCGGCCAGCGTCCGCCGGAGGGTGGAGCACCACCAGGCCGATCCGGTTGCTGCGGAAGGCATGCGCGGCGGTACCTTCGAACGCAATCTCCACGGCCGCGGGAGTGAATTCGGCGGTTAGGACGCAGTCATATTCCACGCCGTAGCCCTCAAAGGCGACGGTCCAGCGCGCGTGCAGGCCGTCGTCGTCCTGCCTGGCCCCAACGTTTCGGACCGAAGGGTGCGGAGTCCGCCAGTCCTGGTCGCGGACAACGGCCTTGACCGCCCGCAGTACCGGCCGGCCTCCGTAACTGATGTTGGCCAGTTCGTCGCCCACAAGCTCGGCGGCCCACGGTCCCGCGGAGAGTGCACGTCGAGGGGGCGCGAGCCGGGCCCGGACGGAAGGGGTCGGCTCTTGGTGACCGGTCAGGGGCTGGGAAGACACGTTACTGCTCTCTGCCTTGCCCGGGGCTGCTGTGCCCGGTGCCCGGCGTCGCTAAGGCAAACTCAAGAGGGCCTGGTGGCGCAGGCCGTACCCGATTATCGAATCACCGTCCCACCCAAGTCAACCGGTTGACCACTATGACTCCGAGGCGAAATCAGCCAAGAATCTACTGCGAGGCGTCGAAGCCGGCGAGCAGCCGCCGGGAGGCCGTGAGCATGTGCGAACGCATGGTCCTGGTGACCGCCTCGGAATCGTGCGCTTCCAGCGCCACAAAAATTTCCGTGTGCTCCTTGAGTGCTGCCGCCGCATGCCCCTCATCGGTCAGGGCCCTGTCCACCCAGATCCGCAGCAGGGACCGGATGCTCTGCAGCAGCTCCTGCAGGACCTGGTTTCCGGAGCTTTCGGCAATTTCGCGGTGGAACGCAGCGTCCGCCTCCACGAAGGCGGCGAGGTCATCGAGGGTGTCAGCCATCGTGGCCAGGTTGCCCCGCATCCGCTCCAGCGCCTCATCGGTAATCCTGTCGGCGGCGAGCTGGGCCGCCTGGACCTCCAGGCCGCTCCGCAATTCCACCAGCTCGCGGGTCCGGGGCGCGCCCAACATGAGTCCCCAGCTCAGCGTCCGGGGAAGGAGTTCGGAGATGCCGTCACGCAGGTAGGTGCCCGACCCGGGGCGGACGATCACAATCCCCAGGATCTCCAAAGCCGCCAGCGCCTCGCGCACCGCGGAGCGGCCCACGCCCAGGGACGCTGCGAGCTGGCGCTCCGCCGGAAGCCGCGTGCCGACGGCGATATCACCACTGGTGAAATACGCAAGCAACCGCTCGGCGACCTCAGAGACAACGGAGCCCTGGCCCACGGAACCGAGCGCTGCACTGATCTTGGCCGTCGATTCGGCGGATTTTATGGACACATCCCAAGCGTAGCAACCAGGCCCGCCTTCGGACGCCCGGCCGACGCTGTCAAGAAAAGAAACACGTCAACCGGTTGACCAATTCGGATTTCGCTCTTATTGTGGAAGTCACATGCTTTAGCCGCCGGCTGGCCCCCCATCCCCTTCCGGCGTTGAAACAGACCCCAAGCCTCCAGCGACGGACGCAGCGGGAAACCCAACATCTAGGAGTCAACGTGGACACCACACAATCGGTGGTCGAAAAATCCGCAATCAGGAAAGTGGCGGTCAGGCTGGTGCCTTTCGTCGCCCTGATGTTCTTCATCAACTACCTGGACCGCACGGCCATCTCGTTCGCCGGCCCCAACGGCATGAACACGGACCTGGCCCTCTCGGCGGCCCAGTTTGGCTTCGCGTCCGGCGTGTTCTTCATCGGCTACATCCTGCTGGAGGTGCCCAGCAACCTGGCGCTGCACAAGTTCGGTGCCCGCCGCTGGCTCGCCCGCATCATGGTCAGCTGGGGCATCGTCTCCCTGCTGTTCACCTGGGTTGGCAACGTGGAGCAGCTGTACGTCCTCCGCTTCATCCTGGGCGTTGCCGAAGCAGGCTTCTTCCCCGGCGCCATCCTCTTCCTGAGCCTCTGGGTCCCCTCCCGGCACCGCAGCAAGATCCTCGCCCTCTTCTACCTGGCCCAGCCGCTGACCACGGTTATCGGCGCCCCGCTGGCGGGCCTGCTCATCCAGCAGGACGGCCTCTTCGGCCTCGAAGGCTGGCGGGTCATGTTCTTCGGCGTCGCCGTCCCCGCCATCATTGTCGGCATCATCGCCTGGTTCTACCTGGCCGACTCCCCCGCCACGGCCAAGTGGCTGACGCAGGAGGAAAAGACCTGGCTGACCAAGGCCCTGGAGACGGAAAAGAAGGAAACCGCTGCCAGCAACAAGCACGTCAGCGTCCGTACAGTCTTCGGCAACGGCAGGGTCTGGATGCTCTCCGCGATCTACTTCGGAT
>DATFAE010000322.1:0-27118 GCA_035254945.1 Arthrobacter sp. | reverse complement strand
ATGACTGCCTTTCATAGTTTTGATGTTGATGCGGGGGTGGCTGGGGCACTGGCCCCAGCCACGGGCTGAAACGTCAGCGCTGGCTACTGCTTCTCGAACGAGAGGCTCACGTAGGCATAGTCGTAGGAGTAGGAGCTCTTCGACGTTGATTCCACGTCCAACGTCAGTTTGCGGCTGCCCTGGGGCGCCGGGATCCCGGTAACCTTTCCTGGAGTGGCATCGACCGCATACGTGGTGCCATCCACAGTGGCAACAATTTTGACGTTCGCGCTTGAAACCGATTCGACCTCTACCAGTAGCGCACCGGCCTGGTCCGTGGGAACGGTCAGACTGAACGTCTTCGCCGACGAGGTGACGTAAGCTCCGGAAATTGATTCGCGGCCATCGAAACCTGACGGAGGCACAAACTCCCGGATGGTGATCGGCTCAGACAACCCGGCTGGCTTGCCGTCCGTCCGGGAGGCATCGCGGAATTTGCCGCTCCCGGCCCAGGCAAGAACCTTGTACTCTCCGGGTTCGAACGTGACGTCGTTGTAGTACCCCGTGAAAACGCCTCCCTTGCTTTCCTTGCCGTCAGCAGTGAAGAGCGTCACCGTGCCGAGGGTGGAGTCCTTGTCCAACTGGAGTTTGGTGGCCTTGTCCAGCTTCAGGGAAGCCACTGCGTACCCGGCGTTGTTGAAGTCAAGGTTCTTGGACTCTGCGAGGTTGATCGAACCGGAGGCCGTCTGCGTCCGGGCCAGGCTGGAGACAGCCAGGGTCTGCTCATGCGTCAGGCTGTTCACGGCGCTCACCAAGTGGTCAGCAACGCTGTCCAGCAGGCTCACCTTCCATTTGCCGTCCTCATTGACCGTTGTCAAAGCGAACTTGCCATCGTGTGAGAGGAGGGCACTCATCCAGTTGATCTCTCCGTACCCGTACCCTCCCATCTGGTAAGCCGATCCATTCAGGCAGTTGCCGTCCTGGCTGGAGGAACTGTTGTTAATGCACTTATCGGTAAGGGTGAACTTGTCACTGCTTCCCGTGACCACGTTGATCTGGCTGACGTAGGCCTGTGCCCGGTTACCCTCGTGCGGACCTTCGGTGAAGTCGACGTTGCCGAAGGAGAACTTGGAACTGGAACTCTTGTTGAATTCATTCCAGAGGTGACCGTAGAGGTAGAAGATGTTCGCCTCATCCTTGACCAGGAACGGCGCAACCTGTGAGGCGGCCTGCGTCTGGGCTGCCTGGACGGCAGACTTGGCAGCAGTCTGCGGTTTGTCGCTGCCGCCCTGGCTGGGCGGCGGAATGACTCCGCGCGGCGTTCCCTGGTAACTGTTCACAGCTTCCAGGACGGACCCGGCTACATTCACGTACCAGCGGCCGTCCTTTTTTGATGCCAGGACGGACAGGCCCGAGCGGGACGGCCCGAGGTCGCCGATGTCCCACGTTTGGTCAGTGGGCGACGGGCTCTCGAAGTTGTCGTAGATGGAGCGGATGGCACCCTTGGTCTGGGCGGGGTCGATCTTCAGTTTGATCTCGCCGCTGCTGATATGGACCACGGCAACATCGTCGGAGACCTGGCTCACAGACGGGTTGATCCCCGAGAACGTCACTTCCACGCCGTCGAACACCAGGTCAGAACCGCCCTGGCCGCTGTCCGTCGAGGCAACTGATTTGGCTGCCTCGGCAACGCCCTCATCCTTCGCCTTTTTGACCACAGCGTCCTGGACGCGGACCAAGGCGTCGCGTTCGTGGGGCGACACCATGGTGAAAAGGCCAACAAGGTCCTTCTTGCTCATGGCCTCGATGGACTTGGTGACCGCCTGTTCCGGGCTGTCAGCGCCGCCGCGCAGGATGTTGGTCAGCACCACCGCTCCTGCGGCCCCGGCAACCACGAGGGCCCCGAATACGGAAAGCAGGATAATGAGGCGCCGCGACATCTTGAAGGGCTTGCGGGTCCGCTTCAAAGCTGTGGGCGGCGGCGGAGCGCTCGGCTGGGCCGAAGTACTCTGATGGACTGCGGCGCCGCAGCCGGCGCAGAACTGCGCTCCGGCCGCCAGTGCGCGTCCACATGCCGGGCAGAATGCCGCGGCTCCAACCGACGCATCCGCTCCATCTTGCGTGGATGCGCTAAAAATGGTCTGTTCCACGGCGTTCCCCCAAACGTTTTATGTGTCCCCACGAATTGTGCGTGCGGATTTATGAATCAGAGCTCAGATTAGATGTCCTGCGACGCCGCGGCAAGTCTCAGTGCATGCCGCAGGAAATATTTCAAGTCAATTACGAAGCGGCGAAAACTGCAGACGATAAAAAGTGGGAAGAAGCACCAAAACTCCGCTTGTCGCAAACTTGATTACCCCATGGAAATATTCCCTAATCGAATATCCCGGCTACCTATCTAAAACCTGACGAAAACCTGGAATTGATCCCGGCACAGTACCCCAACCGGGAGCGGACACAGAAAGATCATCCCGGCGAAACACCCCGGCAACCTCGCCACGGCATGCTTGGCCCTACGGGGATACAACGAGTTGGAGGCGGCTCACATGGGAACTCAGGGGATCAACACACAACGCGGCCGGAACGAACGCATCAGCACTGGCCGGATCCATACCGAACCGGTCCAGGCGGAACGGGTCAACACCGGCCGGCTGCAGGCCGGCGACCACATCGAGGCGTGGCACAACGGCAAGCTTTTCCACCAGGGCCGGGTGACCGACGTCGTACCCAAACTTGATCTGTTCTGGATCCTGGACGCACGGACCGGCACCCGCCGTCTGCTGGACCCGGAGGCGCTGGAGATCATCAGGGTGGAGCCCGCCCCCGGCACCGGAGGCGGCGCACCCCGTAACTCCCCAGCCGAAACGTCGGCCGGAACCCCTAACGGGGAACCGTTATCGGCGTGAATTAGGGGTGTCCACCGCCTCCTGCCGGGGGTAACGTCGGAAGGGGACTTGGTTTCGGCGAAGGAGGCGGAACATTTGGACCACAACCAGCTGGGGGCAACCACCGGCAAGGACGAAACGGCGCGCCTTGAGTCGGCGGCCGGGGATGAACACAGACTCTTGGAGCTTGTCCTGGACAGCCCGGAAATCGCTTCTTTCCTCACCGAACTTGCCATCATGACCGCGTCCTGCCTTTCCACCTTGGACGACCTCATTGAGTGTGGCGTGACAGTGCTGCGGGAAAAGGGACCCGCCGTCATTGCCAGCAGCGACTCCCGGGCGGAATCCCTGGATGAGATCCAGAACGGGTTTGGCGACGGGCCGTGCCTGACAGCTTTGCGCGAGGACACCACAACGCTGGTCCCCGACCTCCTGGTCGAGCAACGGTGGCACCAGTATGCCGAGGCGGCAGTCGACTATGGAGTCAGGTCCATCCTGGCCGTCCCGTTGGACCTGGCCGGCGAGGCGCAGGGCGTGGCCAACCTCTATTCACGGCGTCCCAACGGGTTCTCGGATATGGACATCCTGACCGCCGAGAACTTCGTGGCCAACGCGTCACGGTCGCTGCAGCTCGCCCTGAGCATGGCACGCCTCAAGGGGGTGCAGGACGACCTGGTGGCAGCCATGCAGTCACGGACCATCATCGACATGGCAGTGGGCGTGGTCATGGCGCAAAACCGCACCAGCCAGGACGAGGCCATCAGCATCCTCACCCGCGCATCCAACAGCCGCAACCTCAAGCTCCGCGATGTGGCGTCCACCGTGGTTGAATCCATCGGCGGGGAACCGGGCAGCCGGGCATCCTAAGCGGGTGCTGACTGACTGACATGACGCGAACGACGGCGGCACCGCCGTCGTTCCCTGCCTCCGGAAGTCGAGTCGGCGGCGCATGCCACCCGAGTACGTCGCTACATTCCGGATGCAGCAAATTCGATTGCGGGTTCCGGAACGGAACTAGGTGTCGGATCGGGGGATACAGGCGGCGACCTGTACAGCTTCCTCATAGCTGGACGGTGCATTCTGCCGGAAGGCAGCGTCAGCGTTGACGCGGAGCACGTCGGAGGCCAGCACCCGCACGTGAACCAGCTCGTCGTGGGCTGCACTGCAGGCTAGGACATCTCCACGAACTTTGGATCCGCGAGAATCCGGGTCCGGATATATCCGGAAAATAATCCACCAGGTGACTCCGGCCTCGTCCCTGAAGAGGTAGCCCCCTGGCGGGCAATACGCAGCACCCTCGACTAGGCGCCCATCGTAACCCTCCACAGCCCCCGGCAGCGCAGTGAACCTCACCCCGCCGTCCGCGCCCCCTTGATGCCAGCCCATCCGCAAGCTCCGACTCTCTCCTTGGTTGAACTAATGAGGGAAACGACAAGGCAGATCAGCAATCCGGTGTTTCCCACGAAAAACAGGGCATGTGCTGGTCCGCAGTCAGCCGACGTGGACCCACGGGCGTTGGGTGACGTCCGGTACGGCTTCCCGCAGCACTTCGCGGGTGACGGGAGCGATCTCGCCTTCGCCAAGGAACAGGAACCGCAGAAGATTGGTCACCGGGTTCCCTTCGGTCCAGCGGAAGTAGATGTGGGGCATTAGACCGGTGACGTCACGGATATGGAGCAGAACCGAAGCGATGGTGTTCGGCACGACAGGGCCGTGGACCTCCAGGATCCGGTACCCGTGCCGCGTCACGCCTCGTACCTGCAGTTCTGTTTCGAAGTCGGAGGAATCATCGACGATCACTTCAAGGAAGAGAGCTTCCTGTTCGAGAGGCAAACGGCTGACCTCTACCGCTGAGGTGAGCTTCTCCCGGTACGCGTCGGCGCTGAGCCGGAGCGGCTCGTGGGCGATGAGCGCGATAGGCCCTTCCAGGGTGTCGGACATGAATTCGAGGGCCTCGCGGTCCAGGTGGACGTGGGTGGCGTGCAGTTCGAAGGAGCGGCGGACGCGGGAGAGCAGGGAGATCACGATGATGCCCAGGATGAAGACGCCCGCGATCCTGATGCCTTCGGGGCGTTCAAAAATATTGGCGATGGTGGTGTACGTAAACACCACGGAGACGATGACGAAGCCGATGGTGCGTTTGCGCTGCCGGCGGCGGCGTGCCGAGAGGGTGACCGCTACCGCCGCTGATGTCATCAGTACCAGGACGCCGGTGGCGTAGGCGCCACCCTGGGCGTCGACGTCGGCCTTGAAGAGGTAGGTGATGATGAAACCGACGAGGGTGAACACCAGCACCAGGGGCCGGACGGCTTTGGCCCACCCAGGGGCCATGCCGTACCGGGGCAGGTATCGCGGAACAAGGTTCAACAGTCCTGCCATCGCTGAGGCCCCGGCGAACCAGAGAATGGCGATAGTGCTGATGTCGTAGACACTGCCGAAACCGACGCCGAGGTACTCATGCGCCAGGAAAGCCAAGGCACGGCCGTTCGCCTGTCCGCCGGGCTGGAATTCCGGCTCCGGGATGAGGACGACAGTAATGAAGCTGGTAGTGATCAGGAAGCCACTCATGATCACGGCTGCGGTGGTCAGCATCCGGCGGGTTCCGCGGATGCGCCCTGCAGGATGTTCCTCGGTGTCAGCTTCGTCTCCCCTGACCTGAGGCATGACAGCAACACCTGTCTCGAAGCCTGACAGGCCGAGGGCAAGTTTGGGGAAAACCAGCAGCGCGATGGCCACGACCATGAGCGGGTCACCGTGCGAGGTCCAGAGCGTCGTCCACCAGTCGCCCATGGCAACCGGGTGGGTAAACACCTCGATGAGCGTCACGGCCACGACCACGGCGTTGAGGGCCAGGTAGAGGACGACGAGGGTGACGGCCACCCCGATGGCTTCTTTGAAGCCGCGCAGGAACACAGCTGCCAGCAACGCCAGCAGGAAGAGGGTGACAAGGATGTTCTGGCCTTGCAGCCAGGCGGGGGCAACCGGGTTCTGGATCAGGTGTGCGCTGGCATCGGCGGCCGAAAGGGTCATTGTGATCATGAAGTCAGTCGCGGCGAACCCCAGCAGGATAAGGACGAAGAGCTTGCCGCCCCAGCGCGGCAGCAGCCGTTCAAGCATCGCGATCGAGCCTTCCCCGCGATGGCTTTCCCCGGCAACCCGCCGGTAGACCGGCAGGGCGCCGAGAAGGGTGACTGCGACGAGCACCATAGTGGCAAGAGGTGAGATCACGCCGGCGGCGAGGGCTGCGATCGCCGGCTGATAGCCCAGGGTGGAAAAGTAATCCACACCTGTCAGGCACATGACCTGCCACCACGGATGCTTCTTCTCATGGGCGGTGGGGACCCCGCCGGGGCCCAGGTGAGTGCCTTTGCTGTCTTGGAGCCCAAACAGAAGCCAGTTTTTCAGGGCCGCGCTGCCTGCCGGCTTGGGAGCCGAGGGGTCTGCCGGCGGCTTGCTCAACGTGGTCATGGATTCCTTTCCGCGCGGCACATCGCGCCGCGGTCACAGCCGAAGCTAACACCGGCGAAAAACCATGAACCGTGAAAGGCGTATCTATTGACGAATCATTTACGCACGGCCACCGGAATGGCCGGCCCGTTCTTCCTGGAGCCTGGGCCGCGTAAGGGTTAGGGTTCGAAGCGGTATCCCATTCCGGCTTCGGTAAGCAGGTGCCTGGGCCGGGCGGGGTCGGCTTCGAGTTTGCGGCGCAACTGTCCCATGTAGACGCGCAGGTAATGAGTTTCGGCGTCGTAGCCTGGGCCCCAGATTTTGGCCAGCATTTGTTGCTGCGTGATGAGCCGTCCCGGGTTGCGGACCAGCAGTTGCAGAATTGCCCATTCCCGCGGGGTGAGCCGCACGGGAGCGCCGTCGCGTGTCACCTTCCGGTTTGCGAGGTCCACTTGGAAGTCCCCCACATCGACAGTCAGGGCCTGGTCGTCTCCATCCGACGTGCCGAGGCGGCGTTCGGCAACGCGCAACCGGGCCAGGAGTTCGTCCAGGCCAAAGGGTTTGGTGACGTAGTCATCCGCTCCGGCGTCGAGGGCCCGGACTTTGTCCACGGACCCGTGCCGGGCGGAGAGGACAATGATCGGAATGCCGGTGGAACGGCGGATCTTGGTGATGACGTCTACCCCATTGATGTCCGGCAGTCCAAGGTCCAGGACGATGAGATCCGGATGGTTGTTCGCGACGTGCAGGAGCCCCGTCCTCCCGTCCAGTGCGGTCAGCACTTGGTATCCCTCAGCGTGCAGGTTTACCTGCAACGCGCGCAGGAGCTGGGGCTCGTCATCGACGACCAGTACGGTTCTCATGGCTCATCCCTTTCTGCACTGCGGGATTCGGCATGAACGTTCTGCGGTCCAGCGGAAAGAGGCAGCCGAATCACGAAGGTCAGTCCACCTCCCGGTGTCGGTTCTGCCGTCAGCTGTCCGTCCATCGCCTCGGTGAAGCCTTTAGCGACAGCCAGCCCCAGACCTATGCCGAGTCCTTCCGGCGCGTCGTCAAGCCGCTGGAACGGCTCAAACATGGCGATCACGTCCGCCGTCGGCACGCCCTGGCCATGGTCCACGATGCGCAGTTCTGCGCAGGGTCGTCCGTTGATGATGCTGGCCCCAGGCCCGCTCGAAGGTCCCACGATGACAATGTCAGAGTCCGGGGCGTATTTCAGGGCGTTCTCCACGATATTGGCGATAACGCGCTCCAGCATGCCTAGGTCCGCATCGACGGCGGGCATGTTTGGAGCCAACTCGATCCGGATGGCTCCTTCAGGCAGTCCCCGTAGCGCCTCTTCGATGGCATCACGCCAGGTCACTGGAGATGTGAGCGGGGCCGCGGATCCGCTGGATATTCGGGACATGTCCAGGAGATTGCCGATCAGGGAGTCAAGGCGGCCGGCGTAGGAGTCGATGGTGTCGAGCATTTCATCCTGTATCTCTTCGGGAAGCCGTCGCTTTTGGCGTTGCAGGGCGGTGACGGCAAGCTTGATTCCAGCCAGGGGTGTCCTAAGGTCATGGCTGACGGCACGCAGAATGGATGTCCGGATGCTGTTGCCCTCAGCCAGTTTCGTGGTCTTCCTTAGTCTGAGTTGAAGAGCGTGGCGCTGCCGGAGCAAGAGCAGGTGGGCACCGTGCGCTGCCAGCAGCCGCCGCTCCCCGGCTGTGAGGGTCTTGCCGGAGACCACCAGAGCTGTCTCCGGATCTGCCATTTCATACGCCTCCAGGCCGGATTCCCCCGACCCCGGGACCGGCGGCGGGAGTTCTCCTGAGTACGCCTGAAGGTCCCAGCCGTCCCCGGTTCCCGCAGCTCTGGTGAACAGTCCGGCGGAGCGGACGTGGAAGGTCTCACGGACCTTGTCCAGGAATGCAGCGATGGTGTCATCTTCGATCAGGGCGTCCCTGGCCAGGTCTGCCAATGTCGTCGCCTCGGCGCGGGCACGGGCTGCCTCCTGTGCCCGCTTGGCCGAGAGTCCCACGACCAGGGACACAGCAATCGCCGAACCCAGAAACACGAGCAAGGCGAACAGGTTCTGGGGGTCATTGATGCTGAAGGTCCCCACCGGATCGGTCTCGAAGTAGTTGAGCAGCAACGAGTCCAGGATCGCAGCGAGCACCGCAGGCCAGAGACCCCCGATAAACGCCACTGCCATGACTCCGGTCAGATGGACCAGCACATGGGTGGCAAAGTTCAGGTCCGGGGCAAGCGACATCAACGCGGTTGCCAGGATGGGGACGAGTGCCGCCAAGACAAAGCCCAGGGTGGTTCTGGTCCGTCCCAGTCCCCCGGAGCTGACTCTGGGCAGTCCGCCCCTGCCCAGGGGATGGGAAACCATGTGAACGTCAATGTCGCCGGATCCCCGGACCACCTTGGACCCCACGCCGCTGCCCAGCAGCCGGCTGGGAAGACTGCCACGGGAGACTCCTACGACGATCTGGGTTGCATTGACGCTGCGGGCAAACTCCAGCAACGTCTCTGCTACGTCGTCGCCGGATACCGTGTGGAAGCTGCCGCCCAGGTCGGCCACAAGTTGCCTCTGAACCTCCAAAGCCAGCGGCGACTCCCCCGGCCGGCCATCAGAATGGCGGACATGAACAGCCAACAGGTCCCCGCCATGTACCCTCGACAGAATTCTCGATGCCCGCCGGATGAGCACCTCGCCCTCCGGGCCCCCGGTGAGGCCGACAAGCACCCGTTCGCGCGCCGGCCAGTTCGCCGTGATGCCCTGGCTGGCCCGATACTTCGCCAGCCCTTCATCGACTCTGTCTGCCAGCCAGATCAGGGCGACCTCGCGCAGCGCAAAAAGGTTGCCGAGCCGGAATTCATTTGCCAGGGCGGCATCAACCCTGTCACTGGGGTAGATGTTTCCATCAGCGAGCCGCTGGCGCAGCAATTCCGGAGAAATGTCCACGAGTTCGATCTGATCCGCCCTTCGCACCACCTCGTCAGGCACCGATTCGTTCTGAGGCACCTGGGTGATCGCGGACACGACGTCCTCCAGAGAGGCAAGGTTCTGGACGCTAACGGTGGAGAGCACGTCAATGCCTGCGTCGAGCAGCTCCTCGACGTCCTGCCACCGCTGCCGATTCCGGCTCCCGGGAGCGTTGGCGTGCGCATACTCATCAACGACGCAAACCTTGGGATGCCGGGCCAACACGGCATCCACGTCCATCTCCTGCCCGCCGAGGCCGTGGAGCTCCACGCGCCGCGGAGTAATTATCTCCAGCCCTTTCATGAGTTCCCGCGTTTCCACCCGGCCGTGGTCCAGAGCAATGCCGACAACAACGTCACTGCCGCCGCCCAGCAAGTGGCGGGCCTCCTGCAGCATGGCAAAAGTCATGCCCACCCCCGTCGCCGCACCCAGAAATATGCGAAGAGTTCCCCTTGCCATATCCACAGTCTGCCAGCTCACCACCCGGTCAAAACCCTGGATAGGCCGCCGCCTGCTTCGGTGTGCAGTGAACGTGGACGTGCCATGCGGGCAGGCGTTAAGAACGCGTTAAGATCGCGGGCCTCCCCGCTGGACGCCTCTGGCCCGGTGCTAGGCTCCGGTGGTCATTCACGCCGATCCCGCCCGTGCGGGGCACAGAAAGTAACCCGTTGCCTGCACCCACCCGCTTCTCCATTCCCGCCAGCGTTCCCAATCCGGAGCGCGACGGCGAACCCGGAAACAGGCTGACCCGGTGGCTGCTGGAACACACGGTCCACCAGCCGGTGGGCCCCGAGGCCGCAGAGGACCACGCCCCCACCCAGAGCTGGTGGAAGGTCATGTGCCTCACCGGCGTGGACTACTTTTCCACCCTGTCCTACCTGCCGGGCATCGCAGCCCTCGCCGCCGGAGCGTTGTCCCCGCTGGCCACCCTGCTGATCGTCGGCCTGACCCTGCTGGGCATGCTGCCGATGTACCGCCGGGTGGCGCACGAGAGCCCGCACGGCCAGGGATCGGTGGCGATGCTGGAGAAGCTCCTGCCGTTCTGGCGCGGGAAGATCTTTGTGCTGGTGCTGCTCGGCTTCGTGGCAACCTCGTGGATCATCACCATCACCCTCTCCGCCGCCGACGCCACCGTCCACATGCTGGAAAACCCCTACCTGCCGCCCTTCCTGGAGGGCCAGGCAGTCCCGGTCACCGTGGGGCTCCTGCTCATCCTCGGCGGAGTGTTCCTGCTCGGCTTCTCCGAGGCGGTGGCCGTCGCCATCCCCCTGGTGGCCATCTTCCTCCTGCTCAACGCCGTCATCATCGGCGTGGGAATGTACGACGCCGTCACGCAGCCGGGTGCCCTCTCTCACTGGACCGACGCACTCACCTCCTCAGGAACCGGCTTCGGTGACATCGCCGGGCCCGCCCTGCTGGCCTTTCCGCTGCTGGTCCTGGGCCTGTCCGGCTTTGAGACCGGCGTCAGCATGATGCCCCTGGTGGCCGCCGACGGTGCCACCGCCGGGGAACGCCTGGCCGCCCGCGTCCGGAACACCCGCAAACTGCTCACCACGGCCGCCCTGATCATGAGCGTGTACCTCCTGGGCAGCAGCTTCGTGACCACCGTCCTGATCCCCGCAGACGCGTTCCAGGCAGGCGGCGAGGCCAACGGCCGCGCCCTGGCCTACCTCGCCCACGAACTGCTGGGCAACGGCTTCGGCTCCGTGTATGACGTCAGCAGCATCCTGATCCTCTGGTTCGCCGGCGCCTCCGCCATGGCCGGGCTGATCAACATCGTTCCCCGCTACCTGCCCTCCTACGGGATGGCCCCGGACTGGTCCCGGGCCGTGCGGCCGGTGGTGCTGGTGTACACCGCCATCAGCATCCTGATCACCATCGGTTTCAAGGCCGACGTCAACGCCCAGGCCGGCGCGTACGCCACCGGCATCCTGGCCATGATGGTTTCCGGGGCCGTGGCCGTCAGCATCTCCGCCGCCCGCAGCCAAAGGCGCGGCGCCGCCGTCGGATTTTCAGTCCTGACCCTGATCCTGCTGTACGCGCTGGCTGCCAACGTCATCTCCAAACCGGACGGCCTGGCCATTTCCGGCCTCTTCATCCTGGGCATCATCGCGGTGTCCCTGGTGTCCCGGGTCAGCCGCACCACCGAACTGCGGGTCCACAAGATCGAATTCGACGACGGGGCGCGCCGCTTCATCACGGACACGCTCGACTATGACGGCCGGATCAACCTGATCGCCAACCGCCCGCAGGACCGCGACTTCGCGGAATACAGCGCGAAGGAAGCCGAGCAGCGGGAGAACAACCCGGTGCCCGGAACGGCTGACGTGATCTTCCTCGAAATCGACGTCACGGACCCGTCCGGCTTCAGCGACGTCCTTGAGGTGCGCGGCATCGAGGTGGAAGGACACCGTGTCCTCCGCGCCGAGAGCCCGGCCGCGCCCAACGCCATCGCCGCGATCCTGCTGGCCCTGCGCGATGCCACCGGCGTGCGGCCGCATGCCTACTTTGAATGGGCCGAGGGCAACCCCCTGGCGCACCTCATGCGCTACCTGCTGCTGGGGCGCGGCGACACGGCCCCGGTGGTCCGCGAGATCATCAGGGAAAACGAGCCCGATCCCAGCCGCCGCCCCGGCATCCACGTGGGCTGACAGGCAACCCGATGACCGAACGCAACACCATCCGCGGAGTGGGCAGCCCCGGCCCCGGGCAATGGGGCCCGGGGCAGCGGGGCCCGGGGCAGCGGGGCCCGGGGCAGCGGGGTCCGGCGCAGCGGGGCCCTGGGCAATGGGGCCCTGGACAGCGGGATGCTGGGCAGCGGAAGGGCAAGACAGCCAAGGACGGTAAGGAGAACGCCGTCCGCCGCGCCCTCCTGCACCCGGTGCGGTCCCTCCCGCTGGCGTTCCTGGCAGTCATTGTTTTGGGCACCGCGGTGCTGATGCTGCCATTTGCCCGGACGTCCGAGGACCCGGAAGCCCTGATGAATTCGCTGTTCACCTCCGTCTCGGCGGTGTGCGTCACCGGGCTGATCACAGTGGACACAGCAACGTACTGGACACCGTTCGGGCAGGCCGTGATCATGGGGCTGATCCAGGTGGGCGGCTTCGGCATCATGACCCTGGCCACGCTCCTGGCGCTGCTGGTCCGCAAGAGCATCGGCCTGCGCGGGCAGCTGGTGGCGCAGTCCGAGACGCACACCCTGAACCTGGGCGACGTCCGGAGCGTGCTGCTGCGGGTGGCCAAGCTCATGATCGGCTTCGAAGCCGCCACCGCCACGGTGCTGACCGGGCGTTTCCTGCTGGGCTATGGCCAGGACCCTGGCACGGCGCTGTGGCACGGCGCCTTCCACGCCGTCTCCTCCTTCAACAACGCCGGGTTCGCACTGTACAGCGACAACCTCATAGGCTTCGCGGACGACCCCTGGATCATCGTCCCCATCTGCCTGGCGATCATCGGCGGCGGCCTCGGCTTCCCGGTGATGATCCAACTGCTCCGGGGTGACCTCAAAGCGAAGAACTGGAACATCCACCTGCGCCTGACCATCTACGGCACGCTGCTGCTGCTGGCCGTTGGCATCACGCTGTTCGCGGCCTTCGAATGGAACCGGGACGAGACCCTGGGCAGGCTTTCCCTGACCGGCAAGCTGCTGGGTTCCCTGGCCGGCGGCGTGTTCCCCCGTACGGCCGGCTTCAACAGCATCGACTACGGCGCGGCGGCACCGGAGACCCTGATGGTCACCAACATCCTCATGTTCATCGGCGGCGGGAGCGCCGGCACCGCCGGCGGCATCAAGATCACCACGTTCCTGGTGCTCGGCTTCTCCATCTGGAACGAGATCCGCGGCCGGGACGAGGTGACCATCGGCCACCGTTCCATCAGCGCCTCCTCCCAGCGTCAGGCCCTCTCCGTGGCGCTGTTGGGCGTGGGGGCGGTGGTGGCGGGCACCCTGACGCTGCTGATTTTCACGGATTACAGCCTGGAGAAGGTGCTCTTCGAATCGATCTCCGCGTTCGCCACCGTGGGGATGAGCACCGGCATCACCTACAACCTCCCGCCGTCGGCCGAGTGGGTGCTCATGGCCCTGATGTTCATGGGCAGGATCGGGACCGTCACGGTGGCGTCCGCGCTGGCCCTGGCCTCCCATCCCAAGCTCTTCCGGCTGCCGGAGGAACGCCCCATCATCGGTTAGCACGGGCCCTTGGCCACCCGAAATGCTAGAAACGAGCATGACCTACTTGCGGTACGTCGGGACAGCGCGGCTCAGCCGATGAAAACGCCAGCGGCCATGAAGGCCGGGCGGGTGACGATAAACCTGGGCGGACTCCGCGTCCTGGACGGCGTCTCCCTGGACGTGGCGCCGTCGGAAATCCACGCGCTGGTTGGGCTCAACGGCGCCGGAAAAACCACCCTCATGCGGATCCTGCTGGGCATGCTCAGACCGGACAGTGGCTCCGCGCACCTGGCGGGGCACCCGGTCTCCGGCGCAGGCGCGCAGGTCTGGTCAAGGGTGGGGCAGATGCTGGAGACCCCCTTCGCGTATCCGGAGCTGACCGCGCGGGAGAACGTCTACTGCTCCGCCAGGTTGCACGGAATGGACCGGGACGCTGCCGGATCCGCCGCAGGACGGACATTGTCCGATCTGGGTTTGGAGGAATATGCCGGCCGGCGTGCCCGGACGCTGTCGCTGGGGAACCGGCAGCGCGTTGGCCTGGCCGCCGCCCTGGTCCATGGACCGGACATGCTGGTCCTGGACGAACCCACCAACGCCCTGGACCCGCGCGGCGTCATCATCCTGCGCCGGCTGCTCCAGGAGGCATGCCGGGACAGGGGCGCCGCCATCCTGGTCTCCAGCCACCACCTTGATGAGGTGGCACGCATCGCGGACAGGATCAGCGTGCTTCACCGCGGACGGATCATCGGGACCCTGCAGCCGGGGGCCGTGGACCTTGAACGCCGGTTCTTTGACCTGGTGCTGGAGTCTGACATGCGCGGACAGGAGCAATGATGCGCCCCTCCGGACCGGCCCTTGCATTCGAGGCACTGAAATTCCGCCGGGCGCCGGTGGTGCGGACGGTGTCTGTACTGATCGGCGTCGCCCTGCCGGTACTCGCGGCGGCCTTCATGGTTGCCGCAACGTCCGACGGGTCCAGCCAGATCGGCCTCAAAGCCGCCGCCATGCTGACGGGTGCAGGCTGGTCCGGGTATCTGTCGATGGTGGGGATGCTGTTGTCCGTCGGGGCGCTCATGGGGATCGGCTTTGTGGTGTGCTGGTGCTTCGGACGGGAGTTCACCGACAAAACCGCGGCCGGCCTGTTCGCCCTGCCGGTCAGCCGGCGGCGTTTTGCCTATGCGAAGTTCACCGTAATCCTGCTCTGGGCCCTGCTGCTGTGCCTGGCCAGCATCGCCGTTGCCTTCCTTGCCGGCGCCGTCATCGGCCTCGGCCTGCCCGGCCCTGAGGATCTGGCAGTGGCGGGCAGGGCGTGGTTGGCCGGCGCCCTGGCAGCCCTCCTCGCGTGTCCGCTCGCCGTCGTCGCCAGCGTTGCCCGCGGCTACCTTCCCGGCATCGGCGCGCTGGTGCTCCTGGTGGTCATCACCCAGGTGGTGACGGCGTTCGGCGCCGGTGCCTGGTTCCCCTATGCAGCGCCCGGGCTGTGGATGGGCATGGGAGGTGCGGCGGCCGCCGAAACGGTCAGCCCGCTGCAGCTGTTCCTGTGCGTCCCGGTCTCCGTGCTCGGCATCGCTGTGACGGGTGAATGGTGGAGGAACATGCAAATCAGCTCCGGCTAGGAGGCCGACGGCGGGTGGAGACGCGGCTGAGCCGCCGCCAGGGGTTGGATCCTGCTTGCAGGCGCCAACGGATGGGAATAAGTTGTGGAGATGTCCACAACTCCGGAGCGTGACCTCCTCCTTGAACTCCAGGACCTGATTGTCGGCACGGACTCCGTGGCCGACTTCCTGGGAGGCTTCGCTACCATCGCCGCGGCGGTCATCAGCCGAACCGCCAATGAGACCGTGGAATGCGGCGTGACGCTCAAGCGCATCAAACATACACGGACCGTTGGCGGCAGCAGCCCCAAGGCCATCCACCTGGACAAGATCGAACAGCAGGTGGGCGAGGGTCCTTGCATCACGGCCCTCAAGACCCAAAGGCCCACGCTCCTGGGCGACGTCCGAACCGACGCGCGCTGGCCTGTCTACCAGAAGGCGCTGTATGACGAGGGCATCCTCAGCGCCCTGGGCGTGCCGCTGGAGATCGGCGCCGACTCCTCGGCAGCACTGAACTTTTTCGCCACCTCCACCAGCGTATTCTCCGAAGACATCATCAGGGAAGCCGCCGGCTTTGCGGAGCTTGCCGGCAGCGCCGTCCGCCTCGCCCTGAAGGTGGGCACCGCCCAGGGCACGGCGGATGACCTGAGCGCAGCCATGCAAAAACGCACGGCAATCAACCTGGCCTGCGGGATCATCATGGGCCAGAACCGCTGCACCCAGGAGGAGGCCATGACCATCCTGACCAACGTCTCCAGCCACCGGAACCAGAAGCTCAGGGACGTGGCCGAGGAAATGGTACTCAAGATCTCAGGCGGCACGTCCAGCACCCACTTCGACGCGTAAACTGGCGGCATGACACCGCAGGAATTGGCCAATCTGGCCCACCTGCGCCGGGCCCGTGACCTGATCGACCGCGAGTATGCCCGGCCCCTCGACGTGCCCACCATGGCCGCTGGCGCCCTCATGTCCCCCGCGCACTTCTCCCGGCAGTTCAAGGCGGCCTACGGCGAGACGCCCTACAACTACCTCATGACCCGGCGGATCGAACGTGCCATGGCCCTGCTGCGGGCCGGCACCAGCGTCACGGATGCCTGCATGGAGGTTGGCTGTACCTCGCTGGGATCGTTCAGCTCCCGCTTCACCGAGGTTGTGGGCATCACCCCCAGCGAGTACCGGTCCCGCGAGCACCGGGCCGTGAAGGCCATGCCCAACTGCATCGCCAAACAGCACACGCGGCCGGAACGACGCAGCAAAGCCAAGAAGGCGGCACGCGAAGCGCCCCGGGAAACAGCTCGGGAAACGGCTCGGGAAACACTGAGCAGGATTGAAGAAGCGCCCGCGCCGTAGCTGCCATAGCGTGTGAAACATGAACATTTCATTGAAGTACGCACACGTGACCGTCAACGATCTCGATGAATCCCTCGCCTTCTACCGCGACGCCCTCGGCCTGGAAGTCCGGAACGACGTCGGCTCGGACGGACAGCGCTGGGTCACCCTCGGAAGCGACGCCCAGCCAGACCTCGAACTGGTCCTCTCCCCGCCGCACGCCGGCCGCTCCCAGGCCGACGGGGACGCCATCCAGGAACTCCTCACCAAGGGCGTCATGCCCATGCTCGTGTTCAGCACGGACGATCTGGACGGCACCTTCGAGAAGCTCCGCGCGTCCGGCGCCGAGGTCCTGCAGGAGCCCATCGTCCAGCCGTGGGGCCCGCGCGACTGCGCCTTCCGCGACCCCTCCGGCAACATGATCCGCATCAACCAGGCCTGACACGCCTGCACCCTGATACTCCTGGACCCTGACACCTGGACACAGGGGCGGACCGGCGGTGACTTACGGAAAAGTCATTGCCGTCCGTCTCCGCCCGGGCGTACAATTCGGGCATCTGAGGCGCAGCCCTCACCCAACCTCCGGTTCCGGGTTGGGCGTGGCCGGGCGGCGTGCTTTCTGGGAAGTGCCTGCGTTCACCTGCGCGTTGGTGGCCTGTCCCTACACGTTGAACAGAGGAACCCAATGAACACCAAGTTCGCCCTTCCCTGTGCGATTGTCATCGCCTCCGCAGGACTGCTGGCCTCGCCGGCGGCCGCGGCGCCCCCGGTACAGCTTTCCGGAGCAATCTTCACCACGGACGCCTCCGGTAACCCGGTGAACCTGAACATCTACGACGCCAAAGAAGACGTCTACCTCAATGGCGGGCCGGGAATCAACGCCCCGGACGACGCCGCCGGCCTGCCTGCGGGCACGTACTCGTACCAGGTAACCGACCCCTCGGGGAAGACGCTGCTGTCAACCGACCCGGTGTCCTGCCGCCAGTTCACAGTTGACGCCAGCGGTGTTATCACCAGTGTGGCGCCGTCGGGCGGATGTGCCCATGTGACGGGGACCAGCACGGAGGACAACGGCCTGACCGTCCAGTTGTTCCCGTACAACGACACCCCCAACAACGGCGGCGTCTACAAGGTGTGGGTCAGCCCCACCAGCCTTCTGGACTGCAACGCACCGGGCAACAAGAACTGCTTCGTCCCGCGGTACAGCAAAGTGGACAACTTCAAGGTCCGCAGCGACATCATCGTGGAAATCGACGTCCGGTTCTGGAAGAACGGCAACGTGATGGACGGCTACGCCGCCGAATGGACCGACACCAACGGAGCCAGCAACATCAAGTTCTCCGAATACAACCCGTCGGTGCTCGCCTTCCATGAGGCCCACTTCGAAGCCACTGAAGAGGGCACGCACAGCATCAAGGTATCGGACCAGCCCGGCTGCGACATCACCGCCGTCGAGCTCCCGGACGGCAGTGCCGGCAAGGTGCGGGGCAACACCTCCACCGTCACCTTCGCTGTGGCACCGGCCGGCCCGGGCGCTGACGTCACCTACTTCGTGGACGTGAGCTGCCAGTAACCGCAGGGGCAGGCAACTGAGCCTGCCAAAAACCCGGCCCGGATCCCGTTTTGGGACCCGGGCCGGGCGCGTGCGGGGATAAATCAAATATGAGTACTAACTACTCGTGTGCCCCCGGTCCGCTGCCCCCTAGGCTCGAAAATGGCTGCTGTAGCGACGGCCCTTCTCACATGATGGGGGCAATCACGTGAACGATGGTCAAACACACACGGGCGGGGGCTCGGAGGAGCTCGAGCTGTCCACGGACTGGCGCTGGGACGGCGCCGAACTCCTGTATGACCTCGTGACGCCCACGGAGGCCGAATCGCTGCAGACGCTCGCCAGGATCGGGACGGCGGCCCTGACAAGGGCCGCCGACGCGGTCCTAGACTGCGTGGTGACCCTCCGGGCGCCGAAACGGAAGCCGGTCACCGCCGGTTCGCCGGAGCAGGCCGTGTCACTCACCAAGTGGGACCAGGAGCACTCGCACGGCCCGGCGTCGGAATCGCTGGACGGCAGCGTGGCCATCCTCCTCAACGCCGAATCCCGGGACCCGCGGTGGCCCCACTACCGCCGGCGGCTGGAGGAAGCCGGCTACCTCAGTGCTGTGAGCCTTCCGCTGGAGCTGGACCACGGCTATGCTGGCGCGCTGATCCTCTTCGCGACAGAGCCCAACATTTTCACCACAGAGTTCATGTACCAGGCCTTGGGCTTCCGGGATCTTGCCTCCAGGAGCCTGCGCCTCGCCACCCAGGTCCGTCGGGCCTCCGAATTCTCGGACCAACTGCGCTCGGCCTTGTCCAGCCGCACCGCCATCGACATCGCCTGCGGAGTGATCATGGGGCAGAACAGGTGCTCCTACGACGAAGCCTTCGCCATTCTTGCCCAGGCATCGAGCCACCGGAACATGAAGCTCCGGCTTGTGGCGGAATCCATCCTGGACGGCTTCGGCGGCGTCCCGGAGACCCACTTCGAGCCGTGAGCTTTTGTAAGAACCAGGGGCATACATGATTGCCTGAATACACTGCCGACTGTACTGTCGGAGCATGGAAACCCTCACGCACGCCCCGGTTCTCGCGCGCTTCGGCTACGCAGCGTCAGATCCGACCCGTGCGCGGATCCTGCTGGCCCTCGCCGCCGCCCCGGCATATCCCTCGGATCTGGCTGAGTCGCTGGGCGTGTCCCGTCAAAGCATGTCCAACCACCTGACCTGCCTGCGCGGCTGCGGCCTGGTGGTGGCCGTGCCGGACGGGCGCCGCACCCGCTACGAACTGGCGGACCCCAGGCTGGGCCACGCCATCGGGGACCTGCTGGGCGTGGTCCTGGCCGTGGACCCTGCCTGCTGCGCGCCCGACGGGACGTGCCTGTCATGACCGCCGCGGCGCAGGTGAAGCCCACCGCTTCCCGCCGGGCCGTCCTGGCCCGGCGCATCCGTCTCCTTGCCGCAGCCACCATCACCTACAACGTGATCGAGGCCGGCGCAGCCCTGTGGGCAGGTGGCGTGGCCGACTCCTCCGCCCTGATCGGCTTTGGGCTGGATTCCGTGATCGAAGTTGCCTCGGCACTGGCCTTATCGTGGCAGTTTTCCGCGAAGGATCCGGAGCGTCGCGAACAGTTGACGCTTCGGATCATTGCCGTGTCCTTCTTTGCCCTGGCCGCTTTTGTGGCCGTGGACGCCGTCCGTTCGCTGCTCGGCGCCGGCGAAGCCCGGCACTCGCCGGCGGGCATCGTCATCGCGGCCCTGAGCCTGGCGATCATGCCGGTGCTGTCCTGGCTGCAGCGCCGGGCAGGGCGGGAGCTGGGTTCGCGCACAGCGGTTGCCGACTCAAAACAGACCCTGCTGTGCACATACCTCTCCGCGGTCCTGCTGGCCGGCCTGCTGCTGAACAGCACCATCGGCTGGTGGTGGGCCGACGCCGGCGCCGCCCTCGTGATTGCGGTCATCGCTGCGCGTGAGGGCGTCAACGCCTGGCGCGGCGACGCCTGCTGCACGGTTCCCCACGCCGTCGAGCCTGACGAGTCCGGGGGGTCAGCGGAGTCCGGGGGGTCAGTG
This sequence comes from Arthrobacter sp., assembly GCA_035254945.1. Classification (GTDB taxonomy): domain Bacteria; phylum Actinomycetota; class Actinomycetes; order Actinomycetales; family Micrococcaceae; genus Arthrobacter. The sequence continues at coordinate 7,130 of DATFAE010000322.1, read as the reverse complement.
GAGTCCGGAGCTCCCGGGGCGTCTGGGGCGCCTGAAAAATCCGGGGAGTCCGAAGCCGGCGAATGCTGCAGCGGCTGCCATACCGGCGCCGACGCGGCCCGGCCGCCGACACTGCCCATCGGCCTGTCGGCGCGCAAGGACTGATGATGGACTTCGAACTGCTCTGCATCCCCGACTGCCCAAGTACCGCCGCCGCCAAGGACGCGTTTACCAAGGCCCTGGCACTCGAAGGAATCACGGAAACCATGCACCTCAGGGAGGTCACCTCCGAAGCTGAGGCCGAGGCCCTCGAATTCCGCGGATCCCCGACCTTCAGGGCAGGGGGCCGGGATATCTTTCCGGCCACCGGCCCGTTCGCGCTTGCCTGCCGCCTCTACCGGCAGGGCCGGACCCTCTCCGGCGTCCCGTCGCTTGAGGACGTTCGGGCGGCCCTTACCCGTTTGGGCGGCGCTGCCCCGCACCGCTCAAGCGGGTAGGGCCCGCTCGGGACCGGACAGGCTCAGCTTGCGCGCGCGGACGCTGCTGCCGAGAGTGACTGCAGGCCCTTTTCGAAGTCGCCGCCCACCATCTTGTCCATGTTCATGAACAGTGCGAAGACCTTCCCCAGCCCCTTGTTTTCGCCCGTCATGGTCCATTTCACTTCGGTCCCGCCGTTGGCCGGGGCAAGGGTGAAGGTAGTGGGATTGACGGCTTTGAAGGGCTTGGTGAACTCGAGCCGGACCCGGATGACGCGGGGCTCCGTGGACTCCACGATTTCCATGGTTCCACTGCCGGCCTTGCGGTTGCCGCTCCAGGCGTACTTCGCGCCAACCCCGGCGTCGTTGCCGGAGTAGTGGCGTTCCATGGCGGGGTCCACGGCCTCCCACGGAGACCACTTGGTCCATTCGTGGAAGCTGTTGATGAGGGGGAAGATTGCCTCGGCCGGGGCCGGAATGAATGCGCTGCGGGTCACTTCATAGGTAGACATGCAGCCAGCCTAGTGCGGGAGCCTGCTGAGGGGAGGCTCCCCGCCCCAGTGGCGCGGCGGACCCCTAGGACGGGCCGAGGGCGCCGATTTTCCGCTCCAGCGCCGCCCGTTCCGCGGCGTTCCCGCACAGTTCCACTGCCTGCAGCAGGGCCGTGCTTGCCTCGACGCCCCGGCCCAGCCGGATGAGGAGTTCACCGCGGACGGCAGGAAGAAGGTGCGAGCCGTTGAGTTCGCCGCGGGCGGCGAGCGCCTCCACCAGCGCCAGGCCGTCGGCCGGGCCGGAAGCCATGGCCACAGCCACCGCACGGTTGAGTTCGATGATGGGCGAGGGCGTCAGCCGGCCAAGTGCCTCGTACAGGCCCACGATCCGGGGCCAGTCCGTCTCGGCGACGGATCTGGCCACCGCGTGGCATTCGGCGATGGAGGCCTGGAGTGCATAGGAGCCCAGCCCGTGTCCGGCGGCTCCCGCCCGGGCCAGCGCCGCACGTCCGCGCCGGATCGCGGACTGGTCCCACAGCCGCCGGTCCTGGTCCTCGAGGAGGACGGGCTGTCCGGATGCGTCCACGCGGGCCGGGAAACGGGCGGCGGTCAGTTCCAGCAGCGCGAGCAGCCCAAAAACCTCCGGCTGCGGATCGAGCCGGACCAGCATCCGGGCCAGCCGCTGTGCCTCGGCGGCGAGGTCCCGGCGGATCCAGGAGTCTCCGCCGGACGCGAACGATCCTTCCGTGAAGATCAGGTAGACCACCTGCAGCACGGAGCCCAGCCGTTCGGCCCGCTCCTGCGGCTCCGGCACGGCGAAGGGCACGTTGGCGGCGGCGAGGGTTTTCTTGGCGCGGGTGATGCGGGCCTGGATGGTTGCCACCGGCACCAGGAACGCCTTGGCGATGGCCTCGCTGCCGAGCCCGCCCACCACCCGCAGCGTCAGTGCAATGCGCGCCTCCCTGGACAGCACGGGATGGCAGGAGATGAACATCAGCGCCAGCACGTCGTCGTCGATCGCTTCAGGGTCAAACAACGCATCCGGACCCGGCTCCTCCGGGGACAGGTCCCGGGCCAGCAGGGCGTAGCGTTCGTCCCCGGCCGACCGCCGTCGGAAGGCATCGATGGCACGACGGCGGCCGGTGGTCAGCAGCCAGCCCGTCGGCTCGTTGGGGATGCCGTTGACGGACCAGGACACAAGCGCTTCGGCCACCGCCTCCTGCGCCAGGTCCTCGGCGAGGGCGAAGTCGCCGGTGAAGCGGGCGAGGGCGCCGACGATGCGTGCGGCTTCCATCCGCCACACGGCCTCAACGGCGCCCCTCGCCGCGGTGGAGCCCACTGTGTCTCAGGGCTGCGGGGTCAGAGCTGCCCGGTCTGCTCGCGCCAGGCGCGTTCCTTTTGGATCCATTCGTTGTCCTGCGGGAACTCATCGATGGTGGGCACCCGGCGGATCTCGGTCTTGGTGCCCTCCGTCATTGGTGCCCGCTTGGCCCACTCGATGGCTTCCTCCTTCGAGGCGACGTCCAGGATGTAGAAGCCGCTGAACAGCTCCTTTGTCTCACCGTAGGGCCCGTCGGACACCACCGGCTGCTCCCCGGTGAAGTCCACTACCACTCCCTCGCTGGGGTCCTCCAGGCCTTCGGCTGCCAGCAGGACGCCGGCGCGGATCAGTTCGTCGTTGAACTTGCCCATGGCGTCCATGGCCTCGGTGAAATCGACGTCCGTGAACTTCGCCAGGGACTCGTCGGTTGCCCGCATGATCAGCATGTACTTGGCCATTTTGGTTCTCTCCTTTGGATTCTGAGAAGGTCGCCCTTCGACCCTCTCACCCATAGGTCGAACGGCGCCACGGCAGATCGACACAACTGGAGAAAAACTTTTGCCTAGCTGCGGGCGTCCCGCCGGTGGCGTTTGGGCTTCGCGTCCCGGAGCGAACGGACGGCCGCGTCCAGCCGGTCCAGGGTGTGGGGGCCTGCGGGGTCCGTGCCGCCGTCGGTACCCGTGCCGCCGTCGGTACCCGTGCCGCCGTCGGGGTAATGCGGGCCGGCACTGTCCGCGAGGGCCACCAGGTCCGCGGCGACGACGGCCAGTTTCATGTTGGTCCGGTTGCTGAGGCGGATCAGCAGCTCAAACGCCTCGTCGGAGCCGATCCGAAGCCTGCCCATCACCAGTCCCCGCGCCTGGTCGATCACGCTGCGGGTGGCCGTGGCCCGCTGCACGGCCTCGCGGGCGGCCGCCTCGGTTTCCCGTTGGAGCGTGGCCGTCAGGTCCACCACCATGCCGTCGATCGCTGCGACGCGCCCTGACGCGTCAACGATTCCCTCACCGGAGGTCAGGACCTGGTGGAGGCGGCCGTGGGCGTCAACGATCCGGTGGTAGATGGAGAAATGGCCGCCGTTGCGGCAGACCTCGGCGATGATTTCCTCGGCGCGCGGCCTGTCGTCCGGATGCTTGTGGGCGAGGATGAGTTCGACTGTGGGCACCACGTCGCCGCGCTCATAGCCGTGGAGGTGATACATACCGTCGGACCATTCCACCGTCCGGTTGACGAGGTCGATGTGGTACGACCCTGCCGGGCAGTCCCCCGCACCCAAGGCACTCGAATACGTGAAGGGCCCGCTCAAATCAGACACTTTGGGCACCTCCGGGCGTTCGTGTGGGCCGCCTTCCCGGGCGGTCCATCCATTATGGCAAAAAATCCCGCATTTGAGACGTTTGAATATGATCGTGACTCCCGCCGCTGGCGACCCTCTCTCACTCCCTGCAGCTTTTTCGGCGACCCTCTCTCACTAACCGCAGGTTTCTTGGCGATCCTCTCTCACTCCCTTAAGCCCTTGACCAATATACCCCCTGGGGGTATATTCAAAGTGTTGTCAGTGAAGTGGTATGTCCAGGCCGGTGCACGCACCGCCATCACAGCCGTTCAACCCCAGCGCCATGTGAACCTTCTTCAAAGAATGGAAACTGACATGCCGGGTATTGGAAACCGCACCGAACTCCCACAGGCCACCCAGCACGGCGGCTGCGGCTGCTGCTCAACCAGCGCCGCCGCTCCCCCGCGGCAGGAAACGGCCGACGCCGAGTTCCTGGTTGAGGGGCTCACTTGCGGCCACTGCGTTGAAACTGTTCAAAAAGCGGCGTCCGCGGTGAAGGGCGTGGGTACCGCCGCCGTCGAACTTGTCGCGGGCGGCACGTCGCGCCTTCGCATCTCCGGATCCGCCGATCCCGCCGCGGTCCGGGAGGCCGTCACCGCGGCCGGATACACCATCAGCCGCTGACCCTGTCCAACGGTTTTCGCGAGGAGTAAATCGTGCACAACCACACACCGACCGCAGAAGAACACCACGGAAGCACCCACGCACCCGCCCACCACGGCGATGCCCACACCGGCAACGATCACGCCGGCAACGGCCACGGCGCCCAGGACGACCACGCCGTCCACACGGCCGGCCAGCACGCCGGCCACAGCACGGCGATGTTCAAGAACAGGTTCTGGGCGGCGCTGGCGCTGTCCGTTCCGGTGGTCTATTTCAGTCCGATGGTGGGCCACATTCTGGGCTATATGCCCCCGATGTTCCCGGGATCGGCCTGGATTCCGCCCGTCTTGGGCACCGTGATCTTCCTCTACGGCGGACAGCCGTTCCTCAAGGGCGGACTGCGGGAACTGAAGGACCGGCGCCCCGGCATGATGCTGCTGATCGGCATGGCCATCAGCGTCGCCTTCATCGCTTCCTGGGTCACCAGCCTGAAAATCGGCGGCTTCGACCTGGACTTCTGGTGGGAACTGGCCCTCCTGGTGGCCATCATGCTGCTGGGCCACTGGATCGAGATGCGCGCCCTGGGTTCCGCGCAGGGGGCCCTGGATGCCCTGGCCGCCCTGATCCCGGATGAGGCCGAACGCGTCACGGGCACCGGCACCGAGACCGTCCCCGTTTCCGAGCTGCGCGAAGGCGACACGGTCCTGGTCCGTTCCGGTGCCAGGCTGCCGGCCGACGGCACAGTCATCGACGGGCAGGCCGAGTTCGACGAGTCCATGATCACCGGCGAATCCAAGACCGTCCCGCGCGCCCCCGGGGACGCCGTCGTCGCGGGAACCGTCGCCACGGACAATTCCGTCCGCGTGCGGGTGACCGCGGTGGGCGATGACACTGCCCTGGCCGGCATCCAGCGGCTGGTGGCAGAGGCCCAGGCATCCTCATCAAGGGCACAGGCCCTGGCCGACCGTGCCGCCGCCTTCCTTTTCTACTTTGCCACCGGGGCAGGCGTGGTCACCTTCGTGGCCTGGACACTGCTGGGCAGCGTCCCTGAAGCCGTCGCCCGCACCGTCACGGTGCTGGTGATCGCCTGCCCGCACGCCCTGGGCCTGGCCATCCCGCTGGTGATCGCGATCTCCACGGAGCAGGCGGCACGGGCCGGGGTGCTGATCAAGAACCGGATGGCCCTTGAGCGGATGCGCACCATCGACGTCGTCCTTTTCGACAAGACCGGGACCCTCACCACGGGAGAGCCTGAGCTCAAGGACGTCACAGCGTCCGACGGCGGCAGCCAGGACGGGCTGCTCGCGCTCGCCGCCGCCGTGGAGGCGGACAGTGAACACCCCGTTGCCCGGGCCATCGTCAGGGCGGCGAAGCAGCGGAACCTGCATATACCGCAGGCAACAGACTTCATATCCATGACCGGACGCGGCGTCCGCGCCACCGTGGACGGCCGGGTGATCCACGTGGGAGGCCCCGCGCTCCTGCGCGAACTGCATCTTTCTGAACCGGACTCCGTGGCCGCCTCCACCTCTGGGTGGATGGGACGGGGAGCGGCGGTCCTGCATGTTGTCGACGGGGACCGGATCCTGGGTGCCGTCAGCCTCGAGGATGCCGTCCGGCCCGAGTCCCGACATGCCGTGGCCGCTCTCCAGGACCGCGGCATCAAGGTTGCCATGATCACGGGCGACGCACGGCAGGTTGCCCAGGCCGTGGCCACCGAGCTTCACATCGACGAGGTCTTCGCCGAGGTCCTCCCTGCGGACAAGGACAAGAAAGTGGCCGAGCTGCAGGCCCGCGGGCTGAAGGTGGCGATGGTGGGGGACGGCGTCAACGACTCACCGGCCCTGGCCCGGGCGGAAGTCGGCATCGCCATCGGCGCGGGCACCGACGTCGCCATGGAATCGGCAGGAGTGGTCCTGGCCGGCAACGATCCGCGGGCCGTGCTTTCCATGGTGGATCTTTCCCGCGCGAGCTACCGGAAGATGTGGCAAAACCTGGTCTGGGCCACCGGCTACAACGTCATCTCTGTCCCGCTGGCTGCCGGCGTACTCGCCTTCGCCGGCGTGGTCCTGTCCCCGGCGGCGGCTGCTGTCCTGATGTCTGCCTCCACTATTGTGGTGGCACTGAACGCACAACTTCTGAGGCGGCTGAAACTGAACCCTGAGCAGGTGCGTTGAAAGAAGCAGGTCCGCTTACATCCGGCGCCGCGAGGAGGCACAGCATGACCGCATCGGCCCGTCGGCGGCTCGCCGCGCTGACTGGCCATGCCACCCTGCTCGCGGGCATCCTGGCGATCGTTGCCGGAATCCTCGGGATGCATACCCTGACCGGCACCCACGCTGGACACACGCTGGGTGCCGCGGCGCCGCCGTCGTCCGCTGCTGCAGCCGTGAGCACGGCACTTGCCGGCGGCCACAGCCACGGGTCATCCGCGCACACCGCTTCCGGCGCGGCAGTTTCCGGCGCGACCGAAGGCCCCGCCGCTTCCTGCACCGGCAGCTTTGCCGGTGCAGACCTGCCTGGCGCGGCCTGCACTCCCCTGGCCAAGGCTGGATCCCTCGCAGCCCCCGCACCCGGCAGCGCCGGACACCTGGCGGACGCGGCCATCAGTTCCGGCGCCGCAGCACTGGGCCTGTACACCTACCTCCCTGATGGCCCCTCGCCGGGGGACCTGTCCATCAGCCGGACGTAAAGGACGACGCCGGGCCGCACCCCGGCGGGACCCCATCCTGGCGCCCCCACCAGGCCGTCCGCCGCGCCATCTGCGCGGCATGCCACGATTTCCGGCGCCCGCGCCGGACCACAACCTGAAGGACAGATATTCCCATGAACACCAAGACCTTGAGCCTCGCAGCCGTCCTTGCCGCTTCCCTCTCGCTCGCCGGATGCGCCGCCGGCGCCGGTACCACGCCGTCGCACGGCATGGA
>DATFAE010000321.1:0-3683 GCA_035254945.1 Arthrobacter sp. | reverse complement strand
TTCAGGACTTCGGCGGAGAGGTGTTCGCCGAGGTGGGGGTCCGTGGAGTCGGAGGCTTCGTCCTTGGTGGGCTGCCCAGCATCGGATTTGCCGCTGCCGGATTCTGCGGCGGCCGACTTTCTGAGGCCTGATTTTTCTGCGTTGGTTTTTCCCGCGGGGGGCTTTTCTGTTGCCGGGACCGCTGCTGCGGCGGCCTTCACCTCGGCTGCAGGCGTAGTTGCAGCCGGCTCATCAGGGGAGACAACTGCGGTGACCGGCGCGGCAGGCACGATTGCGACGGCGGCTGTGCTGACGTCGTCGGGCGTTTCTTCCGCGATCTCCACCATCACCACCGTGACGTTGTCCGGCGAGCCGGCTTCCAGTGTCAGGTCAACCAGCGTTTCGACGCACTCGCGCAGGTCCTTCGTTTCCCGGACCGTCCGCTCCACCACGTGCCCGGCGACGTAGTTGAGGCCGTCGGAGCAGAGCAGCCAGCGCTCCCCGGGCTTGACCTCCAGGGTGTCGAGGTCGAGTTCCGGGCTGGCGTCGACGTCGCCGAGGACGCGCATCAGGACGTTCTTGTGCGGGTGCGTTTCGGCTTCCTCGGGCCGTAGCCGGCCTTCATCGATGAGCCGCTGCACAAACGTGTGGTCTACGCTGACCTGCTCGAAGACGCCGTCGCGGAGGCGGTAGGCACGGGAGTCGCCGATGTGGGCGAAGTGCAGTTTGCCTTCGGCCAGGAGCAGGGCGGTGACCGTGGTGCCCATGCCCGCGAGCTTGGGGTTGATGTGCACCAGCTCGGACAGGAGGGAGTTGGCGGTCTGGATTTCATCCGCGAGCACCGTGCCGGCGTCGCCGGCGTAATCCCCGTGGTCCAGGTGCAGCATGTCCAGGACGGTGGCGGCTGAGGCCACATCACCGCCGGCGTGGCCACCCATGCCGTCAGCGACGACGGCAAGGTGGCGGCCCACGTAGGCGGAGTCGTCGTTTTTGGCCCGGATTCGGCCGACGTCGGAGCGCGCTGCATAGCGCATGATGAGAGGCCGCTGGGCGGGCTGGGCCTCGTCTGCGGGAATTTCCGGGGCGGCCATGGCTATGGCCTCAATTCGATGACCGTCTTGCCGATCCTCACGGGTACGCCAAGCTCAACGGGCAGGGCGCGGGTAAGTTGCTGGTCCGCCAGGTATGTGCCGTTCGTGGAACCCAGGTCCTCAATGAACCAGCGGCTGCCCTGCGGGAAGAGCCGCGCGTGGCGGCCGGAGGCGTAGTCGTCCTCGAGGACCAAGGTGGCTTCCTGGGCCCGGCCCAGCAGGATGGGGCTGGCCGCCAGTGGAATGGTGGTGCCTTTGAGGGGCCCTTCGGTGACTACGAGCTGGTGGGCCTGCTGCTTGACGGGCTGCGGCGGGGCTTCGGCCAATTCCGGATTCTTCCGGACCTGGCGGGCCGTGGGTGTCCCGACGGCGGCCTTGCGCCCAACCATCAGGTCCCGCCGCATGGCAGACACGATACTGAAAATCAGCACCCAGAGCAGGAGCAGGAAACCGAAACGGAGGGCGGTTATGGTCAGTTCGCTCATGGGCGGCCACCAGTGTTGGCGGGAAGCAGGCGGAAGATGATCTTTGTCCGTCCCATCGTGATGGTGGATCCGTCGGTAAGTTCTGTGCTCCCGGAGACCTTGTGTCCGTTGACGTAGCTGCCGTTTGTGGACCCCATGTCCACGGCGCTGGTAACCCCATTGGCCGTACGGATCTCAAGGTGGCGGCGGGAAACTCCGGTGTCATCAATCAGGATGTCGGCTTCGGAGGACCGGCCCAGGATGATGGAGGGGGCATTGAGGGAGTAGCGCTGGCCGTCGATGTCCAGGACAGGCTGCAGGCGTGTGGGCTGGCGGCTTGGGGCGGCCGGGAGGTTGGGACGGGCAGCCGGGCCGGCTGGCGCCCCGCTTGATTTCTCCGTGGAGGACTTGATCTCGAAATCGCCGGCGCGCAGTTCTTCGGAGCGGCGGAAGGAGATCCGCACTGAGCCCTGGAGGGTGTAGCCCTGGCTGCGGACGTGGTTGATGACCACATCGCACAGTTCCTCAGCCAACGGAGTGCCCCACTCCTGCGCCCGCTTGAAGTCGTCGTCGCTCAGCAGGACGTCGAACACGTTGGGGGCGAGGGTCCGGCCGGCGGCGATGGTGATGGCCTTGTGGTCAACTTCGCGGCGAAGCCGGCTGGCGATCTCAACGGGCTCCACCTGCGCCTTGGAACCGGTGGAGAAGACACCGCGGACGGCCTTTTCGATGCCGCGCTCGACCTTGTCCAGCAAACCCATGGTCCTTCTCCTTTCCCCCCGGCTGCGGGGCAGTTTTCGTTCCGGAACTCAACCAGCAACACAGTTCACTGCAGATCGGAAGGCCTGCCGGTGGCAGGCACTACTACATCAGATACTACTGGGCAGGCCTGTGAATGACCTTAATCCACAACGGCCCGGCCTGCGGAAAAGTTCTCTAGAGGGTGCCGGCAGGCGGCTGTGCGGGGCGCATTCATTGGTGCTTCAGGCTTCCTGGCCGTAGCGTTCGGCAGGCACCCGGAGGGGCCTCAGCACCTCAATTGGTGTTTTGCCGCCGATGTCCGTTATGCTTGATCTCGCTGCTTTTACATAGATGAGCATCCGGGAAACCGGCCGCGATTCATGAAAAAGAAGTTGCGCGCGAGTGGCGGAACGGCAGACGCGCTGGCTTCAGGTGCCAGTGTCCGAAAGGGCGTGGGGGTTCAAATCCCCCCTCGCGCACGCAAATGAAAAGAGCCCCGGTCTTAGGATCGGGGCTCTTTTCGTTAAGGCAGGCATTTACTTAAGCCATGGCAGGCAGCTAGGCCCGCCTGTCGGAGGCTTGTTCGCAGTACCTTGCCTTGAGGGGCAGGAGTCGCGGTCAAGCTCAGGATCGTGGATAAGGCGCAGCGACGAATCCCCGCCGCACGGTCTTTTTTCCCAGGAGTTCCCGGGGGAAAAGACCACAAACCGGGGAGAAGCTGTGTGGCGCCCCTGGTTACCGGGCTGCGGCGCTCTTTGAGGAAGTAGACCAGCCCCGCGGCCAGCGTGGACGCTGCTGCCAGGGCGAACAGGCCCGGGACAACGCTGCCTGTGGTCTCCTTGATGATGCCGAACCCGAACGGGGCCACGAGGCCGCCCAGGTTGCCCAGCCAGTTGATGATGGCGATGGCCGGGGCTGGCACCTGCGGGTTCAGGCCGGACTGCGGGATGTCCAGAACAGCGGCGAGGCGCTCTTGAACCCCCTGGCTGCGGTGGCCAGGAAAACGAGGGCCAGGACAGGAGTGGCGATTGCCGCGGCGAGGATTCCGACGGCGGCGACCAGCGATGCAACCACGAGCAGCGGCCGTTTGGACTTGGCTTTGTCCTGCCACTTGGCGGCGAAGTACATGGCAAAGTCGGGCACAGACCCACGGAATCGCTGACAGGAAGCCCACGCTGAGGTCGGTGGTGCCGGGAATCTGCTTGACGATGGTTGGGAGCCAGAAGGTATTGGCGTAGATGGAGAGCTGCACTGAGAAGCAGATGCCGCAGAGCAGCAGGATCTGCGGGTTGAGCAGTATCTTCCACCGGTTGACCATCGCTCCGGTGCTGCTGGCGTGCTCTGCGTCCTCCGCGGCAATGGCGTCGGCAAGGGCAGACTTTTCGTCGGTCGAGGGCCACTTGGCGTC
>DATFAE010000320.1:0-2327 GCA_035254945.1 Arthrobacter sp. | reverse complement strand
GCTGCTGCTTGAAGGCCGCGACGTCGTGGGCCTCGCCCAGACCGGCACCGGTAAGACTGCAGCATTCGCAGTACCGGCACTGTCCCGCCTGGCCGAGCTCCACGACCTCAACGGCCCATCCCGCAAGACCCAGGCCCTGGTCCTTGCCCCGACCCGCGAGCTCGCGCTGCAGGTTGCCGAGGCCTTCACCTCGTACGCCAAGCACATCGATGACTTCACGGTCCTCCCCGTTTACGGCGGCTCCGCCTACGGCCCCCAGCTCGCCGGCCTGCGCCGCGGCGCCCAGGTTGTCGTCGGCACCCCCGGCCGTGTGATCGACCACATCTCCAAGGGTTCCCTGGACCTGTCCGAACTCCAGTACCTGGTGCTGGATGAGGCCGACGAAATGCTGCGCATGGGCTTCGCTGAAGACGTGGAGCAGATCTTCCAGCAGACCCCGTCGGACCGCCAGGTTGCACTGTTCTCCGCCACCATGCCGAGCCAGATCCGCCGGATGTCCAAGCAGTACCTGAACAACCCTGCCGAGATCTCGGTGAAGTCCAAGACCACCACCGGCGCCAACACCCGCCAGCGGTACCTGCAGGTTATGGGCCCGCACAAGCTTGACGCCCTGACCCGCATCCTCGAGGTTGAAGATTTCGACGGCGTCATCGCCTTCGTGCGCACCAAGATGGCTACCGAGGACCTGGCTGACAAGCTGAAGGCCCGTGGCTTCCAGGCGGCCGCCATCAACGGCGACATCCCGCAGCAGCAGCGCGAACGCACCGTCGACGCGCTGAAGGAAGGCCGCATCGACATCCTCGTGGCCACCGACGTCGCGGCCCGCGGCCTTGACGTGGAGCGCATCAGCCACGTGGTCAACTACGACATCCCGCATGACACCGAGTCCTACGTCCACCGCATCGGCCGCACCGGCCGTGCAGGCCGTTCCGGCGACGCCATCCTGTTCATGACGCCGCGGGAGAAGTACCTGCTGCGTTCCATCGAGAAGGCCACCCGCCAGCCGGTGGAGCAGATGCACCTGCCCACGGCCGAGACTGTGAACACGCTGCGCCTGGGCAAGTTCGCCGAGCGCATCACCGAGACCCTCGAGTCCGAGGACGTTGCCGCGTTCCGCGACCTCATCTCCTCCTACGAGGAAGAGCACAACGTACCGGCCTCGGAGATCGCCGCCGCACTTGCCGTCATGGCCCAGGGCGGACAGCCGCTGCTGGTCAAGGAACTGCCTGCAGCTCCCGAGTTCCAGAAGCGCGAGCGCTCCAAGGATGGCTTCGGCTCCCGCGGACCGACCCGCACGCTCACAGAGGGCAACGCCACCTACCGGATCGCCGTCGGACGCCGCCAGCGCGTCATGCCCGGCTCCATCGTGGGCGCCATTGCCAACGAGGGCGGTATCTCCTCGGCCCAGATCGGCGGCATCGACATCCGCTCGGACCACTCCCTCGTGGAGCTCCCGGCGGACCTGAGCCCCGAGCAGCTGCGCGCCCTGTCCCGCACCCGGATCGGCGGCGAGCTGATCCACCTCGAGCTGGACAACGGCCGCAAGCCGTCCGGCGGAGGCGAGCGTGGCAGCTACCAGGGCAACCGTGGCGGCGACCGCGGCGGTTACTCCGGCGGCGGCGACCGCGGCGGCAACTTCAAGGGCAGCGGCGGGTTCAAGAAGGACTTCCGCAAGAACGACGGCGAGCGTTCCTCCGCTGACCGCGGCGGCCGCTCGTACAGCGAGCGTTCCGTTGGTGCCGACAGCGGCGCCACCCGCGGCCAGGCCAGCGACTCCCGCTTCGGCGGCCACGGTGACGGCTCACGCAAGCCCCGCCACGGCAACGAAGGCGGACAGCGCGACTTCAACCGCAAGGGCAAGTGGTAACCGTCAGCTAGTCTGACGCGCACCCCACGATGGGCCGGCTTTCGAGCCGGCCCATCGGCATTTAAGCCGTCCGTCCACTGCCGCATGTTCGCTTCGTCACACCGGCCGGGCAGGCGGGCTCCGCTGGCCCCATTTCGGCTGCCTGGAGACACTTGCAGACCCGGATTTGCGCGCTTTTTCAGCTGCCGGGCCGCGTCCGGCCGCCGATTTGTTGGTGGCGAAATCTTCCGGTAGAGTATTTACTCGTTGCCCCCCTAGCTCAGTGGTAGAGCGCGTTCTTGGTAAGAACGAGGTCACCGGATCGATTCCGGTGGGGGGCTCTGGATGAGGGCCTGTGTCAAGGCGGTTTTGACCGGCTTGGCGCAGGTTTTTCTCATTCGTGGCGGTGTAGCTCAGTTGGTTAGAGCGCACGACTCATAATCGTGAGGTCGGGAGATCGAGCCTCCCCACCGCTACAGGC
>DATFAE010000319.1:0-6242 GCA_035254945.1 Arthrobacter sp. | reverse complement strand
GAATGGAACCACCAGCGCCAGCTGCTCGGGATCCGGCTGGCAGAAGTCCGTGACGCAGCCCTGAACGAGTCGGACCTTTTCGGGCCGCAGTACCTGCTGCGCCGGCCGCTGCTCCAGGCGATCGAGCATCCCGGACCGCGCCCGGCCGTGCTGCTGCTGGACGAGATAGACAGGGCTGACGCCGAATTCGAGGCGTTCACCTTCGAACTGCTGGCAGAGGCCGCTGTGACCATTCCGGAACTGGGCACCATCCGGGCCACGCATCCGCCGGTTGTGGTCCTCACGTCCAACCGGACGAGGGACCTGCATGACGCGCTCACGCGCCGCTGCCTCTATCACTGGATCGACTATCCCGCGCCCGCGCGGATTGCCCAGATCGTGCGGCGCCGTGTCCCCGGAAGCGCCGGTCCCCTGGCACAGGAGGCAGCGTCCGCAATCACGAAGATGCGTTCACTGGACATGGCCAAGCCTCCCGGGATCGCCGAAGCGATCGACTGGGTCTCCGCTTTGTCGGTGCTCGGCATCACGCACATCGATGCGCCCACCGTGGAGAAGACCTGGGGCTCGATCGTCAAGAACCGGGACGACCTTGAGCTCGTGGGAACGCGTGGCGCGGCCTGGCTGGTCGGGGACGGCCATGGCTGATTTCGGCGCCGCCATCAGCCCGCCCGGAGTGGAGGCCGCTTCCCTGGCCGCCGGACTTGTCGCTGCGCTGCGCCGTGCCGGCCTGTCGACTTCCCCGGACCGCGCCGTTCGGCTGGCTGAAGCGCTCCGCCTGATCCCGCCCTTCGCCCGCGAACAGCTTTACTGGACGTGCCGGGTGGTCCTGGTGGCCTCCCGGGAGCAGGTGCCGGTTTTCGACGCCGTCTTTGCCGCCGTGTTTGACGGCCGGCTTGATCCTGCCGACAGCCGGGGCGAATCCAACGCACCGCCGGCCATCGGCTCCGAGGCCCGGCTCCGCCCGGCCCCGGCGTCAGGGCTGGCGAGCGCGCCGGCGGCCCTCCCCAAGGCTTCGCCGCCTGCTCTGCTTCCCGGCAGGGAACGCTCCGGTGACGGGGACGGTCCTGAGCGCGAGGCCATCCTGGCCATGGCGTCGGCGGAGGAAAGACTGCACGAAACGTCCTTCGCCGAGCTCTCCGCCGAGGAGGTGGTCCAGGCACGCCGGCTCGTTCGGGAGATAATCTTCGCCACGCCGGCACGCCTGAGCCGCAGGACCCGCAAGTCTTCGCATAACAATGCACGGCTGGACATCCGGAGCACCGTCCGTGCAGCCCAGCGCACCGGCTCCGATGCCACACGGCTCATCTACGCCCATCGCCGGCCCCGTCCGCGGCAGCTGGTCCTGCTGTGCGATGTATCGGCTTCCATGGAGCCCTACACGAGGGTGTTCCTGTCGTTACTGCAGGGCGCCGTGGCCGGAGCCCGGGCGGAGGCGTTCGTGTTCTCTACCCGCCTGACGCGGCTGACGCGGCAGCTGGCAGCCCGGAACCCTGATCAGGCGCTGGCCCGGGCCGCCGCGAGGGCGCCGGACTGGGCGGGAGGGACACGGATCGCGGAAAGCCTGCGGAGCTTCATTGACGCGCACGGCCGCCGCGGTTTGGCAAGGGGTGCGGTGGTGGTTGTGCTTTCCGACGGCTGGGCCCAGGATGATCCGGACCTCGTGGCCACGCAAATGGAACGCCTGAAGCGGCTGGCCTACAGGATTGTCTGGGTGAATCCGAGGAAGGCGTCCGTGAACTACCAGCCGCTGGTGGGCGGCATGGCAGCGGCGCTCCCCTACTGCGACGCCTTTGTCAGCGGCCACAGCTATGCGGCCCTCACGGAAGTGGCAGCCGCGGTCCGGGACGGACGCAGGACAACACAAGAGAGGCAGGGCAACAGCTAATGCAAATAGACAGCGCTTTCTCGGTAGTCGCTCCAATCGACAAAGTCTGGGACACGCTCATGGACTTCCAACGCGTGGCCGGATGCGTTCCAGGGGCTCAGGTCCTGAACAAGCTTTCCGACGACGCCTATCAGATTGGGATGAAGGTGAAGCTGGGACCGGTTTCCATGCAGTACAAGGGGCAGATGTCCGTCCTCGAACGGAACGCCGGCGAACACCGCGCGGTGTTCCAGGGCCGGGCGCAGGAAACCCGCGGCCAAGGTACGGCCGAAGCCACTGTGACCTTGCACCTGGCTGAGGCGGAGGGTTCTACGCGCGGAACTGTCAGTGCCGATCTGGCACTGTCCGGCAAGGCCGCCGCGATGGGGAAGGGCGTCATCGGCGGCGTCACCGAGCAGATGATGGCGCTGTTCGCCGCCAACCTGCAGACGCTGCTGGCGGAACCTGCCGGGGAAGCGCCGGGCGAGGCCGGGCAGGAGGCACCGGCCGAGGCCGGGCAGGAGGCACCGCCGGCACCTCTTCCCGGGTCACTTAGGGCGCCTGTTCCCGCACCTTCCGCACCGTCTGCCCAGTCTGCCCCGTCGCCACCTTCGCAGCCCGACAACAGCCTGAATGCTCTTTCGCTGGCTAAGGGAATGCTCACGGATCAGCTCAGCAACCCCGGGAAACTCATCGGGCTGCTTGCCGCCGTAGCGTTTGGTGCTTATCGCCTGGGCCGCCGTGCGGGGCTGCGCTCGGGCCGGCCCTGAGCCGGCGATGGAGGACAGAGGAAAATGCGTGACGTTCTCGCCGCCATGATGCCGGGCTGGCTGCAGGGTGGCACCGCCGGTTTGGCTACCGTCGTGCGGACTTTCCGTTCCGCACCGAGGCCCCCTGGCGCTGCCATGCTGGTCACGGCCACCGGCGAAGTCTTCGGCTCGGTCTCGGGAGGCTGCGTCGAGGGTGCCGTCTACGAGCTTGCCACACAGGTTAAGGCCGACCAGCGGCCAGTCTTGGTGAGCTACGGCGTCAGCGACGACGATGCCTTCTCGGTCGGGTTGACCTGCGGCGGCACTATTGAGGTGTTTGTAGAGCCAATTTCGCAGCAAACCTTCGTGGAGCTGGACCGGGTCCGTGAGGACATCGAGACATCCCGCCCGGTGGGAGTTGCCACCGTGATCGAGCACCCCGATCCCGGCTGGCTGGGCCGCCACCTTGTCGTCCGGCCCGGCGGATTCGAAGGCGGGCTGGGTTCGGTGCGGGCCGATCACGCCGTCGGCGACGACACCCAGGGCCTGCTGGCAGCCGGCCGGAATTCCGTCCTGACGTACGGCCCTGACGGCGAGCGCCTCGACACCGGCATGTCCGTGTTCTTCGCCAGCTACGCGCCGCGGCCGCGGATGCTGGTCTTCGGAGCCATCGACTTCGCCGCGGCACTGGCACGGTTGGGTACCTTCCTGGGCTATCAGGTCACCGTTTGTGACGCCCGCGCCGTATTTGCCACCCAAGCGCGGTTCCCCGACGCCGCGGAGGTGATCCGTGCTTGGCCACACCATTACCTCTCCGAGCAGCTCGCCCGGGGGCTTCTCGACGAGCGGACCGTGATTTGTGTCCTGACCCACGACCCCAAGTTCGATGTCCCGGTGCTGGAGGCGGCCCTTCGAGGCCGTCCCGTCGCCTACATCGGTGCGATGGGCTCCCGGCGCACGCACAACGATCGGATGGAAAGGCTTCGCGCTGCAGGCCTGAGCGACGAACAACTGCTGAAACTGCACAGCCCCGTTGGCCTGGACCTGGGGGCGCGCACTCCCGAAGAAACAGCGGTATCGATCGGGGCCGAGATCATCGCCCTGCAATGGGGTGGCAGCGGTGAGCCGCTGGGGTCCCGAGCGGAGCGGATCCATCACGAAGAGATGCCCGAGCGGGCCCCGGACGCGGCCGCCAAATGCTCTCGTGCCTAGGCAACCCGGCGGCAATTTCGTAACCCTGCATCACAAGGGTTTCGACTCACGCGTGCGTCTCATTGATCCTCCGAGCCAGGTTCTCGAAGTCGCTCAGCGTGGTCTGCGAGAGCTTCTCGACCATGGCAGGGCTGCGGAGCAGGATCTCCGCCGGACGCCGGTGATCGAACTTGCTATCCAACGCCTCCAACCTCAGGATCAGCCGGCCGGGATGCTTAGGCAGGTTACCCACCTTGTGCGAGGTGCTAAAGGCCTCGTTGTACAGCCCGAGGTAGTCGCCCACGGTGAACAGGTCTTCGATGTCGCTGTGCTTCTGCTCCAGCACGGATCCGACGAAGACGACCCGCTTGCCGGCGATCCTGTTCGCCTTGATCGCGGCCTCGACCTTCCCGCCCCCCTCCGTGCCGGAGTCGAGGAGCACGGTCACGGACACTTTCTGCCCCGGCAGCTCGATCTCCTCGACCATGAACGGCGAATGCGTTGTGTAGACGACCTGCCCGACCGGGGCGAGTCGCTTGTTCATATGAAGCGCAGGAAGTCACGCTGCGCCTTCGCGTGTCGCGTCGGCGCGGGCTCATCGAACAGGATCACCACGTCGTCCCGGTCCTCGAACTCGCTGAAGGCCGCGAGGAAGGAAAAGTACCACTGGTAGCCCGACGACCGGAGCGAGAAGTTGTTCGTGAAGTAGTGCTTGCGGTCCTCGACTAGGTAGTTGAGGTAGCGCACGACGCTCGTCTGGCCGTTCGACACCGCAACGGTCTCCGGTTCGATCCCCACCTTGATCCGCAGCTCGGGGTTCGTGCTTGAATACTCGGCCATCTCGCGGGAGAGGTCGCTGGACACGGCCTGGCTATGCGACTTCCTCCTGGGGCTCGGAACGGCCCCTTTCCTTCTGTCCGACCCTGCTGGCCGCTATCAGCGACGTTGCCCCCCGGCTGGCAGGCCTGCCACGAGGGTCCATCGGCTTGCCGTGGAACAGCGGCGTGGCCGTCAGGGCATCAGCCGCGGCTAGCCAAGATGGGCCTGGAAGGCCTCGAGATGCATCCGGGACCCGGCCAGGAGACGCTGGAGGACGGGAACGACTACGGGGTCCGTTATGGAGGCCAGGTGCCTATTCAGGTCCGCGATGTCCTGTTCCTCGATGACCGCCCCGGCCTTGTAGGCTTCGGTAACGCTCACAGCTCCTTGCCTCGTGTACTCGTTGTACAGCTGCTGGATCCCCTGGTCCTTGAAGCTGCCAGGTTGCCCCGTCCGTGGATCCGGGACGCCTCTGGCCTGAAGCACTTGCAGCAGCTCCTGTTGATGCATGGCCTCGCTGGCCTGGATGTTCTCAAAGACCGCACCGCCCCAGAGCTGCCCGAAGCGCTGGTACACATCGTGAGCTAACTTCTCCTCCTCGATCAAGTACTGCAACGCTGCTGCCACGTCCGGCGAGGCTGAGCCTTGCGGGGACGATGTCACGGACGGGGTTGCCGTCGCGGGAGCGCTTCCACTCGAGAACTGGGTGGTGGGCGTCACTTCTGCCGTCGCTTCGGCCGTTGACGAGCTGCCGCTGGCACCGCTTTGCGGCCCCGCACTGCAGGACGAGGCGGCAACAACCACGACAATGCCGAATACAGCCGCAAGCATGCGGAACCCCAACGAAGACACGAAGACCACACGAAACAATCTCACGCCCCTCGGAGGATGTGGCGCGGACCAGCGGCGTCCCACCTGGAACCATTCCCAAACAGATCGTCCAGTAACTTCAGTGAGATCCCCTTCGGAGCGAGTCATGACCAAACAATATGGGACGCCCTTGGAGCCCTGACAGGGCCGTAAGGCCTTGCCTACACGGAGGTGCGCCACCCTTCGGTGACATCGTCCTCCCCAGAGCGGGCGGCCGGACTGGCCCATGAGATTCTGGTGCGAACTACATCAGTCCAGGCGGCTACGGAATGAGGTCGATACGGTCAAGGTCCCGGCCGGCCGCTGCGCGGTCCGCCTGCCGGATCCCCATCAAGAAAGCATCGGCCCGTTATCCGACCCTAAGACCACGCCAAGTATCGCCAAGAGTACGCCGCCATTTATCGGCGCCATTCACAGCCCGAAGAGAATATGCCGAAGTCCTCACTCCGTTGCCGTCAGGGCAACGCCATGAACTGGCTCCGAGTGTTTCTGGCTTTGCCATGGTGGTTCAGGATTTCCTTGTAGAACTCCAGATGATCGGCAACCATTCTTTGTGCACTGAACCGTTCCTCGACGGCTGCCCTGCAGGCTACACGGTCCAGGTTGGGGGCCAGCGGCAAGAGCCGGGCGAGTTCCTGGACGGGTGCCAGGTATCCGGTAATGCCGTTGTCCACGATCTCCGGTGCCGCCCCCGACGCGGTACCGATGACGGGTGTTCCGGCCGCGAGGGCCTCGATCATAACCAGGCC
>DATFAE010000318.1:0-16224 GCA_035254945.1 Arthrobacter sp. | reverse complement strand
CACCCGCTGGGGGATTTTGGCGGTTGTCTGCTCCTTGGCGGTGGACATGGTGCTCCCTGGGTTTGGGGGTTGGGTGGATGCGGTGCGGACGTCGTCGGCTGCGGTACCGGCCCAGACGGCCGGCGCACACGCGCTAAACAGTGTGGCACGTCACCGCCCGTGGTTCCACTCACGGACCTTTGCCCTCCGAAACAGAAAGACGACGGCGGCGGGCGTGCCGCCGTCGTCGTCCTCTGTCCCGGAACGGGGGATTTAGTGGGCCGCTACCGGCTCTTTGGCTGCTTTCGGGTCCGTCAGCTTCTTGTTCGGCAGCGCGAAGCTGATCAGGAAGGCAACGCCGGTCAGCACGGCCGCAGTGAGCATCACGGTGTCGATCGCGTACGCGAAGCCCTCGGTGATGGGGCGGGTGAGCACGCTGTTGGCGGAGTGGAGCCAGCTGGTGTCATTAAGCGAATCGTTCGACGCGCCGTTCTGGAAGAACTCGTAGAGCTTGGCGTTGGCCGGGTCGGCTGCGACGGCCGGGTCCTTGAGGACGGCCTGGTACCCGGCGTTTTCCATCGCCGACTTCATGCCGTCCGCGATCCGGTCCGCGGCCACGCTGAACAGCATCGAGATGAACACGGCCGTGCCCACCGCGCCGCCCATGGAGCGGAAGAACGCTGCGGAGGAGGTGCCCACGCCCATGTCCTTGGGCGGCACGGACACCTGCATGGCCAGGGTGAGCGGCTGCATGCAGAAACCCAGGCCCATGCCGAAGAACACGGCGATCACGCCGGGTACCCACAGGCCTGTGTCCACGCCGAGGGACAGGCCCATGACCAGTGCCGCGGTGGTGAGGATGGCGGTGCCCATGATGGGGAAGATCCGGTACGTGCCCGACGCCGAGATGGTGCGTCCGGCGGTGATTGAACCGGTCAGGATGCCGAGGGTGAAGGTGATCATCATCAGGCCCGCTTCGGTGGGGGTAAGGCCCTTCACCAGCTGCAGGTACATGGGCAGCATGGCGATGGCCCCGAACATGCCGATGCCGATGATGAAGTTCAGCAGGGAGGACAGGCCGAACGTCGCATTCCGGAAGAGCCGCAGCGGGATCAGGGCGTAGTCGCCGGCCCGCTTTTCGGCCAGCAGGAACCATACGATGCCTACAACGCCCAGCCCGTAGCACAGGAAGGAGTTCATGGAGGCCCAGCCCCAGCTGCGGCCCTGCTCGGCCACCAGCAGCAGCGGGACGATGGCCAGGGTGATGGCGGCCGCGCCGAAGTAGTCGATCTTTTGCTTCACGTGCTTGGCCGGCAGGTGGAGGAACAGGAACACTACGGTCAGCGCTGCCAGGCCGATAGGCAGGTTGATGAAGAACACCCAGCGCCAGCCGTCAAAGCCCAGGATGTTCTCCGAACCTGCGAACGCTCCGCCCACCACCGGGCCGAGCACGGAGGAGATGCCGAACACGGACATGAAGTAGCCCTGGTACTTGGCCCGGTCCTTCAGGGACACAATGTCGCCGATGATGGTCAGCGCGAGGGCCAGCAGGCCGCCGGCGCCCAAGCCCTGGACGCCGCGGGCGATGGCCAGTTCCGTCATGGAGTGCACTGAGCCGGCGTACAGCGAGCCGCCCAGGAAGATCACGATGGCGATCAGGTACAGCGGCCGGCGGCCGAAGATGTCACTCAGCTTGCCGTACAGCGGCGTGCTGACCGTGGAGGTGATGAGGTACGCGGTGGTGGCCCAGGCCTGCAGTGAGAGCCCGTCAAGGTCGTTGGCGATGGTGTAGATCGAGGTGGACACGATGGTCTGGTCCAGCGAGGCCAGGAACATGCCCAGCATGAGTCCCACCATCACGGTGACGATCTGGCGCTGTGTCAGGGTTTCACCGGCGGCGCGCACGGAGGTTGTTTTGGACATGACTGCTCCAGGGAAGAAAGGGGATCAAGCTTGATAGTTGCTTTCGGTAACTATGTTACGGTCCGTTTCATTCCCGTGCCCATAGATTTCTTTCGCCGCCCCTTCGGGACGGGCTCAGCGCTCCACGAGGATGCCATCCGGATCGCACCAGATCGCGGCTCCGGCCCGGATGGTTACACCGCCGATCACCACGTCCACATCAACCTCGCCGGCTCCTGCCTTCGCGCTCTTGCGCGGGTTGCTGCCCAGTGCCTTCACGCCCAGGTCCAGCCCCGCGATGGCTTCCCGGTCGCGGATGGCGCCGTTGATGACGACGCCGGCCCAGCCGTTCGCTACGGCACTTTCGGCGATCATGTCCCCCATCAGGGCGGTGGCGAGGGAGCCGCCGCCGTCCACCACCAGGACGCTGCCGTGCCCAGGCGTGGCGAGGGTGGACTTCACCAGGGCGTTGTCCTGGAAGCAGCGGATGGTCCGCGCCCGTCCACTGAAGTGCGAGCGGCCGCCCAGGGACTGGAACTGGAGTGACACCGAGGCGAGTTCGTCCCCGCGCTCGTCATAGAGATCGGCCGTGTTGATGGCCTGGACGGACTGGTTTTCTGCGGCTGCGGTCATGCGTCCTCCTAGGAGTTTGCGGCTGTATCGGAAGGCAGTTTGCCCTATGACAAGCGGGGCGATGAAGCCCACGATAGTCTGATTTTCAGAATCGCCAACCGTTCCAGGGGGAACCAGCCATGAGCCTGTCCAACACACCCGCACCGCCGGGGCCCGGCGCTGCAGCGGACAGCACGACGGCGGCGCTCGCAGAGCCGACAACAAAGGTCACCGCCCGCTGGGTCACCGGCCTCGTCCTGGTCAACGTTGGCATCAACGCCGCCTTCTTTGGGCCTATCAACGTCTTCATCGGCCAGCAGGCCATCGGCATTGACGAGGGCAGCAAAGAAGCCATCCTTTCCCTCGTGACGGGCTGTGGCGCCGCAGTATCGCTGGTGGCCAATCCGTTGTTCGGGGCCTTCTCGGACCGCACCACCTCACGCTTCGGCCGCCGGTCCCCGTGGGTTTTGGCTGGGGCAATCCTGGCAACGGCCGCACTCCTGGCCCTGTCCGGCGCAACGACGGTAGCGCTGATGGTGCTCTTCTGGTGCCTGGTGCAGCTGGGAGCCAACGCAGCCTACGCTGCCATCACGGCTGCTGTCCCGGACCGTGTTCCCGTGGTTCAGCGCGGCGGTGTGGGCGGCCTGGCTGCCATGGGCCAGACGGTGGGAATCCTGGTTGGTGCCGTGTTCGGCGCCGTCGTCAGTGGAAACTACATGGTGGGGTATGCGCTGTGCGCCGGTGCGCTCATCGTGTCCATCGTGCCGTACCTGTTCCACCGGAATGATCCGCAGCTGCCACAAGCGGAGCGGGTTCCGTTCCGGCTGGGTGAGTTTGTCCGGAGCTTCTGGATCAGCCCGGTCCGCTACCCGGACTTCGCGTGGGCGTGGCTCACCCGCTTCCTGGTCAACGTCTGCAACCAGATGACCATTGTGTACCTGCTCTTTTTCCTCCGGGATGTCCTCAAGCATGAGGACCCGGCCCTGGGGGTCCTGACCCTGACCGGCATTTATGCGGTGATGGTGATGATCACTGCGGTGGTGGCAGGCCCGTGGAGCGACCGGCTGGGCCGGCGGAAGCCGTTTGTGATCGGGTCCTCCGCCGTCATCGCCGCGGCGGGGCTGACCATGGCCTTCTTCCCGGTCTGGCCCGGCGCCCTTGTGGGAGCCGGCATCCTGGGCGTGGGGTTTGGCGCCTACCTTGCCGTTGACTTCGCGCTGCTGACGCAGGTCCTTCCCGTGGCCGCGGACAGGGGCAAGGACATGGGCATCATCAACGTGGCGAATTCTCTTCCGCAGGTCTTCGCGCCCGTCCTCGCGTTCCTCGCCGTGACGTACTTCGGCGGGTACCTGACGCTGTTCGTTACGGCCGCCGTGATCGGCCTGCTCGGCGCCGTCTTCGTCGTCAAAATCAAAGGAGTTGACTAAATACGCCACGAAAGCGTGTCGTATAGTTGAAGCGGACTGCAGGCGGCACTGGATGGGGACGCTTCCTGCTGCTTGACCATAGGAACACAACCCCGGAATCCTGATGCCCCAGACCATCTCAGACCATCCGCCCATGGCCGCAAGGCCCTCTGCCCCGCGCCAGAGACTGCGCTACACCCGGATCCTGGAAGCCGCCGGCGGGTTCGCCCGCAAAGGGCTGGATTCGGTGGAACTGTCCGAGGTTGCAGCCAAGGCAGACGTGCCGCTCGGCACGCTCTACCGGTATTTTCCGTCCCCCACCCACCTGATGCTGGCCCTGTACCGCCACCAGCTGGACGAGCTTCAGGCCGGCGCCCGCAGTGCCTCGGCCCGCTTCCGTGGCCGCGCCCTGTCCGGCGTCGTGATGGAGATCTTCCACATGCGCGTCATGCAGCCGGCGGTGGAGCAATGCCTCACCCGCGGTGTATACCTCAAGGAACTGGACACCACTGCGCTGCTGCGGGAGATTGACGCCCTGAGCCAGGAATCCGTGGCCGCAGCCAGCAACGACACCGCGGCCCGGGTTTTGCTGCTGACCGTCACTGGTCTGGTCCAGTCCGTCCGTAACCGGCGCCTGTCCCTCTTTGAAGCCGAAGAAGACCTCAAGAAGGCCTGCTCCCTTCTGGTTCCCACCTCCTCCGCAGCGTATTCAGCACACAGAACCGCGTAACCGGTCTAGACCAATGCGCCCTTAAATCAGCCTTATTGACGTGATCCGGGTCACAAATCAGCTTGGATAATCGTTTTGTCATGCCTGGGACGGTGATGCGCGGCGATTTTGGCCCCCTGAGCCTGATTACCATTGCAGAACCGGAGTGGCTGGCAACCCGCGCCTGCAAGGGCTTCACCCCGGGCCCGCCACCCATGGGCCCGCGAAGCGCCGAATCCACCATCTTGAGCCTCCATGTGCTTGAGCCTTTCTGCGCCGTGCGCCCACGGCTAGCCCCAGGAGACAAAGACGTGTCCATTGACGCAATCGCACCCACTGACAATTCCGCAGCAACGGCCCTGACCGAGGTGGAGATCTTCGACGCCCACAAGGGCGGCAAGCTCTCGGTCAGCAGCACCGTCCCGCTGTCCAACAAGCGCGACCTTTCGATCGCCTACACCCCCGGTGTGGCTGAGGTCAGCCGCGCCATCCACGCCAACCCGGAACTTGCCAAGACCCTGACCTGGGCCCAGCGCCTGGTCGTTGTGGTCAGCGACGGCACCGCTGTCCTGGGCCTTGGCAACATCGGCGCCAGCGCATCCCTTCCGGTCATGGAGGGCAAGTCCGCCCTGTTCAAGACCTTCGGTGACCTCGATTCCATTCCGCTCGTTTTGAACACCACCGACGTGGACGAGATCGTCGAGACCCTGGTCCGGCTGCGCCCCAGCTTCGGCGCCGTCAACCTCGAAGACATCTCCGCGCCCCGCTGCTTCGAGCTTGAGGAAAAGCTCATCGAAGCGCTGGACTGCCCGGTCATGCACGATGACCAGCACGGTACCGCCGTGGTGGCCCTCGCTGCGCTCACCAACGCCGCCAAGGTGACCGGCCGCGACCTGGAAAGCCTCCGCGTGGTGGTATCCGGTGCAGGGGCCGCCGGCATCGCCGTGGCCGAAATCTTCCTCGCTGCCGGCATCCAGGACGTGGTCCTGCTTGACTCCAAGGGCGTCATCAACCGGGACCGTGCCGACATCGCCGCCGACCCCGCCAGCAAGAAGGCGCAGCTGGCGCAGCGCACCAACCCGCGCGGCATCAACGGCGGCCCCGGCGACGCCCTGCTCGGCGCCGATGTCTTCGTGGGTGTCTCCTCCTCGAAGCTGGATGAAGAGCACCTGAAGCTGATGAACACAAACTCCATCGTGTTCGCCCTGTCCAACCCGGACCCCGAAGTGCTGCCCGAGGTTGCCGTCAAGTACGCCGCCGTAGTGGCCACCGGCCGCAGCGACTTCCCCAACCAGATCAACAACGTGCTCGCATTCCCCGGAATCTTCCGCGGCGCGCTGGACGCCGGCGCCCGCCGGATCACGCCCGCAATGAAGATCGCCGCCGCCCGGGCCATTGCGGAACTGGCGGAAGCGGACCTGTCCGCGGACTACATCGTGCCCAGCCCGCTGGACCCGCGCGTTGCTCCGGCAGTGACGGCCGCCGTCGCCGCCGCGGTTGAGGCGGAGTAACTTCCGCAGCCACAGCCTGCCATAAGGTCCGACGGCGGTGCGTCCCAACCAACGGGAGGCACCGCCGTCGTTCGTTAAGCCGGTCCGCGCCGGCGGGGCAGCCGCCCTAAACTGGGGGTCATGAACTCCGAAACCGTGGTGACCATCCTGTGCGGCCTGGCGATCCTGGTGGGCGTGGCCGGCACCATCATCCCGGTCCTTCCCGGCAGCATCCTGATCGGGCTCAGCCTCCTGGCATGGGCCATCTGGGGCGGGGCAGGAACCGCCGGCTGGGTGGTTTTCGGAGTGGGCATCGTCTTCGTGTTGGCCGGAATGGCCGCCAGCGCAGTGCTGACCGGCCGCAAACTCAAGGAACACCGGATCCCAAGCCGGAGCGTAGTGATCGGCCTCGTGGCTGGCGTGGCCGGCATGTTCATCATTCCCGTGGTGGGCCTGTTTGTGGGTTTCGCGGCCGGCCTGCTGCTCAGCGAACTGCTGCGGACGCGGAACTTCGGCACGGCAACAGCCACGAGCTGGGCGGCGCTGAAGGCCACCGGGTTGGGCATGCTGGTGGAGTTCGGGCTGGCCTGCCTGGCCGCGAGTACGTGGGTGGTCGGCCTCTGGGTTTCCGTGGCCACTTCGTGAGCTGCAGCCTGGTTTCCCGGCCGACTGTACCGCCCGGCTAGCATGGAGAAATGACCGCGGGGGATGCATCACGACCGATTTACCGGGACACCCGTGACCTCACCCCGTTTGGTCCGGCCCAGCTGCGGACACCGGTCCGCGACCTCGCCGACGGTGTAGGCGGGATCCTCCACGGAGTCCTCGGCGGCCGCGACTCGGCGCTGCTGTCCGTCGACGGCAGCGTTCCCAGGCTCAAGATGCTGCCCGGAAGAACCGTCAAGGCCGTCCACGAGGCCATCTTCGGTGCCCGGGAGCCGGAGCGGCTCATCGCCACGGCCCGCGCCCATCCCGGCTGGGCAGGACTCTGCTACATCATGGCCGGCCTGCTGGCCTACAAGCACGGCGGGTACCTGCGCGCCTCCGAGCTCCTGCAGCGGGGGCTGTCCATCAGGAACGACGACGACACCAACCATTACGCCTCCGTCTACCTCACGCGCGTGGTCACCCGGGTGGAAGTCGCCGAACGCGTGGAGGTCCCGGTGCTGTTCAGCGAGGAGGCAGTGTTCCTGGCCCTCGCGCACTGCCTGCGGGAAACAGGCCAGCTGGAAGCGGCGCTGCAGACCGCGGCCCAGCTGCCGCCGTCGTTGCCTGCTGCCCTGGCGCGGTGTTCCGCTGCGTTCTCCCTGGGCAGGGACAAGCAGGTGGTGATCTGGACCGAGGGGCTGCTCAACTCCGATGACCTCTCCGCCGCGCTGTTGCTGCTCCGGGCCCGGTCGCTCCGGCGGCTGGGAGCCCGCACGAAGGCGCAGGAGACGCTGAAGGAAGTCCTTCGCCGCCGCAAGACAGACTTGATGCTGCGCAACGACGCCCTGACGGACCGTGCCCTCCTGCTGCTGGACAACGGACGCAAATCCCTCAACCCGCGGGACTGGCTGCGCGGGCGGCAGGCCGAGCTGGAAACCTTCGAAGTCATCCGCAGGGACGTCGAGGAGCGCCGGCTGTGGGAACAGGAATGGGAGAAGCTCGACGGCGAGTGAGGCCGGCCTGCGCGGGCGGCGGCCCGGCACCCTTGTGGGGTGATCCGCCGCGGAGTACAACGGAGAAATGAGCGACGCAGTGCGGTCCTGGATGGAAAAGTACATCAGCGCATGGACCACCAACGAGCCCGATGACATCAGGGCGCTGTTCACCGAGGATGCCGTGTACGCCACCCGCCCGCACGACAGGGAGCCGTGGATAGGGCGCGAACAGATCGTGGACCGCTGGCTGGCGGCCCGCGATGAGCCGGAGGAGTGGACGTTCGAGTGGTCAGTGCTGGGAATCGACGGCGACCTGGCCTTTGTGCAGGGCTACACGCACTACCTGGGGGACAGGCCCAGCTACGACAATCTGTGGGTCATCCGGCTGGCTCCTGACGGGCGGGCCTCCGGGTTCACTGAATGGTTCATGGAGCGCCGGCCGTAGCGTTCGTGTCCAGGCGTGCTTAGGAGACGAACAGCGGAACCAGTTGCTCGGACAGCAGCACAACACCCAGTGCCACCATGATGATTCCGCTGGCGAGCGTCACTTTCCGGGCCGCGCCGGGGCGCGACTGCAGGAGCTTCCGGGCCAGCAGCGCCACGCAGGTGTAGACAATGCCGGCAAGCAGCACAAACGTCAGGCCCAGCAGCCCCGACTGCACCGGCACCGGCAGGGATGCCTCCGGGCTGACGAACTGCGGCACCAGGGCCACGTAGAACAGCAGGCCCTTGGGGTTGATGCCACTGGTGCCCATGCCCTGGAGGAACGTCCGGAGCTGGTTGGCGGCAGGGCTTCCGGCGGCGTCTGCCGCACCGAACGTGGCTCCGCGCCACGAGCGGAGGGTGCTGACGCCGAGCCACAGGAGGTAGCCGGCGCCGGCCACGGTGATCCAGCCCAGGACTCCGGGCATGCCGGCCAGCAGGGCCGCCAGGCCAGCGACCATCAGGATGGTATGCAGGACGTAGCCGCCGCAAAGACCGGCCACCGCGGGCATAAAGCTGCGCTGCCGCAGGCCCGCGGTGATGGAGTACGCCCAGTCCACGCCCGGGGTGCAGGCGAGGGCGGCAGCCACCACAATAAAGGCGAAAAACAGCTGGGCGTTCACGGGTTACTCCTGTCAGGTGGCTACAGGACAAACCCTATGAAGTTTGGTGCCATAAGTGCTCCCCTTTTTCTCGTCATAAGAGGCAGGTTCGGTAAGATTATTGCGTGATTGACCATATTGACAGGAATATTTTGCGCCACCTCAAAGAGGATGGCCGGATGACTGCCACGGCCCTTGCCGCAAAGGTGGGTCTGACCGTCGCCCCATGCCACCGGCGGCTGCGCGATCTGGAGTCCTCCGGCGTCATCCGTGGGTACAAGGCGGATATTGATCCGGCAGCTGTGGGGCTGGGGTTCGAGGCGATCGTGTTCGTGACGCTGCGGCAGGTGGACCGCCCCACCATGGAGATCTTCGAGAACCGGGTGGCGGACAACCCCAACATCGTGGAGGCGCAGCGGCTGTTCGGTTCCCCGGACTACCTGCTGAAAGTCATCGCCGAGGACCTGCCGGCGTACCAGCGCTTCTACGACGCCGAGCTCACATCACTGCCGGGTGTTGAGCGGCTGACGTCCACGTTGGTGATGAAGAACCTGAAGTCCAACGCGGGCCCGCCGGTTTAGGCGCGCCGCGTGGTGTCAGGCAGCCGGCCTGACATGGACGATGATCACCTGGGTGTCCTTGGTGCCGTCGTACCGGAGGTCGTAGTTAACGTCCAGTCCCGTGGACGTCCCGGACGTGATGGAGAAATCACTTTTGCGTTCCGGGTCGCGCTGGGCGCCGGCGATCCAGCGTTCGGCGGATTCGGCGTCGATCCCGTAGCGCTGCACACCGTCCCGGATGAGCTCAAAATACTCCTCGGGGGAGTCCGAGGTCAGGAAGTAGGTGAGTTCGCTGAAGTCCGGGCGCTTATCGGTGGTGTTCAAGCGGATCCGGTCCGTTTCGCCACCGATCTCGCCGTTCGGTGCAACGATGGTCAGCCTGATCTTTCCAGAGTCCCGGGTGTTGATCTCGGGCCCATAACTGTCTTCGGTAACCCGTACAGCAGCTTTTTCCAGGCGTCCCGAGCTCATATCCAGCCTTGCGCTTTTGGATTCCCGGATGGCGGCCACTCCGGCGGCGTCGAGGGTGGAGAATTCCGAGGTGCTCATGGTGCTCCCTTGTGAGGTCGGTTCCGTGGGGGTGCGGCTGATCTGGCAGCCGGCCAGGGCGAGGCATGCGGACACAGCAATAAGGCACTGCGCAAGAAGTACGACGGCGGCCTGCCGCCCCGGGCGCGGGCGTGCGGTTGTGCGTGCGGACGTCACTGGTGCACGTCCGCGTCGAAACCATCCACAAAGCGGTCCATGATGCCGGGGATGTTGTTGATGGGCCTGTACTGGTCCACGCGGTCGTTGAAGTCGGAGGCGATGATCTGCTCGGCACGCGCGGGATCCGTTGCCAGGAGGTTCTGGTACGCCGGGAGGGTGTCCTGCCGGATGAGCTCCCATCGCTGGTCGGCGTTGGAGATGTTCCCGTCGGGGAAGCCCGTGGTGAAGTCGGTGCGGAACTGAGTGGGGTTGTCCCAGTTGGTGAAGGGCACGTTTTCCGGGCCAGGGCTCTCCACGCTGAAGGTGTAAGGGAAGACCTCCGGGTAGCTCCTGGCGCCGGGGATTGAGGGCTCACCGGCCAAGGTCACCATGTATGTCACCGCTTCCCCGCCGGGGTGGTTGCGCATGTTGTCGTAGTCGTCGGCGATGATCTCGTTTTGCTCGCGGTACAGGAGGGCGGTATTGCCTTCCTTGATCAGGCCGGGGTCGCCGGAGTCGATCTTGGCCCACTCCTCGGCGGTGCCGGTATCAATGGCACCGGAGTCCCGCAGCCGGTTGATCTCCTCGATGCCGCCATTCATGTAGGCCTGGTGCTGCCGCGCCTGGTCCAGGAAGATCTCCTTGTTCATGTCCAGCATGCTGGTCTCGTAGAAGCGGATCTCCTCGTCGGTCATCCCGGCGAGCTGTTCGATCTGGTCAAGGACGGGGAGCGGGACGTCCGAGGCCGGATTGTCCGCGATCTGCTGCGCAAGGTCCCGCAGCATGGCCATGTCCTTGAAACCGCCCGCGAAGGAAGGCCCGATCATGTTCGCCATGCCGGCCCACTGCAGGTCCGGATTGGACAGGTAGGCCTGGCCGTAGAAGTCGTAGACCTTCTTGATGGTCTCCCAGTTATGTTCCGTGCCCTTGGACGTGTCCCAGCTGGAAGGGTCGATCCCCATGTCCAGCATGGCCTGGTTGTTCCAATAGGAGCTCAGG
Organism: Arthrobacter sp.; assembly: GCA_035254945.1. GTDB lineage: Bacteria > Actinomycetota > Actinomycetes > Actinomycetales > Micrococcaceae > Arthrobacter. The sequence goes on along the minus strand of DATFAE010000318.1, from coordinate 5,152 downwards.
AACTCCGCGTATTCCTCGGAGCTCTTGTCGATCAGGCCCGAGTCCGCAGCGGCGTCCATGGCGGCCTTGGCGCCCTCCGGGTTGTCCAGGGCCCACTGCCTGAACTCGTCGCTGCCGAGGTACTCCTGGCGTTCTTCCGGAGACATTCCGTTCAGCCGGTCGGTCAGGTCCTGGGCGGCGCCGTCCCCGGAACCGCTGCCGCTGCCTCCTGGACCGCGGCCGCCCGAACTGCCGCCACCGTTGCTGGCTTTTTCCTGCTCGTCGGCATTGGCCAGCAGGGTCTTTGATGCCGTCTCCAGCCCGGCCGTCGCGGACCTCACCAGCAGCATGTGCGACGACGTCCAGTCGCTGCGGAAGCGGTCGCCGTCGGGCCCTTTCCAGGCGCCGGTGCCGATGGCACTGCTGAGCTGCTGACCAAGCAGGCTCAACCTGTTGGCGCCACCCGCCAGGTCCTTGGCGAGCTGCCGCAACTGGGCCACGTCGCCGCCGTAAAAGTTCCCCGCCATGTTTCCCCCTGAATGGATTCCGGTGCCAGCCTAGCCGTGTTGGCTCCGGGAGGGCGATGGGGAGAGGTCCCCGTCCGGTCCGGACAACCGGGCGGAGGCTCAGTCCTTCAGCAAACCCGTGGTCCGGTACGGGATGACCTCACGCAGGAACATGCTGGTGGACGTGCGCACAATTCCGGGGCACAGCCGGATTTCCTCGGAGACACGGTAGAGATCGTCCGGGCTGGTGGCCACCACGCGGATCAGCAGGTCTGTGTCGCCGGCCGGTGCGTGGCACTCCAGTACTTCGGGAATTTCCCGGAGTGCCGTGATGGCCTCGTTGAGGTGGCTTTGGTCCAGCTCCGCGCTGACGGCTGCCGCCACGCCCCGGCCCAGGGCTGAGGGGAGTACCCGGCTGCTGTTGGGGCGGAGGGCGCCCGACGCCGACATCCGCTCCAGGCGGGACTGCACTGTTCCGCGCGCCAGCCCCAGCCGCTGGGCCAGCACCATGATGGGAACCCTGGGGTCCTCGTCCAGTGCGTTGAGGATGCGCTTGTCCGTGGCGTCGAGTTCCTGCAATCTGATCACTTCCTGTCGGCTTGGGCGGCGTGCATTAGTCAGAATGACCAGTGAGCACCGTGCCGGTTGTGCCAACTGTATGGCTTCTGTTCAAATTGTGGCAACAGGGGCAGAGGCTACCGCCGAACCCCGCTGGCTACAGGTTCCCCGGCACACCACCCGGACACTGGACATCGCTTCCCGCAAGGAGGCCGCCGCTGATTGACACTTGTTCACACCACGGTCTTTCCAGCAAACACGGCAAGAGCCCCTGAGCTCCCGACGTCGGATTCCCGAAGTCTTCGGTAGCTGAGGGGCTCTTGTGTTGTCCGGACTAGGGTTGGTTCATGACCCCAGCCGGCCGCTTTGCCCCCAGCCCCTCCGGTGAACTGCACGTGGGAAACCTCCGCACCGCCATGCTCGCCTGGCTCTTTGCCCGGTCCACCGGGCGGGATTTCCTGCTGCGGGTCGAGGACCTGGACCGCGCCCGGGCCGGGGCCGAGGCGGAGCAGCTCCGCGACCTGGAGGCGATCGGCGTAACTTGGGACGGCGCCGTCGTGCGCCAGACCGCCCGGGGCGCCGTGTATGCGGAAGTGATCGGCCGGCTGGCTGCGGAGGGCCTGACCTATGAGTGTTTCTGCACGCGCCGGGAGATCCAGGACGCGCCGTCGGCTCCGCATGCGCCGGAGGGCGCCTATCCGGGAACGTGCCGGGACCTCGATGCCGCGGAGCTGGAGTTCAAGCGGTCCACGCGCCCTGCCGCCATTCGACTGCGTTCCGCGGTGCACGAGTTCACCTTTCACGATCGTATCCACGGCGATTTCACGGGCGTGGTGGACGACTTCGTGCTGCGCCGCAACGACGGGGTGCCGGCGTACAATCTCGCGGTGGTGGTGGATGACGCCGCCATGGGTATTGACCAGGTGGTCCGGGGGGACGATCTCCTGCCGTCCACCCCGCGGCAGGCATATCTTGCCTCGCTCCTGAGTATGCCAATACCGGAATATGCCCACGTACCGCTGGTGGTGAATTCCCATGGCGTCCGGCTGGCCAAGCGAGACGGTGCGGTGAGCCTCGGGGACCTGGCGCTCGCCGGGGTGCCGGTTGCCAAGGTTCGGGACGTCCTCCTGGAATCCCTAGGGCTTCCGGCCGGAACGCTGGAGCAGGCGCTCGCAGCATTCCGGCCGGACCGTCTCCCCCGGGAGGCCTGGGTCTGGCCCGGCTCAGGCCTGGCTGGCAGGCTGTCCTGAGATGAGCCTCCGCAGGTCCGCGCCGATGCAGAGGCGCTGCACGGCCTCGAAGCCGCCGAGGTGGCCACCCTCAAGGCGCTGCTGCGCAAGGCACTCTGGGGCCGCCCGGAGTAGTCCCGGCGCGAACGTACACTTGCGGCCCGGCGCGTAGGCTTGAGGGATGTCAGACCAGCACTCCACGGAGCCCAGCCCCGCGCCCAGATTCACCGTAGAGACCGCCAAGGTCCTGGCGGAGGTGGCCCACAACCGCCAGAAGGACAAGCTCAAGCGGCCGTACCGTGACCACGTGATCGCGGTGGGGGATGCGCTGGCGGATTTCGACGACGACATCCGGATCGCCGGATATCTGCACGACATTGCCGAGGATACTCCCATCACCCGGCAGGCCCTGTTGGACATGGGCGTCTCCGAACGGGCCGTGGGGATCATCGAGCGTGTCACCAACCGCCTCCACGAGAATCCTGACGACTACGCCTCCGGAATCCGCGAAATCGCCGAGGACCACGACGCCGCGCTGGTCAAGATCGCTGACAACGCCCATAATTCACTGCCCGAGCGGGTCAAGGCGCTTGCCGAAAAGTGGCCGGACAAGCCGCCGGTCACCAAATACCGGGATGCCCGCCCGGTGCTGTATGCCGCCGTAGAGGTGGAGGAAATCCGCAAGATCCTGGCCCGGGTAAATCCCTGGCTGCTGGAGGAGCTGGACGACAGGCTGGATGACGAAGACGACACCGACTACGAGAACCTGAGGTACGACGACGACGCGGCGGTGGGGGAGCCCGTTGAGACCCGCGAAACGGCAGACAGCCAGCCTGACGGTGCCCCTTAGGTTCGTGCTTTCATCTGCTCCAGCGCTGCGTTCATCCGTTCGGTGCCGCGCTTCTCATCGATGACGATGGACACGCCCAGGGCCAGCACAATCACCAGCAGGCAGACCGGCACTGAGACTCCGGCGGCGGCAAGTCCCACGCTGCCGGCCAGCGCGGCCACAACGCCGGCCGCTACGGCAATGATGGCGCGGTCAACGCAGATCATGACGCTGAACAGCCAGGTCAGGGAGAGTTTGAACAGGACCACCGGTACCGCGATGCTGGCCACGGCTGCGGCCGCGCTGATGTGGGCCTCGTGGTCGATGTAGTAGGCCACCACGTGCAGTCCGGCCCCGGTTGCGGCGATGGACGCGAAGATGGGGATGTGCCCGTAACCGAAGAAGAATGAGCGGTGCCGCTGCAGGTGCAGGGCCGGTCCGGCGGGCAGGATGAAGTAGATCCACCACATGCCGAACGCGAGGGCCGTTCCGCCGAATCCCACCAGCGCCGCATCGACGCTCCAGCCATGGTGGGCCACGATGGCGCGGAGGGTTTCGATCGCCCCGATCAGGCATTCGCCAAGGGCGATGATGGCGAGCAGACCGTAGCGCTCGGCGATATGGTGGGCGTGCCAAGGCGTCCTGGCCTTGCGTTCGGCGGCGTATGGCGTGGCCATCTCCAGCACTACCAAAGGCACTGTCATGAGGAAGGTGGCGGCGACGTCGGCTTCGATGATCAGCACCACGATCCAGCCAAGCTGAACCGCGGCCAGGTATTTCGCGTAGCGCAGGCAGGTTTCGCGGCGGGCAGGGTCCTGCCTGGACGCCCGCACCCACTGCGTCACCAAGGCCAGGCGCATGAGCACATAGCCGCCGACAATCACCCTGTTGTCGACGTGGTCCCCTTCAACGATTGAGTGAAACATCGGCTCAATACCCATCGCCAGGATCAGGACGCCGACTATCTGGACCATGGTGACCACCCGGAACACCCAGTCGTCGGTGTCGTAGGCGCTGGCGAACCAGGTGAAGTTGATCCAGGCCCAGATCACCGCGAACATCGCGAAGGAGAAGCCCAACAGCCCGGCACCGAAATGCGCTTCCGCGATTTCGTGTGCAAACTGGCTGCCGGCCACGCCGAAGGCGATGACGAAGGTCAGGTCGAAGAAGAGTTCCAACGGGGTGGCGGCCCGGTGCTTTTCATGTGGATCCCGGCCGCCCATGCGGGCCATGGCGTGACGGAGGGGGTTCGAGGACATGGTTCAAACGTACCGGCGGCGAGGTTCCGGCTCCAGCGTGCATGGTTGCATGACGCCGCGGCCGATTGCCACTGGGCGGGTGTCAATGTGCCGAACGGTAGGGGAAGGGCTGCTCACCCAGCCAGAAGAAGTCAGTAACTGACAGCTGTGGCATCCGTACCAATTCTTCGAGGGCGTGCCTCAGCCAGGCGCACTCCCGCGAGGGATCGTCCGGCGGTAAGACTTCTGACAAGGTGCCTGCTGGCGAGCGGGCTTCCAACTCATCGTCTCCGGGCGGCCAGTCGGGCAGGGCCGTGCCGGGAACCCTGTGCTTGAGTTCTTCCAGGATTTGGGGTGGCCATTGGGGTGGTTCCCGGTCGTGGTGTTCGCTTTGGTAGTGGCGGCCGGTGGGTGAGGTCCAGCCGGTTGGTTTGTCTGTGCTGGCGCTGGTGGGGTTCCAGGCTGTGGAGTGTTTGAGGCGGTGGTGTTTCCGGCAGACTTGATTGAGGTTGGCAATGGCGGTGGTGCCGCCGTCTGCCCAGGCGAGGATGTGGTCTGCTTCGTTGTCCAAAGACTGGTTGGTGCAGCCGGGGAACGAACATTTCCCGTCGCGCATGCGCAGCCATTGCTTCAGCGCTGCGGGGATGCGGTAACTGGCCCGTCCGATCGCCAGCGGTGCCCCGTCTCGGGGGTCGGTCAGGACCCGGCGGAACGAGGACGCCCCGTCCGCCACCAGTTTGCGGGCCATGGAGGCGGGGATCGGGCCATAGGCGTCGAGGTCGGCCGGTTCGTCCGTGAGGCCCATCAGCGCGA
>DATFAE010000317.1:0-2675 GCA_035254945.1 Arthrobacter sp. | reverse complement strand
CGCGGGCTCCTCCACGGTGCTTGCAAGGATTTCGGCCAGGTGCAGGGTGGTGACGTCGCTGCCCTGCCGGGAGAGGCCGCCGCCGATGTGCATCAGGCAGGAGGCGTCCCCGCCGGCGCACAGGCTGGCGCCGGTGGAGGCGATGTTGGCCGTCTTGTCCTCCAGCATGGCCGAGGAGACATCGGCGTTCTTCATTGAGAACGTGCCGCCGAATCCGCAGCACTGGTCTGCTTCGGGCAGCTCGGCCATGTCGATTCCCTGTACGGTGGCCAGCAGCCGTGATTGCCGGTCACCCAGCCGCAGCAGGCGCATGCCGTGGCAGCTTGGGTGGTACGTGACCCGGTGCGGGAAGTAGGAGCCCAGCTGCGCGCCGGCATCGGTGACGCCCAAGACGTCCACCAGGAGCTCTGAAAGTTCGTAGGTTTTGGCGCCTACGGCGGTGGCACGGGCTTCCAGGTCCTTGTCGCCGCAGGCGCGCGCGACCATGGGGTGCTGGTGCTTCACGGACGCGACGCAGGACCCCGAGGGAGCGACGGCAACGTCGTAATCCTCCGTGTCGAAGGCATTCACGTGGTTGGCGATAACGGGGACGGCTTCTTTGATGTAGCCGCTGTTGACGTGCATCTGCCCGCAGCAGGCCTGGCCGGACGGGAACACGACCTCGTGGCCCAGCCGCTCCAGAATCTTTACGGTGGCCCGCGCCGTGGCGGGGTACATCGCATCCACGATGCACGTAGCGAACAAAGCGATTCGCATGGCAGCCTTTCGGGCTAAGGGGTTGTGGTCTGACCATAGTAGATCACGTGACCGGCGCCACTGGCAACCACCGTGGTGCGCGTGAAGGGGCTCACAAACAGGGGAGATGTACGCTACACTCTACTGGTCCGACCACAGTGGTCAGACCATACTCCCCCTGTCGTCCCCTCAATGTGGAGGAACTCCGTGGACCAGTTCACCCCCAGCACCGACCCGGTGCTCAACAGCGTCATGTGGTCGGCCATCGTCGCCCTGCTGCCGCTGCTGACGTTCTTCATCCTGCTCGCCGTCGTCAAGACCAGGGCCCATGTTGCCGGGGCCTTCGCCCTGCTAGCGGCCCTCCTCGTCGGCATCGTGGCGTTCCAGATGCCGGCCGGCCTTGCACTGCTGTCCGCGACCCAGGGCGGAGTCTTCGGCGCCTTCCCCGTGCTGTGGATCGTCATCATGGCCGTCTGGCTGTACCAGGTCACAGTTCTCAGCGGGCGCTTCGAGGACCTCCGCCGCGTCTTTGACGTGATCGGTAAAGGTGACGTGCGCCTGCAGGCGGTCCTGATCGCGTTCTGCTTCGGCGGGCTGCTGGAGGCCCTCGCAGGGTTCGGCGCACCGGTTGCGATCACCGCCACCATGCTGCTCGCTCTCGGGCTGCCGCCGCTGCGTGCCGCGGCCGCTGTGCTGGTGGCCAACACCGCCCCGGTGGCCTTCGGCGCCATGGCCATTCCGATTACGACCGCCGCCGGGCTTACCGGCCTTCAGGCCACGGACATTGCCTCCATCGTTGGCCGTCAGGCTCCACTGCTGGCCACCATCGTGCCGCTGATCCTGCTCTTTATCCTCGACGGCCGCAAGGGCCTGAAAGACTGCTGGCCCGCCGCACTCGTCGTCGGCTTCTCCTTCGCCGTTGCCCAGTTCCTCTGCTCGAACTACTTCTCGTACGAACTCACTGACATCGTCGCTTCTCTCGCCGGACTCGGCGCGGCAGTGCTGTTCTTCCGCATCTGGACTCCCAAGGGCAGCATCGCGGCACGCGAACGCCTCGGCGTGCTCTCTGAGGCAGCCGAGAAGGCATCCGCCACGGCAGGCGGCGGCTCACACAGGGCTTCTGCAGTCGCTACCGCTGATACCGCCGAAGACCGCCTGACGCCCATGCGCACCTGGCTGGCCCTGTTCCCGTACTTCCTCGTGATCGTCGTCTTCGGCATCGCAAAGCTGTGGAAGCTTGGCGTGAACGTCCCCGCATTCCTCGCCTCGACTGATATCAAGATCCCGTGGCCGATCCTGCACGACGCCCTTGTCAACGCCGAGGGCAAGCCTGTCTCTTCCACCATCTACTCATTCCAGTGGCTCTCCACCCCGGGCACCCTGCTGCTGCTGACCGGCCTGATCGTCGCCGCTGTGTATTCCAAGTACAACGACGGCGGCCGCTACCGCATCACAATCGGAGACGCGGTAAAAGAAATTTGGAACACCATTTACCGGATGCGCTGGGCAGGTTTGACGATCATCACCGTCCTCGCGCTTGCCTACGTCATGAACTTCTCCGGGCAGACGATTTCCATCGGCACCTGGCTGGCCGGTACCGGTACCTTCTTCGCGTTCCTCTCACCGGTTCTTGGCTGGATTGGCACGGCTGTTACTGGATCCGACACCTCAGCCAACGCCCTGTTCGCCAAACTCCAGCAGACCGCCGGCCTCAAAGCGGGCATCGATCCCAACCTGCTGGTGGCCGGTAATACCTCCGGCGGTGTCGTGGGTAAGCTGATCAGCCCGCAGAACCTCGCTATCGCGGCGTCCGCGGTCAACCTTGAAGGCAAGGAGTCGGTGATCCTGCGTAAAGTAGTGGGATGGAGTGTGGCGCTGCTACTCGTGCTCTGCACGCTCTCCTACCTCCAGTCCACCCCAGTCCTTGGCTGGATGCTGCC
>DATFAE010000316.1:0-7032 GCA_035254945.1 Arthrobacter sp. | reverse complement strand
GCGCCGGAAGCCCTGGCTGCTTCCACGAGGTTGGTGACGATGTCGTACTGGGCCTTGTTCTGCAGGGGGCCCAGGACGTTGTTTTCGTCCAGGCCGTTGCCCATGGGCATGGCTTTGGCGACGGCGGTGAGTTCGTCGCAGACGGCGTCGTAGATGTCGTCGTGGACGTACAGGCGCTTCAGGGCTGCGCAGGTCTGGCCGGTGTTGATGAAGGCGCCCCAGAACAGGCCCTCGGCGATGGCCTTGGGGTCGGCGTCGGGCAGGACGATGCCGGCGTCGTTGCCGCCCAGTTCCAGGGTGAGCCGTTTGACGGTGTCCGCGGAGGATTTGATGATCTGGCGTCCGGCGGAGGTGGAGCCGGTGAACATGATCTTGCCGACGGCGGGGTGTTCGGCCAGGCGGGCACCTACCTCGCGGTCGCCGGAGACGGCGTTGAGCAGGCCTTCGGGCAGTTCCTCGTTGATGACCTTGATCAGGGCCAGGACGGACAGCGGCGTCATCTTGGAGGGCTTGACCACCACGGCGTTACCCATCCGCAGGGCAGGGGCGATCTGCCAGACGGTGATCATCATGGGCCAGTTCCACGGGCCGATCGCCCCGACGACGCCGATGGGGCGGTAGTGCAGCTGGGCGTAGGTTTCGCCGTCGTCCACCACCGTTTCCGGCTCCAGGGGGATGGTGGCGGCGGCCCGCAGCCAGGCGGCGCAGGCGCCCACCTCGAACCGGGCGTTGGGGCCGTTCAGGGGCTTGCCCTGCTCGCGGGAGAGCAGGCGGGCGAGTTCCTCGGCGGAGCGTTCGACGGCGTCGGCGGCTTTGAGGAGCGCGGCGGACCGGGCGTCGTGGCCCAGGGCGGCCCACGCCGGCTGGGCTGCCTGGGCGGCGGCAACGGCGATCTCGAGGTCTTCGATGGTGTGGACCGGGGCGTGGCCCACGAGGGTGCCGGTGGCGGGGTCCAGGATGGTCCGGGTTTCGCCGGACTGCGGGGTGATCGAGGCCAGCAGGGCGTCGTAAGTTTCCATGGGGTACTCCACTTCGAGTAGGCAATGCGCACCGGCCGGCGTGGCCTGAGGCTATGCCTCGAGTCTGCCCCGATGCCCCGGGGCCGTCTTGTGTATCCGCGAACGGCGGTTGACGCGAGGCGAACAGTTGCCCTGGGCCGCCAGCGTTACGGACCGGTCCGGAGGAGCAGCACTTCGTGGACTTCCTCGAGGGACGCTGCGATGAGCGCGCGGTCCACTCCCGCCAGGTACTGGAGCACGAGGCCATCGAGGGCCGCGAACAGCGTGCGGGCCACCACCTCGACGTTTTCGGTGACGCCGGAAGCCCTGAGCCCTTCGGACAGGGCGCTGACGTAGTCCTCATAGAGGCCTGTGACGGCTTCGGTGAGCTCGGGCCGCCGACGGGACTCAAGGATCATCTCGTACTGGAAGACCTGCAGCTCGGGCTCGGCCAGCAGCAGTTCCAGGAGTGACTCGGTGAAGGAATGGCCCACGGCTGCCGCTTCCCGCAGCTGGGAAGCGCTGATGGACTGTTCGGCCGCCCAGTCCAGGGCCGCAGCGATCAGTGCGTCCCGGGAGCCGAAGTGGTGGGCCACCAGTGTGTTGTTCACCCCGGCGGCTTCCGCCACCGAACGGTACGTGAGACCACGCAGGCCCTTGGCCGCCACAACGCCGACGGCGGCCCGAAGCAGTGCCTCCTTGCCGGTCCCGTACTTGGACGGTGCGGCGGAAGCGGCTGGCGTTTTCATATGCCGAGTCTAGCCACTGCCGCCACCTTCCGGGGGCGCCCCTTGACTTAAACTAAGCAACTGCTTAGATTCATTTCCAGTGGTGATACAGGTCACTGTTCGACGATCACGCACCACTGCCTCCCCTGAAAATCCCCGCTGCCCGGCCCAGCCGCCGGCGCCCCTCACCCCTGGAGCCAACGTGCCAGAAACCCCTGCCTTCACCACTTCCTCAGCCCTTGACCCGAACAAGAATGAACCCTTCGAACTCGGCCACGTCCAATGGGTCCGCCGGTTTGGCGAGGGCGGACGCCCCGCCCTCGCCTGCGGCTACTGGCACGTCACGCCGGTGGAGGCGCCCGAGCCGTTCGACCTGCTGATTGACGCTGACGAGACGATTTCCATCGTCGAAGGGCATCTCCGCATCGAGGTGGAGGGCGGGGATACCTATGACCTCACTGCCGGCGGCGCGGCCTCGTTCAACAAGGGCGCCCGCACCAGATGGGAAGTCCTGGCGCCCACTGTCGAATTCTTTGTGTACTCCTAGGGGCCGGCGATGGACAACGAACTGTACGACGTCGTGGTGGTCGGGGCCGGCTTCGCAGGACTCACCGCTGCCCGCGAGCTCGGCCGGCAGGGCCTGTTCGTCCGGATCGTGGAAGCCAGGGACCGCATCGGCGGACGCACGTGGCTGGACCACCGGCTGGGGCGCGACCTGGAAATCGGCGGCACCTGGGTGCACTGGACCCAGCCCTATGTTTGGGCCGAGCTGAAGCGCTACGGCCTGGACACCACGCCGGGCCCCGAGCCGGAGCGTGCGTTCTGGTGGGCGGAGGGCCGCCGCCATGAGGGCGTGCCGGACGAGTTGCTCGGCCTCATCGGCGGGATCAACGGGGAGTTTGTCCAGGACTCCCGGAAGTATTTCCCGGAGCCTTTCAGTCCGCTGTCCCGCGGCGACTTCAAGGCCATCGACGACGTCTCCGTCCAGGACCGGATCCGCGAGCAGTTCCCCGCCGGCGCGCAGCGCGACATCCTGGAATCCTTTTGGGCGCTGAACTTCAACGGTCCGCTGGAGAATGCGGCGCTGACCCAGGCCCTGCGCTGGGTCGCCCTGACCAATGGCGACTGGGCCGTGAACTTCGAGGCCTGCGCCACCTACAAGATCGTGGGCGGCACGGCAGCCCTGGCGGCGTCGATCCTCGCGGACTCAGGGGCCGGCGTCGAACCCGGTTTTACTGTGCAAAGAGTCCATGACGACGGCACCTCGGTGGGCGTCCACAGCACCGACGGGCGCAGCGTCAGGGCGCGGAGCGTGATCGTCACCGTGCCCCTGCACGCGATGCACGCGGTGAGCTTCGAGCCGCCTCTGTCCGCCGCCAAGAACGAAGGACTCAGCCTCGGCCAGGTGTCCAGGGGGTCCAAGGTCTGGATCAGGCTGAAGGGGGACCACCCGCCATTCGTTGCCCTGGGCGGCGCCGACTGGCCCCTGAATTTCTTCCAGACGGAATACGCGATCGACGGCGACACCATCGTGGTGGGATTCGGCCCGGACGCCGCGAACATCGATGTGGAGGACGCGGCTGCCGTCCAGGAGCAACTGCGGCGCCTTGTCCCGGACGCTGAAGTGGTGGGCGTCGCCAGCCACAACTGGGTGGACGATCCGCTGTCCGGTGAGACATGGCCGATGCACGCCACGGGATTCCTTTCCCGGCACCTGCCTGCCATGCAGGAGGCGCACGGCAGTGTCCTGTTCGCCGGATCGGACATCGCCAACGGCTGGGGCGGCTTCATCGACGGCGCCATCGAGAGCGGCATGGGGGCCGCCCTCAACGCTGCCGCCCTCCTGCGGGCGCCTTCCCGCTGAACGCCGCCACGGGTGGCACGTCACTGCACTCAGGCACAACAACTGATCGCTGCAGGACAAGGCGCACGCCGGGTCCGCTGCCATGCTGGATTCATCGGCGCCTGCCCCCTCGCGCAGCGCCCTTCCCCCCAGAGCTCATGACCGTTAAGAAGGATCCAATGAGTATTTCGAATTCCGAGTCCCGGACCACTGAAGCCGCTCCGCCCACGGAGCACTCAACCGCCCTTCGCGCCGGCAGCATCGGCGTCATGGGCATCCTGTTCTTTGTCCTGTCCGCCCAGGCGCCCCTCACCGGGATCGTCGGCGCTTCGCCCCTTGCGGCAGCACTCGGCAACGGCGCCGGTGCCCCGGGCGCCTACCTGATTGTCGGTATTGTCATCGTGATTTTTGCGGTCGGTTTCGTCGCGATGAGCCGCAAAATCCAGGCGAACGGCGCCTTCTACGCCTACGTCACCGCCGCTTTCGGGCGCAAGGTCGGGGCTGGCGCCGCCTGGCTTGCGCTGCTCGCCTACAGCACGGTCCAGGCAGCCATGTACGGACTGTACGGCGCCGCCTTCTCCGGCCTGCTCGCCTCCACCGGGCTGGACGTTCCCTGGTGGCTCCTGGCTCTCGTGACGATGGCCGGCGTCCAGGTGCTGGGTTCCCTGAACATCGAACTCGGCGCCCGGGTCCTGGCCCTGCTGGTGGGGCTGGAAGTGGCGGTCCTGCTGATGTTCGGCTTCACGGTCCTCTTCCGCGGCGGCGGTCCCGAAGGGCTCAGCCTGGCCGCGTCCTTCTCCCCGGAAGCCATCGCCTCCGGCGCCCCGGGCGTTGCCATCATGTTCGCGGTGGCCTCCATGTTCGGCTTCGAGTCCACGGCGATCTATTCCGCCGAAGCCAAGGACGCCCACAAGACGGTGGCCCGGGCAACCTATTTGTCCGTCGGTGTCATTGCCGTCTTCTTCTCCTTCATCTCGTGGATGCTGGTCAGCTACTACGGTCCATCCCAGGTGATCGACGCCGCGGGCGCTGCCCTGGAATCCGGAGACTCCACGGCCTTTGTGCTCACCCCCATGGTGGAGCTGTTCGGGCCCTGGGCGGGAATCACCACGGGTATCCTGCTGGTCACGTCCCTGCTTGCCGGGATCATCGCCTTCCACAACGGCATCAACCGCTACCTCCATTCGCTGGCGCTCCGCGGTTCCCTGCCCGCTCTCGTTGCCCGAACCAACCGGCACCGTGCACCCGCCGCGGCCGCCCGGATCCAGACCGCCACCGCTGTCCTGCTCGTTGCCCCCTTCGCCCTGCTTGCCCTGGACCCGGTCCTGACGCTGTTCTCGTGGTTCAGCGGGCTGGCCGTCGCGGCTCTCCTGGTGCTGTACATGCTGTGCTCCATCGCCGTCGTCGGATTCTTCCGCCGCGAGCGGGTCCCGGGGCAGCTCTGGCAGACCCTCCTGGCGCCGGCGCTCGCGTCCGTGCTGCTGGCCTGGGTCCTGTACCTGGTGGTCAGCAACTTCACCTCGCTGATCGGCGGCAGCGCTGAGACCGCAGTTGCCCTGCTGGCGGCGGTCCCGGTGGTGTTCACGGCCGGTGTGCTGGTGGAAGGGCAGGTGGAGCGCCGCCGCGGGGCTGACACCCTGGGGCACTCCGTCAGCTGAGGCGCACTCCCCCGCGTGGTCGGGGGAGGAGGCCATACGGCCCGGCGCGGAAGTACTCCGCGCCGGGCCACTGCTGTGTCGGCTGCTGATCTGAACGCCGACGGCGGCTGGTTCGGTATCGCCCGCAGGCGGGCTCAGTCAGGCGCCGCGGCGCCAGTCGCTGGGGGAAACGCCGAAGGCATCGCGGAAGATGCGGCTGAAGTGCGCCGCGTCGAGGAATCCCCAGCGGGCAGCGACCGCGCCCACCGGCTTGCCGGCATGCAGCGGGTCCCGCAGTTCACGGCGCGCGCCGTCCAGCCTTTGGCTCCTGATCCAGCTGGCCACGGTGGTACCGGACTCGTGGAAGACGTTGTGCAGGTGCCGCGTGGAAATGAAATGCGCAGCGGCAATGCTGGCCGGAGACAGCAGCGGATCGGACAGGTTTGCCTCGATGTATTCGCGCACCGACACGGCGAGGAGTGCCTGCGGCTTCATCCGGTCCGGGGCGATGTCCATTTCGGCGTGCAGCATGGTGGACACCAGGTCCAGGGCGTTCGTGGCCAGGCGGGAGCCGCTGGGGCCACTGAGGACGTCAAGGTTCTCCGAGAGCTGCCGGATGAACTGCCCCACGATCCCACTGAGGCCGGTGCTGCCGGCCATGCGCACTGCCGCCAGCTGGCCCACGTAATCGGTGGGCAGCGAGAGGGCATCACAGGGGAACATCACCACCATCATCCGGGCCTCCTCCTCGAACGCGAGGGTGTAGGGGCGGTTGGTGTCGTAGATGGCCAGGTCGCCGGGCCGGAGCAGGGCTTCGCGGTTGTCCTGGATCAGGAGCCCGGTGCCCTCCAGCTGAAGGTTGAGTTTGAAGTAGCGTTCGCCGGCCTGGGCAATCAGGGCAGGGGTGCGGTGGACCTCGTGGGAGGTGGCAGTGACCTCCACCACGGACATCCGGTCCAGCACGCGGGCGCGCATCTGCCCGCGGAAACCGTCAACGTCCGCTGTCCGGGCGGCGAGCGGCACGAAGGACTCCGCCACGAGGTGTTTCCAGTGGTCGAACGTCAAGGCAACGCTGGACGTGAGTTTCTGGCTGGCGGGCTGGATTGCAGTTGGCATGGATATTCCTGACGACGGATGGCCGCATTGCTCGGGTTTCCGGTGGCTGTGTCCTGGAACACAGTCCATTCAGGTTACGGCCGGGACAGGGCTTTTTTCAACAGTCGGCGAAAAAAAGACCTGCGTTGGGGCTGCCTCCGCAGGGGACGGCTACTTGTTCTTGCCTCGCGCGGCGACGGCCCAACGGTCCACGAACGCTCCGCCGCTGGTCACCGCGACGTCGTCCACCAGGTTGATCGCCAGGCAGACGTGGTTGGGAACCACGCGCAGGCGGTCACCGAGGGGCGGGATGGTTCCGCTGCCAGTCCACTCAACGGTGGCATGGTGCTCCGAGAGTGCGGTGATCCGGGCCTCCGGGTGGTCAATCAGCCGGCCGAAGCCGCTTGCCCAGGCCGGCCGGTCACTGCCCAGGATCTTGCTGCCGGCGTCGATGATGAAGCGGGCCGGGGCATCCGGGGGAGTCTCATGGTGGCTCACCACGGTGGCGGCCACCGTCAGTGCGATGTCCTCCACTGCGCAACGGCCCAGCTCCAGCTGCTGGGCGTCACCAAAAACGTACACGCCGGGACGCACCTCCGTGGCTGCGGATCGCCCAGTCAGGAGCGCCGTCGGGGTGGATCCTCCACTGCGGCGGGCTGCCTCGAACCCTGCCGCCGCAAGGGATTCGGCGGCCTCCCGCAGTGCCTGCTGTTCCTGCGCCGCTGCCTCTG
>DATFAE010000315.1:0-2251 GCA_035254945.1 Arthrobacter sp. | reverse complement strand
GACCGTACGGACCTCGCACCGGCGCCGCGGCCTGCTCCGCCGGATGATGACCGAGGACCTGGATAAGGCACGTCGCGACGGCATCGCAGTGGCCGCACTGACCGCATCCGAAGGCTCCATTTACGGACGCTTCGGCTACGGAGTCGCCAGTTTTGAACGCACTGTAAAGGTGGATACCACCTCACGGTTCCAGCTCAACCACCAGCCTGTCGGGTCAGTGGAGGTCGCTGAGCCCAAGGTGCTGCTGGACGTCGCGCCGCAGGTCTTCGACCGCGTCCACCGCGTGACGCCGGGGTCGATTGGCCGCCAGGAGTGGTACCGCCAGCTGGCTTCGGGATCCCTGGGCCGGGACGGCAAGGAGGATCCCGCCGTGAAGGTGGCGCTGCACTACGGGCCCAACGCCGCCGTGGATGGCTACGTCTCCTACAAATTCCTGGGCTGGGACACCAGGCCCTACACAGTCGAAGTGGTGGATTTGGTGGCTGCCACCCCCGAGGCCTACCTGGAGCTGTGGCAGTACCTGGGCGCCATCGACCTGGTGGAACGCGTCACGTGGGCCGAGGCGCCGGTGGATGACCCGCTGGCCTGGGCGCTGGCCGATCCCCGCTGCATCGAGTCCTCGGACGGCAGGGACATGCTCTGGCTCCGGATCCTGGATGCCCCCAAAGCACTGGAGGCCCGGCACTACGCCGTGGACGGCAGGCTGGTCCTGGACGTGCTGGATCCGCTTGGCCTCACGGCCGGGACGTACGCCCTCGAGGTCAGCGGCGGAAAGGCCGCCGTCGGACGCCTTGGCGCCTCGGCAGAGCCTGACCTGACGCTGGATGTCTCTTCCCTGTCATCAATTTTCGTTGGGGGCGTCTGCCCGGTTACGCTGACGGCGGCTGGGCGGATCCGCGAACACAAGCAGGGCGCGGCGCTCCAGGCTCGTGGCATGTTCGCAGTTGAGCGCGCCACGCACTGCCTGACCCACTTCTAGGGGCCCCTGCCTCACCAAGGACAATCCATGGGGGATAAAGGCGCGCCCGGCGTGACAAGCCGACGGGCACTTATGCTCGGCATCACGTCGGGCGTTCTCGCGGCTGTGTCGGCATGTGCCGCGACGGCCACGACAGGGACAGTCGGCGGGGCCGTGCCCGACGAACAACAGGCACCACCCCGGGCTGCCCCGCAGGGGCCGGCTCTGCCCGGGCAGGACGCCTCAGGGCCCAGCCAGCCCGCACCAGTCCCGCCGGCAGCCGTGCAGCCGCCGTCGAAAGCCCAGATCGTGTCCGAATTCGCCGGCCTGCTGCCCTCCCAATGGGGCCTGCAGGTCACGGGTGTGGTGACCCGGTCCCCGGCCCACCAGGCGGCGATCACCCTGGACGCGTGCGGAGGCCCAGGCGGATCCGGCGTCGACCAGCAGTTGCTCTCGACGCTGCGCAAGCTCAACGTGCCGGCCACCCTGTTCGTCAACGAACGGTGGATCCAGGCCAATCCGGGACTGACGGCCGAACTGGCCCGCGATCCCCTTTTCGAACTCGCGAACCACGGATTCCGCCATCGGCCACTGTCTGTGAATGGCAGGTCAGCCTACGGAATCGCAGGGACCGCCGACGTCGGCCAGGTCTACGACGAGGTCATGGAAAACCAGAAGCTCCTCCAGGACATTGCCGGCCACGCTCCGCGGTTCTTCCGGACCGGCACCGCGTACTATGACGATACTGCGGCGGCGATTACCCGCCGTCTGGGGCTCGTGCCGGTGAATTTCAGCATCAATGGTGACGGCGGAGCCACGTTTGCAGCTTCAATCGTCGCTTCCGAAGTGGGCAAGGCGCGGAGCGGGGACATTATCATTGCCCATTTCAACAGGCCCGGCAGCGGCACCGCCGCAGGATTTGCCCAGGCGTTGCCCCGGCTCCTGGGACAGGGCGCTGCCTTTGCCACCCTGGGGGCAGTCCTCCCGCTATGACCTGCAGTGACTTTGACCCGTGTTGGCCACTGCGACTAGAATAAACGGGCGTGTACTACGTGCACGAATCTACAATCCACAAAATCAGGGATACCCGGCAGATTCGTTGAATCTGCCGAGACCTGCGCCTGCGTTCCATAACGCGGGCGCGGCGGTTTGCCTGACCGACTAACTATCCACAACGGAGCCCCTACTACATGACCATCACCTCCACCGAGAAGCCCGGTACCCCCGTAGTCGCGATTAACGACATCGGTACCGCTGAGGACTTCCTCGCAGCAGTCGACGCCACCATCAAGT
>DATFAE010000314.1:0-1956 GCA_035254945.1 Arthrobacter sp. | reverse complement strand
CCACACCTGACCCCGGCGAAAGCTGCGCCAATGGTCCGCTCCCCGCACGTCTACCTCGCTGAGCAACTTTGCGAGTGACAAGTAAAAAGCTCGGCTGGGGATACCCCAGCCGAGCGTTTGCCCGGTCAACCTACCCTTAGCCTCAAACGGCTTTGGAGCAACCATAGAAACCTACGGCGTGGACGGATGCCGGTAGTTCTGCGGTTCAGGCGACCCTGGCTCCGGAGGCGAGCTGTACGGCGACGTCGACGATCATGTCTTCCTGCCCGCCGACGTAGCCGGCTTTGCCGATTTCTTCGAGGATCTGCCAGGCAGGGACGCCGTATCGTTCGGAGGCGCGTTCGGCGTGGATGAGGAAGGATGAGTAGACGCCGGCATAGCCCTGCATGATTGATGCCCGGTCCATAATCGGCATGCGGGTGATGATGGGTTTGACGACGTCTTCGGCTGCGGCCATCACACCGTGCACGTCGACGCCGGTGTGGATGTTGAGCCGTTCGAAGGCTGCCGCGAGGACCTCGGTGGGTGAGTTTCCTGCGCCGGCACCGAGTGCGAGCAAGGTTCCATCGATTTGTTTGGCCCCCGCGCGGGCGGCGTAGACGGAGTTCGCGACGCCGAAGCTGAGGTTCTGGTGACCGTGGAAGCCTACCTGGGCGTCGCTGCCGAGTTCGGCCACGAGGGCCGAGACGCGGTCTGAGACGTCTTCGAGGATCAGGGCTCCGGCGGAGTCCACGACATAGACGCACTGGCAGCCGGCGTCGGCCATGATGCGGGCCTGCTTCGCCAGGTTTTCCGGGGTTGTCCTGTGGGAGAGCATCAGGAAACCGACGGTTTCCAAGCCCAGTTTGCGGGCGTGCTGGAAGTGCTGGATGGAGACATCAGCCTCGGTGCTGTGGGTTGCGATGCGGGCGACGGAGGCTCCGGCGTCGTGGGCCTGGTTCAGGTCGTGAATGGTGCCCAACCCGGGGAGCAGGAGCACCGCGATTTTGGCGTTGCGGGCCTCGTCAACGGCGGCGCGGACCAGATCCAGTTCCGGGGTGAGGGAGAAACCGTAGTTGAAGGAAGAACCGCCCAGGCCATCACCGTGGGTGACTTCGATGACTTCGACTTTGGCGTCATCGAGGGCGCGGACCACCGAACGGACGTGTTGTTCGGTGAATCTGTGGCTCATGGCGTGTGAGCCGTCCCGCAGTGTGGTGTCCGTCAACCGGACACTGAGGTCGTTGGTTGCTGTCATGTTCATGCTCCTACGGGTGTCGAAGAAATGGTTGCGTCCATGCGCTCGGCCAGCAGGTCAGCTGTGCGGGTGGCGGCAGCGGTAATGATGTCCAGGTTGCCGGCGTATTCGGGAAGGTAGTCAGCGGCGCCCTTGACCTGAACCCAGACACCTACCCTGCCGTTCCCGTTCCAGTCATCGCGGGCCGAGTCGAACTGCGGCTCAACGCGAAGGGCGTAGCCGGGAACGTAGTCCTGGATTTCGGCGACTGCACCGTCAATGGCTGCACGGATCTTGTCCTGCAGCTCACCCGGTTCGGCGGCTTCGGCCGGGATCGCGGCGTAGATGGTGTTGCGCATGATCATGGGAGGTTCGACCGGGTTGATGATGATGATGGCCTTGCCCTGCTTGGCCCCGCCGACTTCCTGAAGTGCCTTGGCGGTGGTTTCGGTGAACTCGTCGACGTTGGCCCGCGTTCCAGGGCCGGCGGACTTGGAGGCAATGGAGGCAACGATTTCCGCGTACTCGACGGGGACCACGGAGGACACGGCGGCAACGATGGGGGTGGTCGCCTGACCCGCGCAGGTGATCATGTTGACGTTCAGGACATCTTCGAGCGAGTCCAGGTTCACCATTGGGCACAGGTAGGGTCCGACGGCCGCTGGTGTGAGATCGATCGCATGGATCCCGGCGGCTTTGTATTTGGGGGCATTGGCTTCGTGGGCCTTGGCGGAGGTGCA
>DATFAE010000313.1:0-5629 GCA_035254945.1 Arthrobacter sp. | reverse complement strand
TGCCCGAGCAACCTTTTTCTGTAGGAGCACCGTGCCAAGCAAGGCCAAAACCGGCAAGAAACTCGTGATTGTGGAGTCTCCGGCCAAGAGCAAGACCATCGCCAAGTACCTCGGCGAGGGCTTCATCGTAGAGGCCTCCATCGGTCACATCCGCGACCTGCCCCAGCCCTCTGAGCTCCCTGCAGAACTGAAGAAGACCTCGGTGGGCAAGTTCGCCGTCGACATCGAAAACGACTTCAAGCCGTATTACGTGGTGTCCCCGGACAAGAAGAAAAAGGTTGCCGAGCTCAAGGCCCAACTCAAAGATGCTGACGCTCTTTATCTCGCAACCGATGGGGACCGCGAGGGCGAGGCCATCGCGTGGCACCTGCTGGAAGTACTGAAGCCCAAGGTCCCGGTGTACCGGATGACCTTCGGTGAAATCACCAAAGAAGCCATCCACCGCGCCATGGACAACCTGCGCGACGTCGACTCCGCGCTGGTGGATGCCCAGGAAACCCGCCGCGTGTTGGACCGCCTCTACGGTTACGAGATTTCCCCCGTCCTCTGGCGCAAGGTCGCGCGCGGGCTGTCCGCCGGCCGCGTCCAGTCAGTGGTCACGCGCATGGTGGTGGACCGCGAACGCGAACGCATGGCGTTCAAGGCTGCCTCCTACTGGGACCTGACCGGCCAGTTCGGTGCAGGGTCCGCCTCGTTCAAGGCAAAGCTTGCCGCCGTTGACGGCGCCAAGGTGGCCAGCGGCAGGGACTTCAACGACGACGGCGTCCTCACCGCCCGCAACGCCGTCCACCTGAACGAGGAACTCGCCACGTCCCTGGCAGCCGGCCTGCAGGACGCTGACTTCCTGGTCCGCTCCGTTGACACCAAGCCGTACACCCGCCGTCCGGCTGCGCCGTTCACCACCTCGACACTGCAGCAGGAAGCCGGCCGCAAGCTGCGTTTCTCCTCCAAGAGCACCATGCAGATCGCCCAGCGCCTGTACGAAAACGGCTACATCACCTATATGCGTACCGACTCCTCGGCGCTGAGCGACGAGGCCGTCACGGCCGCCCGCCGGCAGGCGTCCGAGCTGTACGGCCCGGAATACATTCCTGCCTCTCCGCGCGTGTATTCGAGCAAGGCCGCGAACGCGCAGGAAGCCCACGAGGCCATCCGCCCCGCCGGTGACTCCTTCCGCACCCCGGCGCAGGTGGCCAAGCAGCTCTCCGGTGACGAGTTCCGCCTGTATGAACTGATCTGGAAGCGAACCGTCGCCTCCCAGATGGGCGACGCCAAGGGCTCGACGGCGACCATCCGCCTGGGTGCCGTTGCTGTGGACGGGCGGGACGCGGAATTCTCCGCCTCCGGCACCGTCATCACTTTCCCCGGCTTCCTGGCCGCCTACGAGGAAGGCAAGGACGAAAGCCGCGGCGATGACGACACCGAAGAAGCCCGCCGCCTGCCCAACGTGGCCAAGGGCGACTCCCTCTCGGCGTCCGAAATCGTCGCCGTGGGCCACGAAACCTCGCCGCCGCCGCGCTTCACTGAAGCGTCCCTGACGGCGGAGCTGGAGAAGAAGGGCATCGGGCGCCCGTCAACCTACGCCTCCACCATCTCCACCATCCAGGACCGCGGCTACGTCCGGAAGCAGGGTTCGGCCCTGGTGCCCAGCTGGATCGCGTTCTCGGTCATCCGCCTGCTGGAACAGCACTTCACGGACTACGTGGACTACGAGTTCACCGCGGACATGGAAGGCGACCTGGACAAGATCGCCAACGGCCAGGCCGTCGGCGCTGCGTGGCTCAAGCACTTCTACTACGGTGAAGACGCCGATCCTGGCCTGCTGAGCATCGTCAACAACCTTGGCGAGATCGATGCCCGCGAAATCAACTCCATTCCCATCACGGACCAGATCACGCTGCGGGTGGGCAAGTTCGGCCCCTACCTGGAGAGCACCACCCCCACGGTGGACGCCAAGACCGGCGAAGTTGTCGAATCCTCACGGGCCAACGTCCCCGAAGACCTGGCTCCTGACGAACTGACCGCAGCCAAGGCCATCGAGTTGATGGCGACGGCGGCGCCGGAAGAACGCGTGTTGGGTGCCGACCCGCACACCGGCCACACAGTGGTGGCGAAGAACGGCCGCTACGGCGCCTACGTCACCGAGATCATCCCGGAGATGACCGACGAACAGCTGGCCAGCCAGCCCGTGGAGTACTACAAGAACGGCAAGCCGAAACCGCCGAAGAAGCCCGTCAAGGCCAAGCCGCGCACCGGTTCGCTGTTCGCCTCGATGACCGTTGACTCCGTCACCCTGGACGAGGCGCTCCAGCTCATGAGCCTGCCCCGCGTCTTGGGGGAGGACGCCGAAGGCAACCTCATCACGGTGCAGAACGGCCGCTTTGGCCCGTACCTGAAGAAGGGCACCGACTCCCGCTCCATCGGGTCCGAAGAGGAAATCTTCACCA
The DNA here is from genome assembly GCA_035254945.1 of Arthrobacter sp. Taxonomy (GTDB): domain Bacteria; phylum Actinomycetota; class Actinomycetes; order Actinomycetales; family Micrococcaceae; genus Arthrobacter. Next base: position 3,182 of record DATFAE010000313.1, on the reverse strand, counting down.
TCACACTGGAGCAGGCCCTGGAGATATACTCCCAGCCCAAGCAGCGCGGCGCCCGTGCTGCCGTGCCGCCGCTGGCGGAGTTCGGCCCAGACCCCGTGTCGGAGAAGAACATCGTGGTGAAGGAAGGCCGCTTCGGCCCGTACATCACCGACGGCATCACCAACATCACCGTCCCGCGGGCCACGTCCCTGGAGGAGCTCACCCGGGAGCAGGCGGTTGAGCTGCTCGCCGAGAAGCGCGCCAAGGGTCCGGTCAAGCGCACGACGACGGCCCGCAAGGCTCCGGCGAAAAAGAAGGCCGCCGCCAAGAAGTAGCAATCGGTGGTTTGCGGTGCCGGGCACAACGTGGTCGAGTAGATACATGACTGAACAGCCCGGCACCGCCGACACCACGCCGCTTAACGACCTCGAAGAGAAGCTCGCCCAGGGCGGACAGCCCGAGGCCAGCCCGGTGGACGTCATCCTGTCCTTCCTGAACAGCGAGGTCTACGTCGTCAGCACTGAAGGCCTTGAAGGCGAGGACTCCCAGGTGGAGCCCCTCGTGCTGGCCAATGCCGACGGCGACCCCGTCCTGGCAGTCTTCTCCCATCCCAGCCGCGTTGACGAGCAGTACCTTGCAGCAGCCCCGAACATCCTGGGAACCCAGGGCGCGGCCATCATCGCCAACATCGGCGAGGAACTGGGGATGGTCATCAACCCGGGCGCAGCCTTCGGCTTTGAGATCAACCCGGAGGGCGTGGCCAACATCAAGCGCGACTTCAAGCGCGCCGACGAGCTTCCCGACGGCGCTCCCTCGGATCCCAGCGCCAACTGACATGTTCCCGCGCCGTTTGTGATCGACGTGCGGCGCGGGTGAATAATGGCAGGATGCGGCTAGGCGTCCTCGATATCGGGTCCAATACTGTCCACCTCCTTCTGGTCGACGCCCATCCCGGCGCGCGCCCCGTGCCCTTTGCTTCCCACAAGCGGCCGCTTTCCCTGGTCCAGTACCTGGACGCGGAGGGCAACATCACCGATGCCGGACAGCACGAGCTGACCGAGTTCGTGCTGGAGGCCTGGGAGTTTGCGGCCAAGCACAAGGCCGAGGATCTGCTGGCCTTCTGTACGTCGGCCATCCGCGAGGCCACCAACGGCCCGGAAGTCCTGGCCCGGGTCAAGCACGAAACCACGGTAACCCTCCAGGAGCTGACCGGCAGCGAGGAGGCGTCCATGACGTTTTTCGCTGTCCGCCGCTGGTACGGCTGGGGAGCCGGGCCCATCCTGAACCTGGACATCGGCGGCGGCTCCTTCGAAATGGCGTTCGGCCAGGACGAACTCCCGGAAATGGCCACGTCCGTGCCCCTGGGGGCCAGCAGGCTCACACGGGACTGGCTGGCGGAAGATCCGCCGTCGGCCAAAAGCGTGAAGGAGCTGCGCCGGTACATCCGCGCCACCCTCAAGCCAGCTGTCCGGCAGTTCGACGGCCTGGGCCGCGCCAACCTCGTTGCCGGGACGTCCAAGACCTTCCGCTCCCTTGCCAGGATCGCCGGCGCCGCTCCCAGCATTGCGGGCCCCTACGTCAAACGTGAACTCAACGGGACTGACCTCGGTGTCTGGGCCCAGCGCATCTCGGCCATGAAAACCGAGGACAGGCTCCACCTGCCCGGCGTCTCGGAGGCCCGTGCCAACCAGTTGCTTGCCGGGGCCCTCGTGGCAGAGGCCGCACTGGAACTGTTCAAATTCAAAAAGGTCAGGATTTGCCCGTGGGCCCTGCGTGAAGGCCTGATCCTGAGGCGGCTGGACCAGCTTGTCTTCGCCGGTCCGCTGGATCCGGCGCCGCACGTCGGGGCACCGCAGGCCGCGGCGTCACTTTAGCCCTTCCGACGGCGCTCAACATGAGCCCTGAGGCGAACACTCCTTAAAGCGAAAGCACCGGCACCCGCAGCAGGAAAATGGGGGAAAACCTGCTGCGGACTACCGGCGCCTCGGGCAAACATCCCCATGCTTGCCTCATCACTCGCACCCTCAATGAGGTAATAACTACGTTAGGGGCCCAAGTTGTGTGCCACCTGCGGCGAACATGGGAGTCTGCTGTGAATCGCTGCGGACCGGTTCCGCCGCCTTCATTTCACCTGCCGTTTGGGCGGCACAGCGCCCGAACTGCCATGATGGATCCATGAGCAACCGAATCGCATTCCTTGGCTGTGGATCCATGAACGAAGCCATCCTGGGTGGCCTGATCGACGGCGGAACCGACCCCGCTGACATCGTGGCCACGGTCCGGCGGGCAGAGCGTGCGGCCGAATTGGCGGCACGCCACCATGGAATCACCGCCATTGCCGGCGAGGAGGAACCGGAGAACAACAAGCAGGCGGCGAAGAGATCCGACGTCGTCATCCTTGGCACCAAGCCGGCGGGCATCGCCGACCTCGCCCGCGAGATCAGCGGGTCCCTTTCTCCGAAGACCATCGTCGTCAGTGTCGCCGCAGGCGTATCACTGGCACAGCTGGAAGCGGCTTTGCCTGCCGGGCAGCCTGTCATCCGGACGATGCCCAACGTTCCTGCCAAGCTGGGCCGCGGCGTGGTGTCAGTGTCACCGGGGACCAACTGCTCACCCGGGCAGCTCCAGCTGGCCAAGGAAATCCTCAAACCGGCCGGCACCGTTGTAGAGGTGCCTGAGGAGCAGGTGGACGCACTGTCAGCCATCAGCGGCTCCGGTCCGGCGTATGCGTTCTACCTGGCGGAAGCCATGGCCGCAGCGGGCGTGGAGCTGGGCCTTGAGCCGGAACTGTCGCTGCTGCTGGCCCGGGAGACGGTTGCAGGGGCCGGTTTTATGCTGGCTGAGCCCGGCGCGGATCCTGCAGCCCTCCGCAAGTCCGTCACCAGTCCCAACGGCACCACAGAGCGCGCGATCGCCACTTTTGATGAGCGCGGCATCCCGGAAATTATCGCCGCGGGTGCCCGCGCCGCCGCGGACCGGGCAGCGGAGATCACCAAACAGCTCAGCTGACGGTTTCGACGAGCTGAACCAAAGAGATTACGGCCGGGCCGCGAACCGTTCCAGCAGGTCCACGTGGCCGGACACGATCAGCATGTCCCGGGCGGAAACCTTGGTCTCCGGCCGGGCATAGGTGAAGTCCTCGCCCGGTGACTTCACCCCCACGATCGTAACCCCGTACTTGGACCGGACCTTGGACTCATCCA
>DATFAE010000312.1:0-5267 GCA_035254945.1 Arthrobacter sp. | reverse complement strand
ACTTCCATCAGTTCCAGAGGTCTTGTGCTGTTCGTAGTGTGGCTTTTGTCCAGAAATGGCCGTTTTTCTTCACGGCGTGGTTGGGCGGTTAGAGGTTCACATGAGGAGGGCTTGAGCGCGCAGCTTCAATGACGTCGTTTGGTGATGGCGCTAGTTCATTGATTTTCATGACTTAGCTCCCACCCCGCTGTAAGGGTCGGTCAGTGTGGCGGACGTGCGAAAGCGCCTGCATGAATCGTCACACTAGTTCAGCTCCCGATTTCGGCGGCGGTCGCTTCCTGTGCCTTCTGATGGAACCACTCGATGTGCTCTTGCAGGAGTCGGGCTGCGAGCTCTCCTTCGTGTGACTGGACGGCGTCGAAGATGCCGTGATGCTGGTTTCGAAGTGTGGAGATTACGTCGGGCCAGGCGTCCATGGCGTCCATTGCGCCTTTAACGTAGCCAACAATGGCGCCGCTGAGTGATTCCATCATGGTTGCGACCACAGCGTTCCCTGCCAGGGAGCTCAGGGCGACATGGAACCTGGCGTCCAGTTCATGGAACGTTTCACGACTGATGCCGGGATTGTCCATGGCTTGCAGGAGCTGGGCTGCCTGTTCTAGGTCCTCGTCGCCTCCTGTACGGTTCGCGCCGGCCCGGGCGGTCCAGGTTTCGAGCAGGATGCGGGTCTCGACAATGTCTTCGACCGGCAGTGTGCTGCTGGCGACGTGCAGTCGTAGGGCCGATGACAGGCCCGCGGAGGGGTCGGAGACGACGATTGCCCCGGAGGAGGGTCCGGATCCGACCGAGCTGCGCAGTATTCCCATGGCGTCCAGTACCCGGATGGCCTCCCGCACCGACGCCCTGGAAATCCCGTAGCTTTCGGCGAGGGTGCGTTCTCCCGGGAGCCGGTCCCCGACTTTGATTTTGCCCGAGCGGAGGTCCGCCTCGATGTCCTTCAGGAGCGCGTCATGGGTACGACGGCGGGGTGTTGCTCCTGCTTCGGCGGTGATCACGGGCGGTTCCTTACGGGCGGGCAGTGTGCGGGCCAGGGGGCGGCCCGCACACTGCGTCTTGAGTAGGCTGGACGCTAAGGCAGCATCCAGCCGAGGATGGGAGTGGACTGGAGGTAGGAGAGGGTGCACAGCACCAGCAGCAGCGCCACGCTCCACCCGACTACTTTACGCAGGATCACCGATTCCTTGCCTTCAAGGTTGACCGCGGACGCCGCGATGGCGAGGTTCTGTGGGCTGATCAGCTTGCCCACAACACCACCGGAGGTATTGCCGGCCACGAGAAGGTTCGGATCGATTCCTGCTTTCATGCCGGCGGTCTGCTGCAGCTTGGCGAACAGGGCATTCGCGGAGGTGTCGGAGCCGGTGACGGCCGTGCCGATCCAGCCGAGGACGGGTGAGAGGAAGGCGAAGAAGGTTCCGGTGCCGGCCAGCCAGGTGCCGATGGAAATGGTCTGTCCGGAGAAGTTCATGACGTAGGCCAGTGCCAGGACGGTGATGATGGTCAGGCCTGCCCAGCGCATCCGGTAGATGGTGTTCCAGATTTCTTTCACGGCGTTGCCGACGGTGATGTTGTAGCGGCCGTTTTCGTTGTACTTGGAGTACACGGCGGCGACGATCAGGCCGGTGAGCAGGAGAAGGGTGCCGGGGGTGGAGAGCCATTGGAAGGAGTAGATGGTGGAGGAGACGGGCTTGCCTGCTGCGTCAACGAGTGCGTCGTGCAGGATCGGCCACGGGATCTTGATGTCGGTGGAGGCCAGGAACGCGGGGACGTTTACACCGAGTTTCCAGAGTTTGGCGATGCCGAAGACGACGATGACCAGGAAGTAGGGGAACAGGGCGAGCCAGGTCCGCATCGGGGTCAGGCGGTCCGCTGCGGTGTCGGGGGTGCTGGTGAGGGTGGTGGCCCGGTGTGAGCCGCCGCCTGTGATGGCGGATTCCTTTTCAACGGCTGCGGCGGCCACACCGAGGCGGTCGCGTGCTTCGGAGCTGCCCTTCGGGGTCCAGACGCGGAAGAACAGTACGGCAGCGCCGAGGCCGGCGAGGGATGCGACGATGTCGGTGAGTTCGTAGGAGAAGTAGTTCGAGCACAGGAACTGCGCGATGGCGAAGGCGAAGCCGACGGCGAGTGCGGCGGGCCAGCAGTCTTTCAGGCCCTTGCGGCCATCGAGGATGAAGAGCAGGATCAGCGGCACGATGGTGGCCAGCAGCGGTGCCTGGCGCCCGACGATCGAGGCGATGTCCGTGGCGTGGAGTCCGGTGAGTCCCGCGGCGGTGGTGATGGGGATGGCCATGGCGCCGAAAGCGACCGGGGCGGTGTTGGCGACCAGGACGGCTGCCGCGGCGCGCAGCGGCGGCAGTCCGAGGGCGAGGAGCATGGTGGCGGTGATCGCGACAGGTGCGCCGAATCCGGCGAGGGCTTCGAGCAGGCCGCCGAAGCAGAAGGCGATCAGGACAGCCTGGAGCCGGACGTCGCCTTTACCGATCACGTCGAAGACGCGGCGGAGGTCCTCGAAGCGTCCGCTGAGGACAGTGACCTGGTAGAGCCAGACGGCCATGATGACGATCCACAGGACAGGGAAGGCGCCGAAGACGCCGCCCTGGGTCGCGGAGAGCAGTGCAAGGCCGGCTGGCATCTGGAATGCCACGATGCCAACGAGCAGGGCCATCAGCAGGGCGAAGGCCCCGGCGACATGGGCTCTGGTCTTGACGACGGCGAGCAGGATGAAGAACGTCAGTAGCGGCAGCAGGGCGACGATGGCCGACCACATGACGCTGTTGAGCACCGGGTCGGTGCTGGGTGTGAACTGGTCCACGGAGTTCCTCCACATTGAGGGGGGTGACAGGGGATATGGTCAGACCTCTGTGGTCGGACCATCAGAGTGTAGCGTAAATTTTCCTGAAAGTGTGAGCGGCTTCACTTGGATTCGCCGGTTGCCAGTGGCGTCGGTCACGTGATCTACTATGGTCAGACCACAAACCCCTTAGCCCGAAAGGCTGCCATGCGAATCGCTTTGTTCGCTACGTGCATCGTGGATGCGATGTACCCCGCCACAGCGCGTGCCACCGTGAAAATCCTGGAACGGCTGGGACACGAAGTTGTGTTCCCGTCCGGCCAGGCCTGCTGCGGGCAGATGCACGTCAACAGCGGCTACCTCAAGGAAGCTGTCCCCGTGATCGCCAACCACGTCGCCGCCTTCGACACCGAGGACTACGACGTCGCCGTCGCACCGTCCGGTTCCTGCGTCGCCTCCGTGAAGCACCAGCACCCCATGGTCGCCCGCTCGTGCGGCGACAAGGATCTGGAAACACGTGCCACCGCAGTCGGTGCCAAAACCTATGAGCTCTCCGAACTGCTCGTGGACGTTCTCGGCGTGACCGATGCTGGCGCGCAGCTCGGTTCCTACTTCCCGCACCGCGTCACCTACCACCCGAGCTGCCATGGCATGCGCCTGCTCCGGCTCGGGGACCGGCAGGCGCGGTTGCTGGGCAGTGTCGCAGGGATCGACATGGCCGAACTGCCGGAAGCTGACCAGTGCTGTGGCTTCGGCGGCACGTTCTCGATGAAGAACGCCGACGTCTCCTCCGCCATGCTTGAGGACAAGACGGCGAATATCACGGCAACAGGGGCAAGCCTGTGCGCCGGAGGGGACGCGTCCTGCCTCATGCACATCGGCGGCGGCCTCTCCCGCCAGGGCAGCGACATCACCACCCTGCACCTGGCCGAAATCCTTGCCAGCACCCTCGAGGAGCCCGCGTCCGTCACCGGCGAAGTGCGCATCTCCACCGGAAAGGCCACGCGATGAGCACTTACCTCGGCATGCCCTCCATACCTGTCTATGGCACGGGCAACCTGCACGCCTCCGAGTCCTTCCCGAAGGCCGCCCACCGCGAACTCGGGAACGCCCAGCTCCGGGCCAACCTCGGCCACGCCACCCACACCATCCGTGACAAGCGGATCGCTGTGGTCTCCGAACTGCCGGACTGGGAACAGCTGCGCGATGCCGGTTCCGCGATCAAGGAATCTGTGATGGCACGGCTGCCCGAGCTCTTGGAACAGTTCGAGAAGACCTTCACGGCCCGCGGCGGCGTCATTCACTGGGCCCGCGACGCCACGGAGGCCAACGAGATCGTGGCCGGGCTGATCCGGGAGACCGGTGAAACTGAAGTGGTCAAGATCAAGTCCATGGCCACGCAGGAAATCGGCCTGAACGAGTACCTCGAAGAGCAGGGCATCGCAGCGTTCGAGACCGACCTCGCCGAGCTGATCGTCCAGCTGGACCATGACAAGCCCAGCCACATTCTGGTCCCGGCGATCCATAAGAACCGCAGCCAGGTCCGGGACATTTTCCTGCGCGAAATGGAGGGCGTGGACCCTGATCTGACCAACGAACCGGCCCGCCTCGCCGGTGCCGCCAGGGCGCACCTGCGCCGGAAGTTCCTTACCGCCAAGGTCGCCGTTTCCGGGGCCAACTTCGCACTGGCAGATTCGGGCACCCTCGCTGTTGTTGAATCTGAAGGTAACGGCCGGATGTGTCTGACACTGCCCGAGACACTGATTACGGTGATGGGCGTGGAGAAGCTTCTCCCCACCTGGCAGGACCTTGAAGTGTTCATGCAGCTGCTGCCGCGTTCCTCCACCGGGGAACGGATGAACCCCTATACCTCGCTCTGGACCGGCGTCACCGAAGGCGACGGGCCGCAGAACGTGCACCTGGTGCTTTTGGATAACGGCCGCAGCGCCGCGCTGGCAGATGAAATGGGCCGGTCCGCGCTGCACTGCATCCGCTGCAGCGCCTGCATGAACGTCTGCCCGGTTTATGAGCGCACGGGCGGCCACGCCTACGGCTCCACCTACCCCGGGCCTATCGGGGCGATTCTCTCACCGCTGATGACCGGCATCCAGGCCGAGGAGAACAACTCGCTGCCCTACGCGTCCTCACTCTGCGGGGCCTGCTATGACGCCTGCCCGGTAAAGATCAACATCCCCGACATCCTGGTGCACCTGCGCAGCGTCGATGTGGACAGCAAACGCGGCAAGAAGAAGATCCCCACCCAGATGGATGTCGGCATGAACGCCGCCTCCTGGGCGCTGTCCTCAGGAAAACGTCTCGGCCTTCTCGAAAAGGGGCTGCCGCTGGGACGCCTGGCCGCCGGCCCGGACAAGAAGATCACCAAGCTGCCCGGCATCGCCGCCGGCTGGACCCAAAGCCGCGACATCCCGGCACCCCCCTCGCAGTCCTTCCGGGACTGGTGGAAAAAGGAACACCGGAC